>DATJIA010000046.1:0-55369 GCA_035493675.1 Kofleriaceae bacterium | reverse complement strand
TCATCGTGCCCACAGCTCGACCTTGGCCTGCGCGCCGGCGACGAGGTTGCCGTAGGCGAAGTCGACGCGCCGGATGAAGCGCGCGTTGCCCGGCAGATCGATCACGCGCGAGCGCGAGTCGGTGCCGAACACGAGGCGAGTCGGCGGCGAGAAGCGCTCGCCGTCGCCGAAGGTCACGACGACGTCGTAGAGCTCGATCGGCGCGTTCTCGACGACGATCATCATCGAATGCCAGCGGCCGTCGGCCGCGCCGACTCCGATCGCGTCGTGATCGGCGCCGCCTTGCACGACGCGGTCGCCGAGGAACGTGAAGCCGCGGCGGGCGGCGGCGTGCTCGGCGTGGCCGCCGACGAAGCAGGCCGAGAGGGACACCAGCAAAGCGAGGAAGAGGGTGCGCATGAGGGATAGGACCCGCGCCTCGCTTGGCAGGTTAACTGCCGCGGGTGGCAGGCGCGGATCAGTGCCGCGTGGAGATCCGTGTGGTTGGACCTTGGCACCGCGCGTGCTCTACGCCGGCGCATGAACAAGCAAATCATCGTCGTGTTGATCGGTGGGCTCGCCGCGTGCGGGTCGAAGAAGAAGAGCGAAGAGGGCGCCGGCAGCGCGGCGCCGAAGGCGGAAGAGGCCGCGGCGCCCGCGCCTGCGCCGAGCGGCCCGTTCGGCGCGTGGGACATGGACGCGCGCACCAAGGCCTGGCAGGGCGCGTGGTCGGGCGACGGCAGCGCGCTCGGCTCGAAGGCGGCGTGGTCGATCGACGGATCGACCGCGCAGCTCATCGAGGGCGGCGTCGAGAAGAAGCTCGAGTTCGCGGTGAAGAGCCCGTGCACCGCGGAGTTCACCGAGAAGAGCGCGGACGGCAGCTCGTCGGGGACCGTCACGGTCTACACGATCAAGGACGGCCAGCTGATCACCGGGCTCGGCGACGCCGGATCGAGGAAGGGCGACAGCGCCGTCGTGTGCGGCGGCGGATCGATCTTCACCTTCGACGGCAAGGCGTGCACCGAGTGGCACGACGACTTCGGGCGCATGTCGTCGGAGCCCGGCGAGTGCGGTTTCCGCAAGGACGGCGGCAAGGACGTCTTCTTCTACAAGGCGAACGGCATGGAGTCGGTCCTGAACGTCGACGGCGACGTGATCTGGAGCGATCAGCTCCGCGATCGTCACGCGAAGAAGGAGACCGACTTGGCCTCGGCGAAGAAGACGCAGGGCTTCTAGGCGCCGGCGGCCCGGACCTTCGCGACCAGCGCCTCTTTGCGATCGGGCGGCAAGAACGTCGCGCGCGCCGCGTTCTCGGCGACGCGGATCAATTCGCCGGCGGTGAGATCCAACGCCTCGGCGGTCGCGCGGAAGTTCTCGCCGATGTAGCCGCCGAAGTACGCGGGGTCGTCGCTGTTGATCGTCACGGCGACGCCGCGGCGCAAGAGCTTCGCGAAGTTGTGCTCGCGCAGATCTTCGACGACGCACAGCTTCAGGTTCGACAGCGGACACACGGTCAGCGGGATCTGCTCGCGCACGATCCGCTCGACCAGCGCGGGATCCTCGTCGCAGCGCACGCCGTGATCGATGCGCTCTGCGCCGAGCAGGTCGAGCGCGGCCTCGATGTACGCGGCGGGGCCTTCCTCGCCGGCGTGCGCGACCGCGCGCAGGCCCATCGCGCGCGCCTGCGCGAACACGCGCGCGAACTTCTCGGGCGGGTTGCCGCGCTCGCCCGAGTCGAGGCCGACGCCGACGAAGTCGCGGCGGAACGGCGCCGCTTGCTCGAGCGTCGCGAACGCGTCGTCTTCGCTCAGGTGACGGAGGAAGCACAGGATGAGCTCGCTCGTCAGGCCGAAGCGCGCGCGCGCGTCGTCCATCGCGCGACGCAGGCCGCCGATCACGACCTCCATCGGCACGTCGCGCATCGTGTGGGTCTGCGGATCGAAGAAGATCTCCGCGTGCACGACGTTGTCGGCGTGCGCGCGCTCGAAGTACGCCGACGCCAGCGCGTGGAAGTCGTCCTCGTCGCGGAGCACGTCGCAGCCCGCGTAGTACAGATCGAGGAACGACTGCAGATCGTGGAAGTCGTAGGCAGCGCGAAGCGCCGCGGCGTCCTTGTATGCGAGCGTGACGCCGTGCTTCGCCGCGCGCGCGAACGCCATCTCGGGCTCGAGCGTGCCCTCGATGTGGAGGTGCAGCTCCACCTTGGGCAGGCGCGCGATCAACCGGTCGATCTCGGGGTCGAGGGCCATGCGTCCTTATATATCAGGGATTGCGCATGCGGCCGGGCAGGGCTAGCGTACCCGCCTTCCGACGAGAACCAGCGATGAGCGAAGAAGCTACTGCCGCCCCCACGATCGACTTCGACCCCGTCCCCGCGCTCGCGCGCGAGCTGTCGCTGCCACCCGGCGGCGTCGCGGCGGTGGTCGCCTTGCTCGCCGAGGGCAACACGGTCCCGTTCATCGCGCGCTATCGCAAGGAGCGCACCGGCGGGCTCGATGAAGTGCAGATCCGATCGATCGAGGAGCGGCGCGCGTACATCCTGGAGCTCGAGGAGCGGCGCGCGGCGGTGCTCGCGTCGATCGCGGAGCAAGGGAAGCTGACGCCGGAGCTCGAAGCGAAGGTTCGCGCGGCGCAGGCGAAGAGCGAGCTCGAAGATCTGTACGCGCCGTATCGTCCGAAGCGGCGCACGCGCGCGACGGTCGCGCGCGAGAAGGGGCTCGGACCGCTGGCGGATCGCATCTTGGCGCAAGGATCCGATCCGGTCGACGCGCAGGCGTTCGTCGTCGGCGAGGTCGCGACCGTCGAGGACGCGCTCGCGGGCGCGCGCGACATCGCGGCGGAGGTCGCCGCCGAGACCGCGGAGGTGCGCGCGTGGGTGCGCCGCGAGCTCGCGGAGGAAGGCGAGCTCGTCAGCGAGGTCGCGCCCGGCAAGGCCGACGAGCCGACCAAGTTCCAGCAGTACTACGCGTTCCGCGAGAAGGTGAAGACGATCCCGTCGCACCGCTTCCTCGCGATCCGCCGCGGCGAGGCCGAGGGCGTCTTGCGCGCGCACATCGCGGTCGATCAGGACAAGATCCGCGAGGGCATCGAGCGCTTGATGAAGGTCGCGCCGGAGTCGCCGTGGGCTCCGCTCTTGAAAGACGCGATCGCGGATGCGTTCAAGCGCTTGCTCGCGCCGTCGATCGAGAACGAGATCCGGACGGATCTGAAGCTGCGCAGCGACGCGGCCGCGGTCGACGTCTTCGCCGACAACCTGCGCAACCTCTTGCTCGCGGCGCCGCTCGGCGCGCGCGCGGTCGTCGGCGTCGATCCGGGCCTGCGCACCGGCTGCAAGATCGCGTCGGTCGATTCGACCGGCAAGTTCCTCGAGACGATCACCGTCTTCATCTCGCAAGGCGACGCCCAGCTCGCGAAGGCGAAGGAGGACACGCTCGCGTTCTTGAAGCGGCACACGCCGGTCGCGATCGCGGTCGGCAACGGCACCGGCGGCCGCGAGGCCGAGGCGTTCGTGCGCAAGCTGCTCGTCGAGGCAGGCGTCGGCGACATGTTCACCGTGCAGGTGAGCGAGGCGGGCGCGAGCGTGTACAGCGCTTCGGACCTCGCCCGCGAAGAGTTCCCGGACTTGGATCTGACGATCCGCGGCGCGATCTCGATCGCGCGGCGCTTGCAGGATCCGCTCGCCGAGCTCGTGAAGATCGAGCCGAAGGCGATCGGCGTCGGCCAGTATCAACACGATGTCCATCAGCCGTTGCTGGCGAAGAAGCTCGGCGACGTCGTCGAGAGCTGCGTGAACCACGTCGGCGTCGAGCTCAACACGGCGTCGGCGGCGCTGCTCCAGTACGTCGCGGGCATCGGCAAGTCGCTCGCGAAGAAGATCGTCGTGTGGCGCGACGAGCACGGCGCGTTCGCGTCGCGCGCGCAGCTGCGCGACGTGCCGGGGCTCGGGCCCAAGGCGTTCGAGCAGGCGGCCGGCTTCTTGCGGATCCGCGGCGCGGCGCATCCGCTCGACGCGAGCGGCGTGCACCCGGAGCGCTACGCGCTCGTCGAGAAGATGGCCGCGGACGCGGGCGTCGAGGTCGGCGCGATGATCGGCAACGCCGAGGTCGTCGACAAGATCGCGCTCGACTCGTATGTGAGCGACGAGGTGGGGCGGCCGACGTTGGAAGACATCGTCGCCGAGCTGAAGAAGCCGGGGCGCGATCCGCGCGCGGAGTTCTCGCCGCCGAAGTTCCGCGACGACGTCGTCAACCTCGAAGACCTGAAGCCGGGCATGTCGCTCGAGGGCGTCGTCACCAACGTGACCGCGTTCGGCGCGTTCGTCGACGTCGGCGTCCATCACGACGGGTTGGTGCACGTCTCGCAGCTGAGCGAGAAGTTCGTGAAGGATCCGACCGAGGTCGTGAAGGCGGGGCAGAAGATCACGGTGCGCGTGCTCGAGGTCGATCTCGTGCGCAAGCGCATCGCGTTGTCGGCGCGGCCGGAAGGCCAGCGCCGTCCTTCGGCAGGCTCAGGACAGCAGCCGCGCGGTGATCGCGGGCCGCGGCGCGATCAAGGACAGCAGGGCCAAGGGCAGGGACAGGATCGTGGGCCGCGTCCGCCGCGCCAAGATCGCGGCGGCGGTGGCGGCGGCGGTGGCGGCGGCGATCGCGGTCCGCGTCCGCCGCGGCAAGATCGGGGCGGTGGTCAGGCACAAGCGCAGGGCGGCGGCGGCGGCGGTGGTGGTGGTGGTCAGCAGCAGCGCGAGTGGCGCGGCGGTGGACGCCGCGACGATCGCGGTCCGCGACGAGACGACCGCGGTGGGCCTCCGCCGCAACAACAGCAGGGTCAGCAAGGTCCGCAGGGCGCGGCGCCGGGCGGGCAGGGCGGTGGTCCGGGCGGCGCGTCGCCTGCGGGCGGCCGCGGCGATCGCAAGGGACCGCGCCGCGACGATCGTCGAGACGATCGCCGCGATGATCGTCGCGACGACCGCCGCGACGCCGGCCCCGATCCGCGCACGCCGGGCTACGGCGTCTCCGGTTTCGTCAACAACCCGTTCGCGAAGCTCGGCGATCTGAAGAAGAGCTGAACAGGCGCGCTCGCGCGGCATCCGTTAGGATCAGCGCGTGCGATCCACCTCGCTCTCGTGCGCGCTGGTCCTCGCGGCCGCGTGTCGCGAGCACGAGGATCCGGCGCCGCGTCCCGCGCCGATCGCGATCTCGATCGACGCGGCGGCGCCGCCCGACGCGCCCGCGCCGAAATCCGACGAGCGCGACGAGCACGAGGTCTTCGCGTTCGGCGACAACCGCGTGATGGCGCACCGGATCGTCGACGGCGATCTGGTCGTCGACGCGGGCTCGGCCGGCTTCGCGCGCTACACGCGCTTCGGGCTGCCGGCGCCGCGCTGGTCGCTGCGGGTCGTGCGCGACGGCGTGCGTGCGGCCGCGCCCGATCGCCTCGCGTCGCTGGAGCTGCCGCTGACGTCCGAGCAAGCCGACGCCGCGACGCTGATCCTCGCGCGCGTGTGGGCCGCGCAGCCGCGCACGATCGCGATCAAGATCAACGGCCGCAAGGCCGACGACACCGCCGGCAGCGCGCAGCTCGAGGCCGGCTGGCAGACGATCGCGATCGGCGTCGCGAAGGGACGCCTCGCCGCCGGCGAGAACCAGGTCGTGATCGAGACCGCGGCCGCGAAGGCTCCGGCGAAAGCGCCCAAGCCCAAGCCCAAGACCAAGCAAGACGATCGCCTCGCGATCGCGTGGCTGCGCGTCGCGCGCGATCCGCAAGCCGAAGGTGACCCGCGCGATCGCGCGGTCTACGACGCCGCCGCCGATCGCTTCCTCCTCACCAGCGGCGCCGGCCTCGCGTGGTACGTGCAGGTGCCCGACGGCGGCCACGTCACCGCGCACGTCGCGCCCGATGACTGTCGCGTGGATGTGAAGGCGATCGCCAACGACGGCGGCTTCGCGGCGGGCGCGCTCGGCGGCGGTGACACGCGCGTCGATCTCTCGCCGATGAGCGGCAAGGTCGTGCGTCTCGAGCTGCGCGCGCGCGACTGCCCGATCGCGTTCGTCGATCGCGCGCGCGTCACGATCCCCGGTCCCGCGCCGACCGTGCCCGAGCCGGGCGCGCCGCCGAAGTACGTCGTCTTGTGGATGATGGACGCGTTCCGCGCGGCGAGCGTGCGGCCGTTCACGCCGGGCGCGCGCGCCGACGTGCCGAACTTCGAGAAGCTCGCGAAGACCGGCACGGTGTTCCGCCAGTACTACGAGCAGGGCAACGAATCGCAGACGTCGCACTCGAGCGTGTGGACCTCGACGTACCCGGCGGTGCACAACGTGCGGCTCGCCGGCGTCGGCGGCACGTGGCGCATCGGGCCCCAGTTCGCCGTGATCGGCGAGATCCTGCGCGACGCCGGCTTCCACACGATCGGCGTCACCGCCAACGGCTTCGTCGAGGAGAACGGCGGCTACGCGCGCGGGTTCGACGACTTCCGCAACATGATGCGCGAGAAGGGCGTGATCAACGGCGTGATCTTCGGCGAGAAGGTGATCAAGCCCGCGCTCGAGAAGTTGCACGCGTCGCTCGATCGCCCGACCTTCTTGTTCCTCGGCACCGTCGACACGCACGGCCCGTGGATCGCGCGCCACCCGTGGCTCGAGCAGTACGACCCGGGGCCGTATCACGGGCCGTTCCAGGAGTTCGGCACCGCGTTCGATCTCGGCATCAACTCGCAGTCGATGGGCTGCAGCAAGATCCCGCCGCCGCGCGACATCCAGCGGCTGCGCGCGATCTACGACAGCGCGGTCAGCTACCAGGACGCGCGGCTCGGCGACTTCGTCGCGCAGCTCCAGAAGTGGGGCATCTACGATCAGACGCTCTTGATCGTCACGGCGGATCACGGCGAGGAGATGTTCGAGCACGGGCGGTGCGGGCACGGCGGCGGGTTGGTCGAGACGCTCGTGCGCGTGCCCTTGTTGATCCACTATCCGGCGCGGTTCCCCGGCGGCGCGGTCGTCGACGAGGGCGCGGAGGGCGTCGATCTCGTGCCGACGATCCTCGCGTCGGTCGGGTTGCCGCCGCCGTTCCAGGCGCAGGGCGATGCGCTGCGCGATCTCGCGTTCGGCGTCGGGCGCGGCTGGGTGCGGCCGTCGTACACGTCGATGTTCGAGTTCGCGCACACGATGCGGCTCGGCACGTGGAAGGCGACGGTCGGCCGCTCGGGCACGCCGGCCCTGTACGATCTGAGCGTCGATCCGTGGGAGCAGACCGACGTCGCCGCGGATCATCCGATCGAGCGGCGCTTCATGACCGACGCGCTCGGGTTGTTCCTGGCCGAGCGCGCGGTGTGGAAGAAGCGCGAGTGGGGGGTCGTGACCGCGATGACGCCGCGCGCGGCGCTCGAGATGGACGAGCCGTGAGAGCGTTCGCGCTGGGGCTGTGGGTTGCGGCGTGCGGATCGACGACGTCGGTTCCGCTTTCGAGCATGACCACGCCGACGACCACGACCACGTCGGCGCCGGATGCCGGGGTGATCTCGATCGACGCGGCGCCGGCGCCGGAGCCGGAGCCGGAGATCGGGTGGCTCAAGGGATCGACGCACGTGCACGCGAAGCCGTCGGGTGACTCGAGCGAGGAGCCGGCCGACGTGATCCGCTGGTACGAGGATCACGGCTACGACTTCATCGTCCTCAGCGATCACAACAGGGTCACGCCCGTCGAGGATCTGCCGCGTCGCACGCTGGTCGTGATCCCCGGCGTCGAGCTCACGCACAACAGCAACGACTGCCTCGAGCCGCCGCCGCCGGAGCAAGAGAAGAAGTGCCGCATCCACGTCAACGCGATCGGCGTGAGCGCGCGGCCCGAGGGCAAGATCCCGTGGGACGAGCACGCGACGCGCGTGCGGCTCGGCACCTATGCGCTCGCGCTCGACGAGGCGAAGGCGCTCGGCGGCGTCGCGCAGATCAACCACCCGCAGTGGCATTGGGGCATGACGCCCGAGCTCCTCACGGAGCTCGCGAAGCGCGGCGCGCCGCTCTTCGAGGTCTGGAACGTGCAGTTCGCGACGTGGAACGCGGGCGACGCCGATCACCTCTCGACCGAGGCGCTGTGGGACGCCGTGCTCGCGCAGGGGATCGATCTCTGGGGCACCGCCTCCGACGACGCGCACGACTACCGCGGCGTGGGGCCGTATCCGCCGGGCGGCGCGTGGGTGATGGTGCACGCGGCGCGCGACGCGCGATCGATCGTCGACGCGCTCGCCGCCGGTCGCTTCTACGCGTCGAGCGGCGTCACGCTCTCGCACGCGGAGGTCGAGGGCGACGCCTTGGTCGTCGCGATCGCGGATTCCGATCCGGGCCCGCACACGATCCGGTTCGTCGCCGGCGGCCACGTGCTGCGCGAGGTCCACGATCGCAGCGCGCGCTTCGCCCTCGCCGACCTCGCGGCGGCGCCCGGCTACGTGCGCGCGGTCGTCACGCGTGATGCGGACGGCGCGCATGCGTGGGTCCAGCCGGCGCGCCGGCGCTGAGCACGCCGACCGCGCCGAGCGTCCGCCACATCATGCGCTCGGGCGCGCTCGCGCCGAGCAGGCCGGCGCTCGCCATGTACGCGCCGAACACGCGGCCGTGCTCCTCGAACGCGCGCGCCTCGAGCGCGTGGGCGTGCGCGCGCGCGGCCTCGAGCGTCGCGTCGTCGGGCGCGTAGCGCTTCGCGATCGCGCGCGCGTACAAGACGTGGCGCGCCTCGTCTCGGATGATCTCTTCGATCACGTCCGCGCTGCGCGGATCATGCGGGCGCAGCGCGCGCGAGATCAGCCCGAACTGCGTGACGCCGCGCTCCTCGACCGCCTCGAGCAGCGCGTAGACCTTCATGACCCCGAGCTCGGGCGGATCGTCCGGGAAGCCGGCGCGGAACGTGTCGCCGGTCAGCCGATCGATGCGATCGACGATGCGCAGGCTCGCGGGCAGCGGATCCGGCGCGACGCCGGTGCGCTCGACGCACGCGCGCATCAGCGTCGCGTGGCGTGCTTCGTCTTCCTTGTGCGTGCGGACCATCTTCTGCAGCTCGGGCCGATCGACCTTCGCGACCAGGCGATCGAACGCGCCCTCGTCGGCCTCTTCGGCGTCGGCCATGAACGAGAACAGGAACGCGCGGCCGCGCGGCGACGCGACCAAGCGCGAGAGCACGAACGATCCGAACCAGGTGCCGAGACGAGACTGGGCGTCGGTGCGTGTCGCGATGGGCATGGGGCCTCCTTGCTGCTTACAAGACTATAACTGACAAGATTGTAAATAGCGGCTACTGACAATCGTGTCAATATCGGTCGCGATGACCGCGAAATCAGGAGCCTCTCGCGCCGCTCCCCGCCGCCGCCGCACCGCCGAAGAGGCGCGCGAGGAGATCCTCGCCGCCGCCGAACGCACGCTCCGCGAGATCGGTCCCGACGCGCTCCGCCTGCAGGACCTCGCCGCCGATCTCGGCATCTCGCACCCTGCGGTGCTCCATCACTTCGGCACGCGCGAGGAGCTGGTCACCGCGGTCGTCGAGCGCGCAGTGCGCCGCCTGGAGAACACGCTGCTCGACGCGTTCCGCTCCGCGGGCGACGGCGCGCCCGACGGCAACGCGATGCTCGAGCGCGTCTTCGACATGCTCGGTCGCGACGGCCATGCGCGCCTGATCGCCTGGCTGTTCCTCACGGGCCGCGACGCGATCGACGTCAAGACGGCGCGCGTCGGCTGGCGCGCGATCATCGATGCCGTGCACGCGCGGCGCACCGACGGCGCGTCGCGCGAAGACACGCAGTTCACGGTCGTGCTCTCCGCGCTCGCGACCTTCGGGCAAGCGGTCGCCGGCGGCCCGATGCTCGACATGGCCGGCTTCGCCGGCGATCACGATGCGCCCGCTCGCTTCGCGCGCTGGTTCGCGACGCTGCTCGCGTCCCACCTCGGCCAGCCGACCGCGGCGGAGACCTCGGTACGCGGCGGCAGGAAACGGTCGCGATCGCGCGCGCGCGGCGCGACGTGATACCCAGGAGCATGGCGCGCCTCTCACAACGCAAAGGGCTGCAGACGCGCACCTACGAGCTCGAGCTGGACAAGATCCGCGTCAGCCAGCGCTCGCCGTTCAAGTCGATCAGCATCGTCGTGCCGGCCGAGGTCGTGCTCGGCGATCGCGTGACCGTCACCGAGTCGTCGTGGCCGCGGTTCGCGCTCGCGGTCTTCTGCACGATCTGCGCGGTCTCGTGGCCCTTCATGCCCGACGCGGAGGTCGGGGCGAAGATCGCAGGGCCGTTCCTCGCCGCGGCGGCGTGGGCGTGGTGGTGGAGCGGCCGCGTGCAGCAGACCGGCTTCACGCGCGCCGGGATGCGGCTCAACTTCCTCGGCGACGAGCACGATCCGGCGCTCGCGCAGTTCCTCGCCGAGGTGCGCGCCGACCTGCGCGCGCGCATCCGCCGTCGCATCCTGCCGCTCGAGCCGACCGGCGACGCCGAGCGCGATCGCGAGGCGGCCGACTGGCTGCGCTCGAAGGATCTGATCACCGAAGAAGAGCGCGAGGAGCTCGAGCGCGCGCTCGCGCGCCGGGTCGTGCGGCCCGAAGAGGCCAACTGATCACTGCGGGCCGGCCCAGCCGAGGTTGAACGCGCCGTCGATCGCGACGATCGCGACGTCGGTCACCGGACCGTTCGGGCATTGCTTGGTGCCGCGGTAGACCGCGACCTGGCCGCTGAAGTGGCCCGACATCGAGTGCGTGTCGGTCGACGCGTTGGTGATGTCGAGCTCGGTGTCGACGTGCTCGACCGCGGCGGTGCACGGATCCTGGTAACCGTCGTGGTACGCGTCCTGCCCCGCCTGCGCGTTGACGCCGGTCGCGGTGTACGTGCCGAGCGTCTCGCCGTCGAAGCCGATCGAGAGCGTGCCCGAGTGCGTGAGATCGGCGGCGTTCACCGCCGACTTGCCTTGACCGCTGATCACGCTCGAGCCCATCGCGGCGACGAACTGCTGGCCGTCGACGGTCCACATCGCGTAGCTCGCGACCGCGATCGGCTGCTGCAGCGGGACCGGCGACGGCGGCGCCGCGTGCGGGCCGAGCGCGCTCGGCGAGACGGTCGCGGTGACGATCGTGATCGGCACGCCGCTCGGCGGCGAAGGCGGCGCCGTCAAGGTCGCGGTCGAGCCGCTCGTCGCGAGCGTCCCGTACTGCGTCGTCCACGCGACGGGATCCGCGGCGGCGACCGCGCCGCCGACGCGACCCGACGACGGCGCGGCGTCGCACTGCCGCAGGACCGCGAGGTGCGCAGGCGCCGACTGCGCGAGATCTTCGTCGGTGGTGAGGCCGAGGCAGCTCGCGAGCGCGAGGTCTCCGGGTCGCGCGAGCACCTGCGACGCGGACGCGGTCTGCGCGCCGTCACTCCACGTCGCGGCGCCGATCGCGTTCCAGTAGCCCTGCGCGTCCTGGGTCGCGACGAACAGCGCGCCGAGATCGCCGGTCTCGGCGCTCGCGGTCGGGAGATGGAAGACGACGTTCGCCGGCTGCGCGAGCGCGAGGTTCGCCGGCTCGACGCGATACCCGTACGCGATCCCGAGCGGCGCGGTGTCGGTGATCGGCGTGATGGTGACGTCGGTCGGGATCGCAACCGCGCCTGCCGGGAAGTCGAGCTCGAGCACGCCGTCGGACGACGTCACGTTCGTGCCGTCGGGATCGATCGTGGCGGTGATCGCCTTGCCGATCGCGACGCCGGCCGGCGCGGGCGTGATCACCCCAGGCGGCGCGTCGGCGCTGGTGCGCGCGTCGGCGTCGGAGCCGGTGCCGCCGGCGTCGCCGAGCATGGGAGACGAGCTACAGGCGGTGACGCCCGACGTGACGATCGACAGCAGCGCCGCGAAGTTGTGCCTCATGACGGCACATGGGTGACGAGCGGCGCGAAGTCGCGCGGCACGATCTGGCAATCGGTCAGTCGTCGTCGGCTTCGTCGGGAGGGGCCACGTCGTCGCGGGTCTCGGCGAGCAAGCGTTCGAAGGTGACCTCGACCTTGCTCTGCACGAGCCGCACGATCGAGTCGACCTCGCCGCTCTCGATCGCGAGCCGCGTCGCGAGCTCGCCGCGGATCAGCTCGCCGAGCCGCGCGCGCGCCGCGGTCAGGCGCCGCGCCGCGGTCGCGCGATGGATCCGGTAGATCTCGGCGATCCGATCGATGCTCCACGCGTCGACGAGGTGGTAGCGCAACAGCGCGCGATCGTGCGCGTCGAGCGCCGCGAGCGCCGCGCGCAGCGCGTCGGCGACCTGATCGCGGGTGACGCGGCGGATGAAGCTGAGCTCGGCGTCGTCGCGCGGCGCGAACCGATCGAAGACGGCCTCGTCGTCGATCGCGATCTCGCGGCGGCCGCGCTCGAGGGCGCGGATCAGCTCTCGGGTCGCGATCACGCGCAGGTAGCCGCGCAGATCGCCGCGCCCCGCGAAGTCGTGCAGCGCGGCGCCGCGCCCGGGCTCGGCGAGGAACAACACGCGCCGCAGGTGGCCGCGCACCTCGTCGGCCTGATCGGCGGACGCGCGCACCTTGCGCGCGGCGTGATCGACCTCGCGCAGGTAGTCGCGCTCGAGCAGCGCGATCGCCGCGGCGTCGCCGTCGCTGCACGCGATCGCGAGGTAGACGTCGGCACCGTGCACCGCCTCGAGCGCGGCTGGGGTCGCGTCGGCGCCGAGCCGTCGCCCGAGCTCGGCGGCGAAGCGCAGCGGATCGATCGCGAACGACGGCCACGCGGCGCGCGCGTCCGCGAGCTGCGCGTCGAGCGCGCGCTCGAGCACGGCGTCGTCGGTGAAGCGCGCGCGCGCCGCTTGCGCCAGCGCGCCGACGAACGCCTGCACCGCCCCCGATGACATCGAGCGGAACGTAACACGCGCATCGATTACGATTGTGGCGATGTCGTGCCCGGACGCGGAGACGCTCGGCCGCTGGTTGTCGGGCGAGGTCGACGCCGACGAGCGCGCGGCGATCGCGGATCACGCGGCGGAGTGTGCGACCTGCCACGCCGTGATCGACGCCTGGTGCCCGCCGACGGCGGATGCGCATGACGCGACGATGGTCGCGACCGAGCAGCCGACCGCCGCGCCCGGCGAGCTCGCGATCGGCGCGCGCGTCGATCGCTATCGGATCCTGCGGCGGATCGGCGGCGGCGGCATGGGCGTCGTGTACGCAGCGCGCGACGACGAGCTCGGCCGCGACGTCGCGATCAAGCTGGTGCGGCCGGGCGCGTCGACCGAACGGTTCGCGCGCGAGGCGCAGGCGCTCGCGCGGCTCTCGCACCCGAACGTCGTCGCGGTCCACGACGTCGGCGCCCACGACGGCCGCACGTTCATCGCGATGGCGCTGGTCGACGGCGTCGATCTGCGCCGCTGGCTGACGAGCACGCGATCGATCGAAGAGATCCTCGGCGTGATCCGCGGCGCCGGCGCCGGCATCGCCGCCGCCCACAAGGCCGGGCTCGTCCACCGCGATCTCAAGCCCGACAACATCTTCGTCGCGCGCGACGGCCACGCGCTGGTCGGCGATTTCGGCCTCGCGCGCGAGCTCGCGAGCGACGAGGTCGACGCGCCGCCGTCCGGCGACGCGCTCGCGCTGTCGACGCCGCTGACCGGCACCGGCACCGTGCTCGGGACGCCCGCGTACATGGCGCCCGAGCAGGCGAAGGGCGAGGCGACCGAGGCGTCGGATCAGTTCAGCCTGTGCGTCACCGCGTGGGAGGCGCTGTTCGGCGCGCGCCCGTTCGCCGGCGCGACGCTGCGGCAGATCCTCGAGCGGATCAAGGCGGGGCGGATCACGCGCGTCCCGGAAGCGAAGGTGCCCGCGCGGATCGAGAAGAGCTTGCGCCGCGGGCTCGCCGCCGATCCCGACGCGCGCTTCACGAGCGTCGACGAGCTGATGCGCGCGCTCGCGCCGCGCCGCGCGCGCTGGCCGTGGATCGCGGGCGCCGCGGCGATCGCGCTCGCGATCACGGCGATCGTCGCGAGCCGCGGCGGCGGCGTGAAGCGGACCGCGTGCGACGACGCCGCGAGCCTCGACGGGATCTGGGACCCGTCGATCCGGTCCGCGATCGCGAAGATCGATCCGAAAGTCCCGACCGCCGACGTGCTCGACGCGTACGCGACCCGCTGGCGCAGGTCGCGCATCGGCGTGTGCGAGGCCGCCGCGCGCGGCGAGCAGACCGCCGAGACCGCCGAGCGCAAGGTCGCGTGCCTCGACGAGCGCAAGGCCGAGCTCGCGCGCGCGGCCAGAGGCGCCGCGCAAGACCCGCCGCTCGACGCGTGGCGCGCCGCCGAGTCGCTCGCCGATGTCGACGCGTGCGCGCGCGCGAGCGCCGCCGCGCCCGATCGCGCGAAGGCGAAGGACATCGACGACACGCTCGCCGCGCTCGCGGAGCTCAACATGCGCCGCGTCGCCACGACGAAGACCTCGCCCGCCGAGGCGGTCGCGCTGCGCCAGCACGCGGAGTCGATCGGCTTCCCGCCGCTCGTAGCCGACGCCCTCTCGATGGAGGCCCTCTTCGCGATCGACGCCGGCGACTACGCGACCGCCGAGGCGATCCTCCGTCGCGCGGTCCGCATCAGCGAAGAGGCGCGCTACGATCTCGGTCGCGCGCGCGCGTCGGGCTCTCTCGCGATCGCGCTCGCCGATCTCGGTCGGATGCCCGAGGCGAAGGCAGCGCTCGAAGAGGCGGACGGCGCGCTGGTCCGTGCCGGCGGCGACGCCGATCTCGACCTCGAGCTCGCGGACATCCGCGCCAAGGTCGCGGCGATCGGCGGCGATCCCGCGGCCGCCGCGGCGATCCTGGAGCGGCGTCTCGATGCGCTCCGACAGCGCGACGGCGCCGACTCGATCGTCGTCGCCTACGCGGAGATCGATCTCGCGATCCAGTACACGGGCGCGAACCAGGAGCTGAAAGCCGCCGACAGGATCCGCGATGCGCAAGCCATCATCGCGCGCCACGGCGGCAGCGGCGTCGACGCACCCGAGACGCTGGGCTTCGAGTCGAGTCGCGCCCTCCAGACCGGCGACTTCGCGCGCTCGATCGATCTCGCCGCGCGATCGGTCATCGCCGCCCGCGCCGCGCACTACGACGACAACGCGCTCGCCGTGCTGATGCTCGGGCTCGCGCAGTCGTACGACGTCGCGGGGAAGTGGCCGCAGGCGGCGTCGAGCTACGCCGACACGATCGCGGTCCTCGAGCGCGTGCCCGAGGCAGCGCGCAACCTCGAGCTTTACGAGCAGGCGCAGCAGGGGCTCGGCGCGTCCTTGTTGCAAGAGGGCAAGGCCGCGGACGCGATCGCGCCGCTCGAGCACGCGATCGCGATCGAAGAGAAGATGGGCGCGCGCGGTGACGACGATCGCGGCATCGCGCGCTCGATGCTCGGCCGCGCGCTGGTCGAGCTCGGCAAGATGCGCGAGGCGCGCGAGCTGCTCGAGCCGACGCTGCGCGATCTGCGCACGGCGCAGCCGTTGCGTCCGCAGCGCACAGGGACCGCGGCGTTCGCGCTCGCGCAAGCCTTGTGGGAAGACGGCGACGCCCACGATCGCGCCCGCGCGCTCACCCTCGCCGGCGACGCCGAGCGCGATCTCGATCAGGCGATCACGCAGGCTGCCGATCGCCCGGTGATGGTCGTCGCGCTGCGCATCCTGGACCAGCGCCGCAAGGACCTCGTCGCCTGGCGCGAGCGGCACAAACAACAGTAGACTCGCGCGCGATGAAGGCGCGTGCGAGACGTTGGTACGCGGACCCCAAGATCGCCGAGGCGGTCTTCGCGATCACCGCGTCGGGCACGCCGACCTCGGCGTGGCACGACGAGGTCTTCGCGCGCATGGCCGCGCGCTTCGTCGGCTTCGCGTCCGCCGAGGAGGTGGTGCCGGTCGGCGAGCCGCTCGCGCGCCGCCGCGCGTCGCCGCCGATCCTCGATCGCGGACCGGTCGGCGCGATGCGCGTGATCAAGCGCAACCAAGACGCGACGCGCGCCGTGCAGTACGGACCCGGCACCTGCGCGTACAACGTCTATCCGCCGTACGGCCACTACGAGGATCATCTGCCGACGTTCGAGCGCCTGTTCGAGGAGTTCCTCGCCGAAGAACAGCCGTACATGATCGGCAGCGCCGAGCAGCGGTTCGTCAACGAGCTCTGGTTGTCGCGCGCGGATCGCCCGAGCGATCTGTTCACGTTCTACCCGCCGCTCGGCGAGCTCGAGACGAGCCATGTGCCGATGCGGCTGGAAGTCGAGACCGCGTCGTCGGGCGACGTCGCCGTCACCGTCTCGCTCGCGCGCGGCGGTGAAGGCGACGGTGTCCTGTACGTGCTGGAGATCGCGGCGCGCGCCACGCGAGCGTTACCGGCCGAGGTCGGAGCGCTCGTGGAGTGGCACAACCGGGCGCACCACGCGTGCGATGACAGCTTCGAAGCCGCGATCACGGATGAGACGCGGCGTCGCCTCCGCCAGGTGTGAAACCGGCTTCCGTCCTCCGACTTCCGGCTTCCGGGAGATCTGAGATCAGGACCGGAAGACGGAGGCCGGAAGACGGACGTCGATCTTCACATCTGCAAGAGGCCGTGCTGGATCGCGAAGCGCGTGATGTCGGAGTTGTTGCGCAGCTTGAGCTTCTTCAGCACGTGACCGCGATGGGTATCGACGGTCTTGACGCTGATCGACAAGAGCCGCGCGATCTCCCGGTTGGTCATGCCCGCCGCGAGATATCCCATCACCTGGAACTCTCGCTGCGACAGGACCTGCGCCGGACCGAGATCCGCGTTGCCCTTCTCGAGCACGTCTTCGACGCCCGCGGGCACGACACGCTTGCCCGCTTGCACCGTTTCGATCGCGTTGATCAGCTCGTCGATCTTCGCGGTCTTCTGGATGTACCCGGCAGCGCCCGCGCGGATCGCGCGGACGGCATAGCTGTCGTCGGTGTGCATCGACAACATCAGCACGCGGGTGGGACCACCCTGTGCTGCGATTTCCATCGACGCCTGGAGCCCGTCTTTTTCGGGCATCGAGATGTCTAGGAGGAGGACGTCCGGTCGGACCTTCTGCACCAGCTCGACGGCCTCACGACCGTTCGTAGCTTCGCCGACGACCTGCACGCGGCCGCTCTGGCTCAGCAGATGCTTAAGGGCTTCTCGAACGAGGGTGTGGTCTTCTGCAATTGCGACTCGGATCATGGGGGACCTCACTCAACCGCCTCGGGGGCGACGGTGCCGCTCGTTCCAACTAGCAGCGGCCGATTTCTTTTTAACATGGGTGAGACGAATGCCGAGCGAGGTTCGGGTACGTGCGGGTCAGCGTTTGTAGTCGGTGTGTTAACGATCGTGCGCTGACGCCACACCTCGTCGTTGATCGCCGGAATCGCTCGGATACACTCGCGCGCTGGTACGAATGACCACGAGCCCGCTCTCCGTCGAGTTACCCGATCGCCTGGGCGACTTCGCGATCTCCGGCGTGCTCGGGCAGGGCGGAAGCGGCGTCGTCTACGACGCGCGGTGGGGACATCGCGAGGTCGCGCTGAAGGTGCTGCACCCGAACCTCGTCGCGACGGCGAAGGAGCGCGAGCAATTCCTCGTCGAGGCGCGACGCCTCTCCGAGATCGCGCACGCGGGCGTCGTGAAGGTCTTGTCGGTCGGCGAGCTCGCCGACGGGCGGCCGTATCTCGCGATGGAGAAGCTCGCGGGCGAGACCTTGGCGACGCGGTTGTCGAGGGGCGCGCTGCCGGCGGAGACCGCGTTGCGGTTGTTCGCGCAGCTCGCCGACGCGGTGCAGGCGCTGCACGACCAGGCGCTGGTCCATCGCGATCTGAAGCCCGAGAACATCGTGATCGTCGACGATCACGCGGTCCTGTTGGATTTCGGGATCGCGAAGTCGCTCGCGGAGCCGGCGTCGACGACGACCTCGGACGGCGGCGTGCGCGGCACGCCCGCGTACATGGCGCCCGAGCGCTTCTTCGGATCGCCGGCGTCGATCCAGACCGACGTCTACGAGCTCGCGGTCGTCTTGTTCGCGATGCTCGCCGGCCGACTGCCGTGGGACGACTGCGGCGATCCCGAGGTGCGCTTGAACCCGCTGCGCTTGGCCGACGCCGCGCCCGCGCTGCCGCCGGCGCTCGACGTCGAGCTGGCGCGCGCGCTGTCGACGCGCGCGGCGAATCGGCCGGCGAGCGCGAAGGCGTTCGCGGAGGCGGTGCGGGTCGCGGCGGGCGGCGCGGCCGCGCCCGTGTCGCCGAGCGGGCGGATGACCGCGGAGGTCAAGCCGCAGGTCACGCCGCCGGCGGCGCCGGCGTGGTTCGATCGTGCGAAGCAGAGCGGCGGGGAGCTCGCGGTCGCGCCGACGGTCAACGCGCGGCCCGCGAAGCGGAAGCGGAGATGGCCGTGGATCGTCGCGGCGCTCGTCGTCGTCGCGGGCGCGGGGACCGCGATCGCGATCGTCGCGATGAAGGGGAAGGACACGCCGATCAGCGGCGTCGCCGCCGATGATCCGTGGGCGGTGCAGGACAAACCGACGACGAAGCCCGCGAAAGAGACCGCGCCGACCGAGCCGAAGGTCAAGATCATCCCGCCCAAGAGCGAGCGGCCGATCGCGAAGGAGCTGCGCGGATCGATCGCGCACTTCGCGCACGACACCCAAGCGGTGGTCGGCATCAGCGTCGATGATCTGCGCCAGGACGCCGACCTCTCGACGATGATCTTCGACAACGCGAAGGCCAAGCAGCTGGGCGCGCTGCTCGATCTCGAGGGCTGCGACATCGACTTCGCGCGCACGACCGACTGGGTCGCGATCGGGATGACCGAGGGCACCAAGTCCGCCGACGCGATCATCTCCGGCCGCTGGACGCGCGACGCGATCGAGGCCTGCCTCGGCGGCGTGCGCCGCGCCGAGATCCAGCACCTCGAGATCGAGGGCGCGCAGCTGACCCGCCTGCACGGCGACGGCACCGATCGCTGGCTCGGCTGGCTCGACGACCACACGTTCCTGATCACGACGCGCGAGGGCGAGAGCGGCGCCTGGATGTCCGGGCGCGTGCGCGCGACCGACGGGCCCGGCGGCGTGGTCGCCGAGCTCGCGACCCAGCTCGACGACAAGTCCGCGCTGTGGGCGGTCGCCGACGCCAAGGCGATCGCGGGCAACGCGCTGCTCGCGATCCCGCCCGGCCACGTGATCGCGAAGGCGACGCTCGGCGACGGCGTCGATCTGCGCGTGCGCGTCCGCTACCCCGACGCCGCGCAGGCGCACCACGCGCACGAGCTGATCGATCAGCAGCTCGACGCCGCCGCGCCGGGCGCGCGCTCGATGGGGATCATGTCGACCGAGGATCACGACGACGTGGTCGATCTCCGGGTCGTGCTCGAACGCCCGATGCTCCACGCGGTCACGCAACAGATGCTCGAGAAATGATAGGAACCAGGGTCGTGACCCCGCTCGTCATCGGCATCGCCGGCGGAACCGGCTCCGGCAAGACCACGATCGCCGCCAAGCTCGCCGCCGCGATCCCCGCCGGCCGCTGCGTCGTGATCGATCACGACGCCTACTACCGCGATCAATCGCCGCTGCCGCAGCACGAGCGCGATCAGGTCAACTACGATCATCCCGCCGCGCTCGAGTCGACCTTGCTCGCGAAGCACCTCGCCGAGCTGCGCACCGGCCGCGCGATCGAGGTGCCGATCTACGACTACGCGACCCACACGCGCCGCCGCGAGACCCGCCGGGTCGAGCCGGCGCCGCTCGTGATCGTCGAGGGCATCCTCGTGTTCGTCGAGGCGGTCGTGCGCGAGCAGCTCGACATCAAGCTGTTCGTCGACACCGACGCCGACATCCGCCTGATGCGCCGGATCCGCCGCGATCTCGAGCAGCGCGGCCGCACCTTCCAGTCGGTCCGCGATCAGTACTACGCGACCGTGCGGCCGATGCACCTCGAGTTCGTCGAGCCGTCGAAGCGCTACGCCGACCTCGTGATTCCGGAGGGCGGCGACAACAAGGTCGCGATTGAATTGATCCTGGGCCGCCTCGCCAAGGTCGCCTTCGATTGAATATTTCGGGCGGCGGCCGTGTCATATTCCGCCGATGACCAAGAACCGCCGAGCTTCCCTTGTCCTGGCCGTGGCGCTGTCCGCCGCGGCCGCTTCGCAGGCGAGCGCCGAGTCGCGCGCCTGGACCGCCGCCAAGAAGGCGCTGCCCGCCAACCTGATGGGAGTCGGCGGCATGAGCGTCGCGCAGATCAAGTCGAGCCAGCTCTTCCAGCAGCTGTGGCCGATGGCGATGGCGCAGTCGGGCGCGCAGGACAAGTTCGACAAGTTCAAGGCCGCGTGCGGCTTCGATCCGCTCGACGCGTTCGACTCGATGGTCGTCGGCATGAAGGCCGACGAGAAGGGCGCGATCGTGATCGCGCTCAAGGGTCAGACCGAGAAGGAGATCGACGCCTGCATCACGAACGCCGCGAAGGCCGACGGGAAGAGCGCCACGATCAAGAAGGACGGCGCCTTCATGAAGTACTCGGGCACCGGCGGCAAGGACATCTACATCAAGTGGCTCACGACCGACACCTTCGAGATCGCGACGCAGCCCGACGACAAGTCGCTGCTCACCGCGATGACCAAGGGCGGCATCGACAAGGACAAGGCGCTCAAGACGGCGCTCGGCGCGGTCAACACCGACGCGGCGATGTGGGGCGCGGGTAACAAGACCCAGGACCTGCCCGACATCAAGGCGAAGATGACCGGCCTCTACGGCTCGGCCGACGTCAAGTCGGGCACGATCAGCGCCGAGATCCACGCGGTGCTCGACAGCGCGAAGGCCGCGACCGACGCGGCGGCGCAGGCGAACACGCAGCTCGCGCAGGTGAAGAAGAGCGGCGGGCTTCCGCCCGCGTTCTCCGGCTTGATCAACTCGGTCGCCGTGAAGTCGTCGGGCGCCGAGGTCGTCGTCACCGCGTCGATCGCCGAGAAGGACGTGATGGGCCTCTTGATGCAGTTCGCGGGCGGCATGGGCAGCGGCGGCGCGTCGGCGCCTCCCGCGAAGCCGGCCGGCTCGCTGAAGCCGCACTGAAGAAGAAGGGCCTCAGGCCTCGGGCCTCGGGCCTCAGCCCTGCAAACGACGCGCAGTCTTCTTCTGGGCCGAGGCCTGAGGCCAGAGGCCCGAGGCCCGGTTATGCTGAGCATCATGTCTCAGCCTCTCGTCGTGGTCACCGGCGGCGCCGGCTTCATCGGCTCGCACGTCGTCGACCGCTTGATCGAGCGCGGCGCGCGCGTGATCGTGGTCGACGATTTCTCGACGGGCAAGCGCGAGAACCTCGCGCACCACGCCGGCGCGCCGCTCGACGTCGTCACCTGCGACGTCTCGACCGGCGTGTTCGCCGCGCTCGCGCCGCTCGTCAAGCAGCACGGGCCGGTCGAGCGCATCATCCACCTCGCCGCGCAGGTCTCGGTGATCGCGTCGATCGCGTCGCCGGTCGCCGACGCCGCGGTGAACTACGGCGGCACGCTGCACGTGCTCGAGTACGCGCGCACGACCGGCGTGAAGAAGGTCGTGTTCGCCTCGAGCGCGGCGGTCTACGGCGACGTCAGCGAATTCCCCGTGCAAGAGGATGTGCGCTGCGCGCCGGTGTCGCCCTACGGCATCCACAAGTACGCCAGCGAGCACGCGCTGCACTACTACAGCGCGGTCCACGGGGTCGCGACCACCGCACTGCGCTTCTTCAATGTGTACGGTCCGCGACAGGATCCCTCGAGCCCGTACTCGGGCGTCATCTCGATCTTCGCGGCGCGCGCGCGCGCCGGGCGCGAGCTGCTGATCTTCGGTGACGGCGAGCAGACGCGCGACTTCGTCTACGTCGGTGATGTCGCGCGCGCCGTCGTAGACGCTGCGTTTTCCGCCGGCGGCGACCGCGCCGCGATCAACATCGGCACCGGCCGCGAGGTCACGGTGAACGAGCTGGCGCGCAGCGTCGTCGACCTGTGCGGCGGGCGGTCGCAGATCCGTCACGCCGAGGCGCGCGCGGGAGAGATCGTGCGTTCGGTCGCCGCGGTCGCGCGCGCAACCGAAGTGCTGCAGTGGAAGGCACACACCGCGCTCGTCGACGGACTGAAGCTCACCCTCGCGTAGAAAAAGCGCGCGCGCGTTTCGGTGAGCATTCCCACGATCGCGTTCACCCGTTGATCTTCGCGCGCGCGAGGCTCAGAACGGATAGTGGCCGTGCATGCTCCCACGCCTATCCCGCTGGTGAACGACGGCGCGCTCGCGCCCGGCACGCGGCTCGGTCGCTACGAGCTCGTGCGACGCCTCGCGGTCGGCGGCATGGCCGAGCTCTACCTCGCGCGGCAGCCCGGCATCGGCGGCTTCCAGAAGCTGGTCGCGCTCAAGCGCATCCTCCCGCAGTACGCGCAGTCGCGCGACTTCGTCGGCATGTTCCTCGACGAGGCGCGGCTCGCCGCGACGATCCAGCACGCGAACGTCGCGCAGGTCTACGACCTCGGTCGCACCGAGCACGGTCTCTACTTCACGATGGAGTACGTCCACGGCGAGGACGTGCGCGCGATCGCGAACGCGGGCATCAAGCGCGACGGCGACGTGCCGCTGCACATCGCGATCGCGATCGCGATCGGCGCGGCGGCGGGCCTGCACGCGGCGCACGAGCTCGTCGACGAGCACGGCACGCTGGTCGGGCTCGTCCATCGCGACGTGTCGCCGTCGAACGTGCTGGTCTCGTACGGCGGCTGCGTGAAGCTGATCGACTTCGGCGTCGCGAAGGCGGCGGGCCGCCAGCAGGAGACGCGCGCGGGCACGCTCAAGGGAAAGATCGCGTACATGAGCCCCGAGCAGTGCAAGGGCGCGCCGATCGATCGCCGCAGCGACGTCTTCGCGCTCGGCGTCGTCTTGTACGAGATGGCGACCGGCACGCGGCTCTTCACGATGCCGACCGACGGCGGCGACTACGCGCTGATCAAGCGCATCGTCGAGGAGGACGCGCCGCTGCCGTCGTCGCGCCGCGACGACTTCCCGCTCGAGCTCGAGGGCATCATCATGCGCGCGCTGCGCCGCGATCCCGACGAGCGCTACCCGAGCGCGCAGGCGCTGCAGCTCGATCTCGAGCGCTTCGCGCGCAAGCACGGCATGGCGACGTCGATGACGGAGATCGGCGCGTACGTGCGCGGCTTGTTCCCGGGCCGCGTCGGCGAGCCGGCGACCGCCGGCGTCGCGAAGGTCGTGCGCATGGCGACCGGCACGCCGCACGTGCCGACCGCGGGGATGCACCCGCGCTTCCAGACCGAGACCGATGAAGAGCAGAGCGACGACGAGCCGGAGGTCGAGGTCGTCACGCACACGTCGATGTTCGAGGCGACGCCGCCGCCCCGCACGCGACCGGGCACGGCGATGCACACGCACCGCAAGCTCGCGGTCGTCGTCGCGTGCACGGCCGTCTTGGCCGCGGCGATCGCGGCGATCGCGGTGATCGCGCTGCGCCCGAGTCCCGAGGCTGCCGCTCGATCCGTTCGCCCCGAGCGCGCCACCACCGTTCGCCCTGAGCGAAGGTCCGAAGGACCGGAGTCGAAGGGCGCAGCGCCCGTGACGATCATGATCCCCGCGCCGATCACCCCCGCGATCGTCGCGCCCGCTCCGAAACCCACGCGCGCCAAGCCGCACTCGGTCGCGCACAAGCCGCACGCGCGCGCGTGGGATCCCGACTCCGCGCTTCCGCCGCCATGACGCGCACGCTCCTCTTCGTTGCGATCCTCGCGCTCGCGGCTCCGTCCGCGCGCGCCCAAGCCGCCGATCCCGACGACGCCGGCGCGCTGATGGACCGCGGCCTCGCCGCGTACCAAGGCGGCGACTACGCGACCGCGATCGCGTCGTTCACGCAGGCGTACGCGATCGACGAGCGGCCCGCCGCGCTGTTCGCGATGGCGCAGGCCGAGCGCAAGAGCGGCGACTGCGCGACCGCGATCAGCGACTACGATCGGTTCCTCGCCACGTCGCCGTCGGAGCGCCAGGCGCAAGCGGCGCGCGACCAACGCGCGGTGTGCGCGCAGCAGCTCTCGGGCGGCGTGATCGCGAACCCGATCGATCCGAGCACGCAGCCGCGCGTCGTGCCGGTGCGCGCGCCCGAGCCCGCCGCCTCGCCGAAGCCGCTGCCGCCCGCGCCGCCGCCCGCGCCCGCGCGCGACCCGTGGTATCGCGATCCGCTCACCGACGGGCTCCTCGGCGGCGCCGCGCTCGGCGCGTCGCTGGGGCTCGGCTTCGCGCTCGCGAGCTCGAGCGCGGCCGGCGAGGCGAACCGCGCGACGACCTACGACGACTACGCGCGCGCGTCCGACGCGGCGACGCGCGATCGCGACGTCGCGCTCGTCTCGTTCGCGGGCGCCGCGGTGCTCGGCGGCGTCGCCGCGTGGCGGATCGTGCGCCACGACGATCACCCCGATCGCGACGTCGCGCTCGTGCCCGGTCCCGGCGTCGGCCTCGCGATCGCGGGAGGCTTCTGATGAAGGCCGTGCTGATCCTCGCAGCCCTCACAGGCTGCGCGCAGATCGATCCGTTCCACTGCGACGGCGACGAGCAATGCAGCGGCGGTCGCTGCGAGGCCGCCGGCGCGTGCAGCTTCGTCGACACCGGCTGCCACACGGGCTGGCGCTACGGCGCGCGCGACGACGCCGCGCTCGCCGGCCTGTGCGTCGGCAGCGAGGCCGGATCGATCGCGCAGATCGCCGCGGGCAGCGAGCACGCGTGCGCGCACGGCAGCGACGGCCGCGTGTGGTGCTGGGGCAATGACAAGTACGGCGGGCTCGGGCGCGACGGCGACAGCGTCGCGGCGCCCGTGATCGTCGACGGCGTCACCGGCGTCACCGAGCTCGACGCCGGCGAGTTCCACACCTGCGCGCTCGCCGGCGATCAGGTCTGGTGCTGGGGCGCCGACGCGCAGGGCGAGCTCGGCCGCGGCGACGCGACCGACGCGCCGGTGCCCGAGCCGTCGCTCGTCACCGGGCTCGCGCGTGTGGTCGACCTCGATCTCGGCGAGTACCACTCGTGCGCGCTCGACGCCGACGGCGCGGTCTGGTGCTGGGGCCGCAACAAGGACGAAGAGATCGGCCAGGACAACGCGTCGTACCAGTGGCACGCGGTCCGCGTGAACGTCCCGACCGCGAAGGCGATCGCGGCCGGCGGGCAAGAGGGCTGCGCGATCGCGACGACCGGCGACGTCTGGTGCTGGGGCAAGAACGACAGCGGTCAGCTCGGCGTCCCCGGCAACGGGCGCACCAAGCCGACGATGGTGCCCGGCTTCACCGGCGCGACCGCGCTCGCGATCGGCGGCGATCACGCGTGCGCGCTGTTCGCCGACGGCCACGTCGCGTGCACGGGCGCGAACGATCACGGTCAGCTCGGCGACGGCACCACGACGATGGCGCACGCGCCGGTCGACGTCGTCGGCCTCGGCGACGCGGTCGAGATCGAGGCGCTCGACAACTCGACGTGCGCGCGCCGCGCGAACGGATCGATCGTGTGCTGGGGCGAGGGCGATCACGGCGAGCTCGGCGCCGGCGGCGCCGATCGCGCGACGCCCGGCGACGCGGTGCCGCTCGCGGCGCCCGCGATCTCGCTCGCCGCCGGCGAGAGCTTCGCGTGCGCGATCACGAACGACGGCTGCTCGTGGTGCTGGGGCCTCGACACCGCCGGCGAGCTCGGCGACGGCCCCGGCTCTCCGGGCGGCGTCCGGCCCGTGCTGCTCGGCGCTTGCAACGCGCCGCTGTCGCCGTAAGCTCGCAGCATGAAGCGCGTGCTGTTCGCGATCGTGCTCGCTGCCGCGGGTTGCTCGAAGTCTTCCGGCCCCGATCCCGCGGCGCTCGAGGCCGCCGGCGCCAAGGTCGACGATCACGTCTCGATCGCCGATCTCACGCAGTGGGTCGCGCACGGCGCCTGCAAGGCCGTCGACGCCAACGGCGACGGCACGCGCGAGCACATGGGCACGATCCCCGGCGCGATCCGTCTCACCGACTATCGCACCTACGATCTGTCCGAGCTGCCGTCCGACAAGACGACGCGCCTCGTCTTCTACTGCGCGAACGAGCAATGCGGCGCCTCGCACACCGCCGCCGCGCGCGCGGTGATCGCCGGCTACACCGACGTCCACGTCTTCAAGGGCGGCATCGCCGGCTGGAAGAACGCCGGCAACACGACGCAGCCGCTATAGATCGACCGCGGTCAACGACGTCGTCTGGAAGGGCACGCGGCCGATGAAGGTCGCGTTGCCGGTCGCGACGTCGACGCGGTAGATCGCGCGGCCGTAGCCGAGGCCGGGCACGTCGCCGCCTTCGGGGCCGTACCACGCGCTGCCGATCACGTAGAGCGCGCCGTCGAAGCCGGTCGCCTTGCCGGCGCCGATCGTCAGCGGCTTGCCGTCCTGCGTGATCGTCGTCGGCGGGCCGAACGCGCCGGTGTCGAGATCGACGGTCTGGAAGGTCGCCTGGCTGCAGCACGGACCGGTCACCGCGTAGACCTGATCGCCGATCGCCGCGAGCGACATGCGATACGCGCTCGCGGTCCCGCGCCTGGTCAGCATCGCGCTGCTCACGTCGACGGTGTAGATCGTGCCGAACTGCACGCAGGTCAGCACGCCCTGGATCATCTCGAGGTCCTTGCAGTCGACCGCGCTCGGCACGCCGGCCCCGCCGCCGTTCGGGTCGGTCAGGTTGCCGACGACGTACGTCTGCAGCGACCACAGATCGACCGCGAACAAGAGCGGCGGCCCCGCGAAGTAGTGCGTCGTGGCCCACAGGCGGCCGTCGGTGTCGGTGGCGAGCGCGTGCACGCCGTACGAGACCAGCGGGTCGGAGTCGATCGGCATGATCCGCGTCGTCAGCCCGGTCGCGGGATCGACGTAGAACAGGCCGGTCGGTGGGCCGTAGCGGTTCGAGCCGATCACGAGCCCGCGCGCGACGAAGCGGTACGCGCTGATCGGCTGCGCTTCGCCGTTGGCGTTCTCGACGGTGACGCCGACCGCGGCGAACGGCGGGCCCGGCGGCGTGGTCGCGGTGAGCATCGTGTCGGAGGCGACGTGCACGTCGGTCGCGATCAGATCGCCGAAGCGCACGGTCGCCGCGCCGGCGCCGAGCGCGGTGAAGCCGCTGCCGGTGATCGTGACGGGCGTGCCGCCGGCGGCGGGACCGCGATCGGGATCGATCGTGATCACGCGCGGCAGCGGGTTGTACGTGAAGGCGAGATCGAGGCGCGCGTGCGCGCCGTCCTGCGCGACGACGATGTCGACGGGGCCGTCGGCGAAGCCGGGCGGCGTGGTCGCGGTGATCGTGTGGTCGTCGATCATGCCGACCTGGGTCGCGCGCGCGCGCCCGAGCACGACCGTCACCGGGCGCGTCGGATCGAGCCCGTCGGTGTCGAGCACGATCGTCGTGCCGCCGGGCAGGCCGCCGCGCGCCGGCGCGACCGAGTGCAGCGTGATCGTGCGCGCGGCGTCGGGCGGCGCGACGGCGTTGTCGCCGCATGCCACCACGAGCACGAGAAGCGGCGCCCACCGCACGGCGGTCATGGTACTCGGATCTCGGCGTGAATCTCCTCCTGTTCGAGCCCGACGAGCTGGCCGGCGGCGCCGCGGTCCTGCGCGACCGACGCGCGGCGCACGTCCGCGAGGTCCTGCGCGCGTCGGCGGGGACGACGCTGCGCGCCGGGGTCGTGCGCGGGCCGGTCGGGACCGCGGAGGTGATCGAGATCACCGCGGATCACGTGACGCTCGCGTTCGAGGCGCGCGGCGACGCCAGCGCACCGGCGCCGATCGATCTGATCCTCGCGGTGCCGCGGCCGAAGGTGCTGCGGCGCGTGCTCCAGTTCGCGGCGTCGTGCGCGGTGCGCCGGATCGATCT
Organism: Kofleriaceae bacterium; assembly: GCA_035493675.1. Taxonomy (GTDB): domain Bacteria; phylum Myxococcota_A; class Polyangia; order Haliangiales; family Haliangiaceae; genus JAIOQA01. The sequence goes on along the minus strand of DATJIA010000046.1, from coordinate 27,527 downwards.
GATCAACGCGTGGAAGGTCGACAAGAGCTACTTCGGCTCGGCGAAGGTCGAAGATCGATCGATCGCCGAAGATCTGCGATTGGGCGCGGAGCAGGGCGCGACGACCTGGCTGCCCGACGTGCGCGTGCACGCGCGCTTCATGCAATTCCTCGACGAGCACGCGCCGACCGCGACGCACAAGCTGTGCGCGCACGCGCGCGACGCGGATCCGATCGAGCAACGGTACCGAGGCGGCGACGTCGCGCTCGCGATCGGCCCCGAGGGCGGCTGGATCGATCGCGAGGTCGACACCTTCGCCCTACGCGGCTTCGCCATCGTGTCGCTGGGCGCGCCGATCCTGCGCGTCGAGGCGGCGGTCGCCTCGGCGCTCGGTCAGCTCGCGCTCCTGCAGCGCCTAGGCAAGTAACGCCGCGTCTTCCGCCGACAGATCGTCGATGCGATCGATCGCGGTGCGCGCGAACCGCCGCGCCGCCGCCGCCGCCCGTGGGCCGCGGCCATGGTCCAGGCACCACTGCGCGTGCGCGACCAGGTACGCCAGCTCGAGCGCGCGCCCGAACGTGAGCGCGAGCCGCCGCGCGCCGGCCTCGAGGCGCACCGGATCCTTCATCGTCGACGACGCCCACGCGAGCGCGTGATCGCGCGCCGCGCGCGCGGTCTGCGCGGCGGCGACCAGCGACGACTCCTTCGCGAGCGCGGCGTGCGCCTCGATCTCCGCCGCCAGCGCCTCGATCGCGCCGCCCTTGCCGAGCGCGCGCAGCGTATCGAGCGACAACACGTTGGTCGTGCCTTCCCAGATCGGCAGCACGTGCGCGTCGGCCAAGACCCGCGGCAACCCGGTGTCCTCGACGTAGCCCGCGCCGCCGCAGCACTCGCCCGCCTCCTGCACGACCTCGACCGCCTGCTTCGCGGTCGTCAGCTTCGCGATCGGCGTGAGCGCGCGCAACAGCCGCTCCTCGTCGTCACTCCCCACCCCGTGCTCGCGGCGACCGATCAGCTCGACCATGCGGAACGCGAGCAGGAACGCGCCCGCGTACTCGGCCTCGCACTGCGCCAACGTATCGACGTGCAGCGGCTTGTCGACGAGCAGCGCGCCGAACGCCTTCCGCCGCCGCGCGTAGTCGCGCGCGATCGCGAGCCCGCGCCGCATCGCGGAGACCGCGCCGACCGAGTTCCACGTGCGCGTGATCGACAACATCGGCGTGATCGATCGAACGCCGTCGGCCGGCTCACCGACGAGCATCGCCGGCGTCCCCGCGAGCGTGAGCTCCGCGGTCGGCACCTTGCGGGTGCCGAGCTTGTCCTTCAAGCGATTGACCTCGATGTTGCGCAGGCGCCCCTGAGCGTCCCGCGTCTCGACGAGGAACAGCGCGAGCCCGCGGCTGCCTTCGCCGTTGCCCTCGGGGCGCGCGAGCGTGAGCGCCATCTCGGCCGTCGTCGCCGACGTGAACCACTTGGTCCCGAATAACCGCCATTGATCGCCGTCGCGCTTCGCGACCGTCTCGGTGGTCGACACGTCGGATCCGCCGGTGCGCTCGGTCATCCACTGACCGCTCGTCCACATGCGCGCCGGATCGCGCGACGTCAGCCGCTCGACGAACGGGCGCACCGCGGCGACGCCCGAGTCGGTCAGCGTGCGCGCCGCGCCGTCGGTCATCGCGAGCGGGCACGAATAGAAGTCCAGCGACGGCGCGATCACGTGCACCATCGCGAACTGGTGCGTGCGCGCGTAGGCGCCGAAGCGCGGCTCGTAGCCCGCCGCGACCAGGCCGTGCTCCGCCGCCAACCGCGCCGCGTGCTTCCACAGCGGCGACACCTCGATGTGATCGACGCGGTTGCCCCACGCGTCCCACTGCGTGAGCACCGGCTCGAGCTCGCGCTCCGCGAGCGACTGCTCGCGCAGCGGACCGCCCGACAGCGCGCCGAGCTCGCGCAGCTCGCCTTCGATCGCGCGCGCCATCTCGGGCGCGACGCGCGCGAGGTGATCGGCGAGCATCGGATCGTCGTCGTACTGGTTACCGAGGCGGGGCGGATCCTGGAAGAACGCCATGCGCTCGGGTGTACCACCGAAAATGCGATGGCCGCCGAGCAAGCTCGACGGCCGCGCTCACGCAAGCGATGCGCGAATCAGTAGCCTGGGGGCGGCGGCGGCGCGCCACCACCACCGGCGGGCGGCGCCGGCGGACCCGCGGGGCCGGCGGGCGGCGGGGCGCCCGCGCCCTGGCCGCACTGGTACTGCACGCGCCACTCGGTCGCCGTGCGGGTGCTGGTGCCCGACGTCGTGGTCGCGCCGCCGGCCGTGTTCGAGTACTGGCCGTCGTTCGAGTTCGCGGTCGACTGGCCGTAGTTGGTGTCGCTGCGCGACATGGTGTCGGTGCCGACGGGCACTTCACCCTCGCTGACGATCTGGTAGTTCCCGGGGCCACAGTGCTGGGCCATCATCTGATTGGCCTGCTCCATCGCCTTGTTGCGATCACCGTTCAGCGCGATCACGCCGCCGTACTGGTTCCGCTGAACCAACCGCGCGCTGCCGCACGCGGCGACCAGCGCTCCGAACAAGAGTCCAAGTGAAAGTCTGCGCAGCATCGAAGTGTCCCCTGATAGATGACGGACGTCGGGTCCACGGGGGAAAATATAGGACCTGACCGATCGGGGCAATATGTTCGGTAACCGCCTGGCCAAGCGGTTCCGGCACCTGCGCAGCTGGGCCACGCGCGAGGGCGTGACGTGCTTCCGCGTCTACGACCGCGACATCCCAGAGGTGCCGGTCGTCGTCGATCTCTACGAGGGCCACGTGGTGATCGGTGATCGCCGGCACGAAGCGGCAGACGATGAATGGATCGACGAGATGTCGGCGCGCGCGAAGGAGGTCCTCGGCGCGGCCGACGTCTTCGTCAAGCGGCGCGAGCGCCACGCGCACCGCGCCGGCGATCAGTACGAGCGCGCCGGCGACCAGGGCGCGTGGTTCGTGGTCGGCGAGGGCGGCCATCGCTTCCACGTCAACCTGAGCGACTACCTCGACACCGGCCTCTTCCTCGATCACCGCATCACGCGCGCGCGGGTGCAGGCCGAGGCGGTAGGGAAGCGCGTGCTCAACCTCTACTGCTACACCGGCGCGTTCACGGTCTACGCGGCGCGCGGCGGCGCGGCGTCGTCGACGTCGGTGGATCTGTCGAAGACGTACCTCGACTGGGCCGCGAAGAACCTCGCGCTGAACGAGCTCGATCCGCGGCGCCACGAGCTCGTGCACGCCGACGTGCGCGCGTTCCTCGAGGATTCCGCGGCGCGCGGCGTGCGCTGGGATCTCGCGGTCGTCGATCCGCCGACGTTCTCGAACTCGAAGCGGATGGACTACGTCTTCGACATCGAGCGCGATCAGGGGCCGCTCTTGCAAGCGGTCGCGAAGGTGATCGCGCCCGGCGGCGCGATCTGGTTCTCGACCAACAAGAAGCGCTTCACCCTCGACGAGGACTCCGTGCGCGGCTGGGAGATCGCCGATCTCACGCGCGAGACGATCCCGACCGATTTTCGCGATGCCACGGCGCACCGGGTGTGGCGGCTGATTCCATCGACGCGCGCAAGGCGTGCATGATCGTCGGCGCCGCGACGGCGCAGCGGTGCGCGAAGTCGCCGAGCACGCGCTCGATGAGCTGCGGCTCGGATCCTTTCGGCGCGAGCAGCGGCCGATGCGCGAGCATGCGCAGGCAGCGCGCGGCGACCGATTCGGCGCGCGCGAGATCGCGCGGAACGCCGTGGGTGCGCAAGCGCGTCTGCAGATACGCGAAGCGCGGCGCTTCGTCGGACGGAAAGACCAGCGCGGGCTCGAGCGCGATCGCGGCCTCGTACGCGGCCGCCGCGCGCGGATCGTCGATCATCGTGCCGTCGAGGAAGAGCTCGACCGCGACGTGCGCGACGCCGCGCATCGGGCCGCGCGACACGCCCGCGTGGGTCAGCCGATCGCCGAGCTCGCGGACGAGCCCGGTGAACGGCGCGAGCGTGTGGAACGCGGCGTCGGTCTCGTGATGGAGCGCGATGCCGCGCTCGATCAGCGGATCGTCGACGCGCGTCGGTCGCGCGCCGCACATCGACAGGAAGTCGGGCAGCATCGCGCCGAGCGCGATCGCGGGCGCCGGCGCCTCGATCAAGCGCGTCACGACCACCGCGTGCCCGAAGTAGTTCACGTCCTCACTATAATGCGCTCGTGATCATCGGCATCGACGTCGGGACGCAGAGCGTGAAGGTGGTCGTGTGCGACGACGGCCTCGCGGTGCTCGGCGCCGCCAGCGAGTCATACCCCGTGCATCACCCGCGGCCGGGCTGGGCCGAGCAGGATCCGCGCGATTGGGAGCGCGCCCTCGGCGCGGCGATCGCCGCGGCGTTGCGCGACGCGCGCGCGCGCGCCGACGACGTCACCGCGATCGGGATCGCGGGGCAGCTCGACGGTTGCATCGCCGTCGATGATCGCGGCGCGGCGATCGGCCGCGCGCTGATCTGGATCGATCGGCGCGCGACCGCGGAGCTGCCCGCGCTCGATCCCGACGCGTTCGCGCAGATCACGGGGCAGATCGCCGACGCGAGCCACATGGCCGCGAAGATCCGCTGGCTCGATCGACACGCGCCCGGCGCGCGCCGCTTCCACCAGCCGGTGACGTACCTCGTGGCTCGCCTGTGCGGCGAGGCGGTGATGGATCCGTCGCTCGCGTCGACGACGATGTTGTGGGATCTGCGCGCCGGCGCGTGGAGCGAGCCGCTCTGCGAAGCGTTCGAGATCGATCCGCTGCGGTTGCCGCGCGTCGCGCCGGCGCACGACACCGCCGGCGCGCTCACGCCCGCGGGCGCCGCGATCACCGGCCTGCGCGCGGGCACCATCGTCGCGGTCGGCACCGGCGACGACTTCGCGACGCCGCTCGGCGCCGGCGTCGTCGCGCCCGGGACGATCGCGTGCGTGCTCGGCACCGCGGAGGTCGTCGGCGCGCTGCACCCGTCGATCGTCATCGACGCGAACAAGCTCGTCGAGACCCACGCGTATCCGACGAGCACGTACTTCATCGAGAACCCAGGTTGGATCGCGGGCGGCGCGATCACGTGGCTCTGCGATCTGCTCGAGACCGATCCCGCGACGCTCGATCGCGCGGCCGAGCACGCCGCGGGCGACGTCACGTTCCTGCCCGCGCTCGGCGGCGCGATGGCGCCCGAGTGGCACGCGAACGCGCGCGGCGCCTTCTACGGGCTCACGCCCGCGCACGGCCGCGGCGAGCTCGCGCGCGCGGTGCTCGAGGGCTGCGCGTTCGCCGCGCGCGACGTGATCGATCGCCTCGCGTCGCTCGGCGTCGCGACCGATCGCGTGCTGCTGCTCGGCGGCGGCGCGAGCTCGCGCGTCTGGGCGCGCATCCGCGCCGACGTCACGCAGCGCCCGCACGCGATCGCCGCGCGCACCGACACCTGCGCGATCGGAGGCGCGCTGTGCGCGTCGGTCGCGGCACGGATCCACGGCGACGTGATCGCCGCCGCATCGCTCGCGCCCCCGCCCGTCGAAGTGATCGACCCCGGCGTGGGGCAAGATGCCTCCTACGATCGCTACCGCCGCCTGTTCGACTCACTGAAACCGTTGTTCTGACAGCTTCTGATCGTTACTTCTCGCACGGCGCGGCCGGCGCCCGTCGGCTACAGTGGCGGCCATGCGTTGTCTCGTCGCGGGCCTGGCCGTATGCGGGCTCGTCGCCTGCTCGGACCCGCCGCTCGACTGCGTGCAGAACCTCGATCCGGATCACTGCACCGCGCTCTATCCTCCTACCTTCGACAACGTCTACAGCGATACGCTCGTGCCGAAGTGCTCGACCGGCGGCGGCTCGTGCCACACGCCCGAAGGACACCAGGCCGGCCTCTCGTTCGACGAGAACAAACCCGACGACGCGTACGACCAGCTCCTGATGGCGAGCACCACGTTCCCCGATCGCTTCCGCGTGATCCCCGGCGATGCTTCGTGCAGCGAAGTGATCGAGCGGATCTACTCGACCGCGACGCGATGGCACATGCCGCGCGGCTCGTCGCTCGCGCCCGAGGAGACGTGCTCGATCGTGAAGTGGATCGCGAACGGCGCGGATCGCAACCCGCCCGACGCGATGCCGCCGCCGCCGCCCGACGCGCCCTTGCCCGACGCGCAGCTTCCGGACGCACAATGAGATCTCTCGTCATCACGCTCCTTCTACTGTCCGCCTGCGGCGGCACCGACACGTATCTGTCGAAGGAAGAGCTGATGAAGCCCGAGACGTGCATGCAGTGCCACGCCGATCACTACACGCAGTGGTCGGGCTCGATGCACGCGTACGCGGCGAACGATCCGGTCTTCCTCGCGATGAACGCGCGCGGGCAGAAGGCGACCAACGGCGCGCTCGGCGACTTCTGCGTGACGTGCCACGCGCCGATGGCGCTGAAGCTCCAGCTCACGACCGACGGCACCAACCTCGATCAAGTCCCGCAGTACGCGAAGGGCGTGACCTGTTACTTCTGCCACACCGTCGAAGATGTCACCGACGATCACAACAATCCGCTGACGCTCGCCGACGACGACGTCCTGCGCGGCGGCATCGTGAACCCGGTCGCGTCGCCCGCGCATCGCACCGCCCGATCGCCGTACCTCGATTCGCACGCGACCGAGTCGGCGTCGATGTGCGGCGCGTGCCACGACGTGAGGACGCCCGCGGGCGTGCACCTCGAGCGCACGTTCGCCGAGTGGAAGACGACGATCTTCGGCCAGGACAATCCGCGCACGCACCTGTCGTGCGGGACCTGCCACATGTTCGCGACCGACGGCGTCGTCACGAGCGGGCCGGGCGCGGTCGGGCTCGACGTGCCGCTGCGCCCGCTCGGCGTGCACGAGCACACCTTCGCGGGCATCGACACCGCGCTCACCGACTGGCCCGAGAAAGACGCGCAGCGCGCCGCGATCGATCGCGATCTCGGACCCGCGATCGGCGCGAAGCTGTGCGTCTCGCCCGCCGACGGCGGACGCATCGAGGTCACGCTCGACGATCGCGGCGCGGGCCACAACTGGCCGAGCGGCGCGGCGCAGGATCGCCGCGCGTGGGTCGAGATCGTCGCGACCGACGCGACCGACAAGGTCGTCTTCTCGTCGGGCGTCGTCGCCGACGATCAAGATCCGGAGGACCTCACCGATCCGAACCTGTGGGTGATGCACGACAAGACGCTCGACGCGAACGGCCAGCCCGCGCACTTCTTCTGGGACGTCGCGACCGTCGACATGTCGCGCTCGCTGCCGCCCGCGGTGACGACCGACATCAGCGACCCGCGCTACTACCACGCGGTCACGCACAACTATCCGACGCCGGGCCTGGTCTCTAGCTTCGCGAAGGTGCAGCTGCGCGTGCTGATCCGCCCGCTGCCGCACGCGATGCTGAACGATCTGATCTCCGGCGGCGAGCTGAACGCCGCCGACGCCGCCGCGATGCCGACGATCGAGCTCACCAGCGATCACCTCGTGTGGACGTCCGCGATGGGCACCACGCAGTGCGCGATGTGACCCGATTGCTCCGTTCGTCCTGAGCGAGGGCGAGCGCTAGCGAGCCCGAAGTCGAAGGACCGCGCTGTCGACGATCGCCGCCCTTCGACTTCGCCCTCGCTTCGCGAGGGCTACGCTCAGGGCGAACGGGGGGGACGATCAGCCTGAGATGCAGAACGCGAAGACCGCGGCGTCGGCGGTGCCGCCGGTCGGGGTCGCCTTGATCGTCACCTGCCAGAGGCCGGGCATCCAGAGGTTCACCGGCTTCGCGAGGTAGTGGCCCGGCGTGGGCTCGGTGACGACGGCTTTGATCTGCGTGCCGTGGTTGTGATCGGGCATGAACGGCGTGACCGTCACGGCCGCGCCGGTGATCGGCTGCTGCGTGGTCGCGTCGACGATGTCGATCGACCACTCGTTGTCGCCGCGCGACGGCGGCGCCGGCTTCGACTCCATCAGCTTGAACGTGATCTGGTTCTGCGAGCCGTTCTTCATCATGCCCGCGCTGAACGTGTCGGCGCGCGTCTCGACCGTGCAGTCGTAGGCGGCGTCGGGCAGCGTCTGCTGCTGGTTCCCGCCGCACGCCGCGAGCAAGCCGAGGAGAAGGACCGTTCGCACCGCGAAGAGGGTACGACGCACCGGCCGGAGAGGCCAAGCGACAAGCCTCACGCCGCCTCACACAGCGAGAATCTCAGGCGGCGCGCTGGGTCAAGACCGCGACTTGCTTGTCGTGGCCGACGTCCGACGGGACGCCGAGGTACGTCACCCGCGCGAGCACGAGGTCGGTGCCGGGCACCAGCCACACGCGATCGAGCGACGCCTTCGCGCGCAGGTACGCGGTGACCACGGCGCGCCCGAAGCGCGGATCGCCGTCGCCGACGATCGGCTCGACCGAGAGCGCGAGCGTGAACTTGCGGATCGGCGAGGAGCCGGGCACGCGCAGCGCGCGGCGCTGGATCACGCGCGTCGTCAGCAGGTATGCGTCGCTCTCGAGCTCGTCGAGCGGCGACAACCGCGCGCGGATCGCGTCGACGTCGCGGCCGTGCTGCGAGCTCGCGACGATCATGCGACCCGCGTGCTCGCCGTCCACGTGCATGACGTGGACGATGGTGCTCGCCGACGCGGGACCTGCGACGAAGGAGTCGGGAGCGTCGGGAGCGAGCACGGGGATCCGCGCGGCGCCGACCGACTCGGCGAAGTAGATCGTGCGGTGCTCGCGATCGAAGCCGAGCACGTCGAGCGTGTGCGGCAGGCCTGGGATCCGCGCGAGCGGCGCGGTCGCGGACGTCGTGGTCAGGAAGGAGATCGAGGTGCGCATGAAGGGAGGCCGGGGCAGGGCGCGTGCTGCGGCCAGCGCGCGCTCGATGCGTCTTGTACGCACGAGCGCGCGAAGTGATTCACGGACGGGAGGCAGCGGGGACATCTCACTGTTGGAAACGCGCGACCCGCCGCGGGGTTGCACTCCGCGTGATGCAAACACGCCCGGGAATGCCGCGGCCCCGACGGTTGTTCAATTCGGATACGTGATGGTCTTCTCGAGCTGGCCACCGGCGCCGCCGAGACGAAAAAACCTCCACGTCCCGACACGGCGCCCGTTCGCGAGCTGTCCCGACACCGCCGGTCTTCCACCGGCGGCCATCTCCTCCCACGGCCCGTCGAGCACGCCGGCCTTCCACGTCGCGACCTGCGCGATGGATCCATCCGCGTACCACTGCGTCCACTCGCCGTCGCGCAGATCGTTGGCGAACGTGCCCGCGCTCGCGCGCTTGCCGTCGGCGTAGTACTCGACGTACGCGCCTTCGCGCAGCCCGTTGGCGAACACGCCCTCGGCGACCAGCGAGCCGTCGTCGGCCCATCGATGCCACGGCCCGACGCGCAACCCCGCGGCCCACGTCTCCTCGAGCAGGAGCTGGCCGTTCGGCGACCACTCGCGCCAGGTGCCGTCCTTCACGTCCTTCGCGTACGCGCCTTCGACGATCTGCTTGCCGTCGATCGTGAGCTCGACGTACGGCCCTTGTTGGCGGCCCTTCACGTAGGTCGTCTTCGACGACGGCTTCTTGTTCGGCCACACCTGCACCTCGGTGCCGGTGCCCTTCGCCATGTGGTAGCGGTTGATCTCGCGACCGGCGACGTCGTACTCGACGACGTCACCGTCGAGCACGCCGCCCGCGTAGAAGCCCTGCCACGTGATCTGGCCGTTCTTCCACTCGACCCAGGATCCGTCGCGCTTGCCCGCCGCGTACGATCCTTGTCGCCACGCGTTGCCGTCGCCGTCGTACCAGGTCCATTGCCCGGTGCGCTTGCCGTGCGACCACTGCCCGGCCTCGCGCTTGTGCTGGCGATCGCGCCACGTCGTCGCCGGACCGTCGAGGCGGCCGAGGTTGTCGTAGTTCTCGTCGATGATCAGATCGTTCCGCTCCCACAGCTGGCGATGCCCGACGCGCACGCCGCTCCGCCAGGTCTCGGTGACGAGCATCGACAGCTTCGATCCGACGAGGCGATCGCCGTCGAGCACGCCGTCGCGATAGCGCTCGGCGACCAGCAGCACGCCGTCCTGGTTCCACACGCGCGCGCGCCCGTCCTTCACGCCGCCCTTCCACGTCGTCTCCGCGGCGAGGTGCTGCGGATCCCACCAGCGACGCTCGACGCCGGTGCCCGCGTGCATCACGTACTCGCCGACCAGCGATCCGTCGGGCGCGAATTGCTGCCACTCGCCGTCCTTCTTGCCGAGCGCGTAGAAGCCCTTCTCCGCGGTCGCGCCGCTCGGATGGAAGCGCGTCCACGCGCCGTCGAGCGCGCCGTCGCGATACGTGCCGGTGATCGCGGTGACGCCGTCGGGGTAGAGCTCGACGAACGGACCCTGGCGCGTGCCGTCGCTCGCCTCGCACCACGCGCGGCGATCGGGAGGATCGCTGCGCATCATCGCGGTCGCGTCGGGGCACGTGATCGGCGGCGCGGGCGCGAGCACCGCGGTCGGGCCCGCGTCGATCGGCGCGTCGATCACCGCGTCAGGTCTTCCCGCACGCGCGTCGCCCGGCTGCGCGGGCGTGGTCGACGACCGCGGAGAACATGCAGCGATCACCACCAGGAGCGCCGGCGCGCGTTCCACTACACCAGTGTGCCACGCCTACAACGACCCGGTGTACCGTGGTCGACATGATGGGGATCATCCTTCGTCGTAGCTTTGCGGTCGCGCTCGCGGCCGCCCTCGTGTGCACCAGCTCCGTGGCCTTCGCCGGCCGGCACCGCAGCTTCGGCGGCGGCGGCTTCGCGTCGAACGGCACGTTCGGCCTCGGCATCGAGCTCGGCGAGCCGAGCGGCCTGAACGGCAAGTACTTCTACCAGCCCGACAAGGCGATCGACTTCGGCCTCGGCTGGGTCTACCACCACTACTACGGCGGCGACGGCTTCCACCTCTACGTCGATCACCTCTGGCACCCGACCACGCTCGTGCGCGCCGAGGCGTTCCAGATGCCGTTCTACATCGGCGTCGGCGGCCGCATCTGGAACTTCGACTGCGGCGGCTGCAACGATCACGCGAACGCGATCGGCGTGCGCGTGCCGTTCGGCATCTCGTTCGACTTCAACAACGTCCCGCTCGACGTCTACATCCAGCTCGTGTTCGTCGCCGACGTGTTCATCAACTATCCGGGCCACGGGTTCGGTCCGGGCCTCGACGGCAACGTCGGCATCCGCTTCTGGTTCGACTGACGTGCGCGTCCCCGCGATCGTGTTCCGCGGATCCGGTGGCCCCGAGGTCATCGCGATCGGCGAGACCGACGTGCGCGATCCGGGTTTCGGCGAGGTGAGCGTCGAGATCGCCGCGGCCGGCGTGAACCGCGCCGATGTCTTGCAGCGCAAGGGCATGTACCCGCCGCCGCCCGGCGCGTCCGACGTGCCCGGGCTCGAGCTCGCGGGGACGGTCGTCGCGCGCGGCGCGGGCGCGTCTTTCTGGAGCGAAGGCGCGCGCGTCATGGCGATCACCGCCGGCGGCGGCCTGGCGAAGCGGATCACGCTGCACGAGCGCGAGCTGGTCGCGGTGCCGGCATCGATCGATCTGATCGACGCCGGTGGGATCCCCGAGGTCTTCTGGACCGCATGGGACGCGCTCGTCTTGCAGGCGGGGCTTCGCGCGGGCGAGACCGTCGTCGTGCACGCGGCGTCGAGCGGCGTCGGCACGGCGGCGCTGCAGATCGCCCGCGCGATCGGCGCGCGTGCGATCGCGACGGCGCGCACGCGATCGAAGCTCGAGTCGTTGGTCGCGATGGATCTCGTGACCGACACGATCGCCGTCACCGACGGAGGCTTCGCGAAGCAGGTGCACGCGCTGACCGCCGGCCGCGGCGCCGACGTCGTGCTCGATCTGGTCGGCGCCTCGTACTTCGAGGAGGACGTGCGCGCGATCGCGACGCGCGGGCGCATCGTCCTGCTCTCGACCGCCGGCGGCGCGAGCGGCAACGCGCCGTTCGGCATGATGCTCGGCAAGCGCGCGACCGTGATCGGCACCGTCCTGCGCGCGCGCCCGCTCGAGGAGAAGATCGCGCTCGCGCGCGAGATCGCCGCGCACGTGACGCCGCTGTTCGAGCGCGGCGCGTTGCGCCCGGTGATCGATCGCGTGATGCCGATGCACGACTGCGCCGCCGCGCACGCTCACATGGAAGCGAACGCGAACGTCGGCAAGATCGTCTTGTCTTGGTAGCTAGTCTCCGTCGTCCGTCGTCCGTCTCCCGTCTCCCGTGGAGGCAGCGCGTCGGAAGAAGCCTTCGAGTCGTTGGAGCATCTGCACGACACGACCGTATTCGTGCGTGAGCTGCTGAGCGATTCGGTCGTCGAGGAGATCGAGCCGAGCGGCCACCGTGACGAGGTACCGGACCTCGGACGCCGAGCCTTGCGCGATCGCGACGAAGTGCGCGTAGTCGCGCTCGGAATGTCGAGACGCCCCTTCGACGAGATTCGCTGCGACCGAAACGGCGCCGCGTCGGAGTTGGCTCTGCAAGCCATACCGCTCCTCCATCGGTAGATCCTTCGTCGCGCGGTAGACCTCGATCACCAGCGCATCGGCCAACACGAACGCTTCGAGCTTGTTTGGGTCACGCGTCATGCCGGCCGCTATCGACCACGCACGGCTCGCGTTGCGTCCGATCCGGACAACGGGAGACGGGAGACGGACGACGGACGACGAATCAGAGCGCGTTGAGCCGGCGCTTCGGTCCCGCGACCTCGGCGTCCTTCGCGACGAGCTTGTTCGCGCCGTCGACGAACACGACGGTGGGCTGCCAGCCCTTGGCCGCTTCGGCCTCGACCTCGGCGAAGGTCGCGATGATCACCTTGTCGCCGGGATCCGCGAGGTGCGCGGCCGCCCCGTTGATGCAAATGATGCCGCTGTCGTCGTCGCCGCGCAGCGCGTAGGTCACGAGGCGGGTGCCCTGCGTGACGTTCCAGATGTGGACTTGCTCGTGCTCGACGATGCCGGCGGCATCGAGGAGCTCTCCGCTGATCGTCACGCTTCCTTCGTAGTCGAGGTCAGCGTGGGTGACGGTCGCGCGGTGGATCTTCGCCTTGAACAGATGGATGCGGTGACTCACGGGCTCCTCCAGTCCCCGCCGCGATGGGTCGGGGCTTCAATGAAGCTGCACGAACCCTATCACTGCTCGGTCTCGACGAACAGCGGAACCACCGCGGTCTCCCCGCCGCGCACCGGGATCAGGTTGTGCTCGACGGAAATCGTCCCGTGTTTCGCGACGGTGTAATAGGCGCTGACCGAGTAGGTGCCGGGGGGCAGGGCGGCGATGGTGAACCGGCCGCGGTCGTCGGTGATCACCTGCATGGCCTGCGTGAGCGCGGGCGAGGTCGCGGTGACGATCGCGCCGGGCACGCGCTCGCGCGTCGCCGAATCGGTGACGGTGCCCTCGAGCGCGCCGGCTTTCGGATCGGCGTTCGCGGGCGTGTAGTGGCGGACGTCGCCCTCGTGCGCATCGCCGAAATCGACGTGCTGCGCCTCGGGGCGGCCGAGCGCGAGGTCGACGTCGCACGCGACGACGTGACCGGCGGTCACCGTGACGCCGCGGATCTCGAGGGTGACGCCGGCGTAGGTCGCGGTGACGTCGTATCGCCCGGGCGCCAGGTGATCGAGATCGTAGAGGCCGTCGTCGCCGCTGGTGACGAGCGCGGGGGTGAGCGTGCCGTCGCGCTGGATCGCGAGCTGCGCGCGCGCGATCGCCGTGCCGGTGTCCTGATCGCGCACCAACCCCGCGATCGCACCCGTGGTCGGCGCCGCCGGCACGCTGCCATGGTGGCAACCGGCGATCACGATCAGCAGCGCGAGGCGCACGCGCACAATGTAGCAGAGCGCGAGGCGGCTCCTCGTGCGTACAATCGAGACATGCAACGCGTGGTGATCGGGCTCGTGCTGCTCTTCCTCGCCTGCGGCAAGGGCAGCAGCGGCGGCGGGGTCGCGGTGGTGCCGGGCGCGCCGGCGGGCGACGTCACCGAGATCGCGGGCGACGTCCACGCGACGCGCGACGGCAAGACGCGCGCGCTCGCGAAGGGCGACGTGGTGAGCGGCGATGACGTCGTCGCGACCGGCGCCGACGGGCGCGTGACGATCGTCCTGCGGCACAACCAGGTGCCGTGGTCTCTCGGTCCCAACAAGGAGAAGAAGGTCGCCGACAGCGCGGCGTGGGCGGCGGCGAAGGGCGCGAGCGGCGAGAACGTCTCCGACGATCACAGCACCGCGGCCGGACGACATGCGGAGCGCAGCGCGACCGATACGACCGCGACGGCGGAGAGCGCGCCGGCGGCAGCCGCGCCCGCACCGACGGCCATGGCGCCGCCTCCGGTGGCGGCCGCGCCTGCGCCGACGATGCCCGAGCCCGCGCCCGCGCCCGCGCCCGCGCCGCCGGAAGCGCCGGCGCCGCCTCCGCCGCCGAAGACCGCGTCGCGCAGCAAGGGCGCGCCGCCCGACTCGATCAACGACAGCCTCGACGCGCCCGGCGCGTTCGACAGCGAAGCCGATGGTCTGCGCGTCGGCACCAGCGGGGGCGGTGGTGCGCCTGCGCCCGGCGAGGGCGGCGGCGTCGCGGTCGGCGCGCCGCGCGAGGCCGGTCCGCGCGGTCGCATCAACATCGGATCGTTCGGCGTGACCGGCGCGCTGACCAAGGATCAAGCCGAGCGCGTGGTCAAAGCGAGGCTCGGCATCTTCCGGGCGTGTTACCAGCGCGAGCTGCAACGGAACCCGACCATCGCGGGCATGTTGTCGATCACGATCGAGGTCAAGCCCGACGGCAGCGTCGCGCACGCGAAGGTCGACGGCGGCCAGGACGCCGACGCGGTGCGCTCGTGCATCCAGTCGCAGATCGGGCGCTTGAAGTTCCCGACCGCGGCGGATCCGTCGACGATATCGGCGAAGATGATCCTGTCTCCTTCGGACGGATGATCCCGATGCGCGTCTTCTTCCTCGTGTTCGCCATCGTGCTGTGCGCGTGCGGATCGCACGACACGTCGAGCGCGCCCGCGATCGTGCCGGGCGCGCCCGCCGGCGACGTCACCGAGATCTCCGGCGACGTCCACGCGACGCGCGACGGCAAGCCGCGCGCGCTCGCCAAGGGCGATGTCGTCAGCGGCGACGACGTGATCGCGACCGGCGCCGACGGGCGCGTCACGATCGTCCTGCGCCACAACCAGGTGCCGTGGTCGCTCGGGCCCAACAAGGAGAAGAAGGTCGGCGACAGCGCGGCGTGGGCGGCGGCCAAGGGCGCCGCGCCCGAAGGCGTGAGCGACGACAAGTCGGGCGCCGCCGGACGCCACGCGGAGCGGAGCGCGGCCGACACCACGCAGACCAGCGGCGGCGGCAGCGGATCCGCGGTGGCCGCCGGCAGCGGCAGCGGCAGCGCGAACCCGAACGAGGAGGCCGAACGGTTGGAGGCGGAGGAGAAGCTCGCGCAGCTCCAGAAGGAGAGGTCCGACATGGAAGCACGCGAGGAGGAGGCCAAGGCCGCGGCCGAGCGCGTCGAGCGAAAGAAGGGCGTGACGATCAGCAAGGAGTGTCTCGACAACCCGCTCGCGAAAGGTTGCGAGGGCGGCGGCGACGAGCGCAACGACATGCAGAAGCCCGGCGGCGGCGGCAACGGCGACGTCGAGGGCGGGATCGATCCCGCGGTGATCCGCCGCGTCTTCCAGGCGCGCGCCGGCAGCTTCAAGGCCTGCTTCGTACAGGTCCTGAAGACGAACCCGAAGGCGAGCGGCAAGATCAAGCTGCGCATCACGATCGGCACCGACGGCAAGGTCTCGCAGGCCGAGGTCGACGGCGACGACGCGCTCGCGCCGATGTTCGACTGCGTGATCGCGCAGGCGAAGAAGCTGGTCTTCCCGAAGCCGGAGAGCGAGCTGAAGGTGAGCTACCCGTTCGTGTTCAGCGCGCAATAGGCAGATCGACGAGCGATCGATCGAGCCCGATCTCGTCGCAGAGCGCGTCGAGCGCGGGCCCGTCGACGCCGCGCCACGCGAGCGTCTCGAGGTCGCACGGGATCGGCGCGTCCTCGCGCAAGGTCGCCAGCTTCTTGTAGAGGCCGACCACGCCGCGGTGCTCGGCGAGCGACGCCGCGAGCGACGCCGCGCCGCGCACGCTCACCTCCCATCGCGCCGGATCGGCCGGGATGTCCTCGACGCGCCGCCAGCGCGCGAGCACCGTCGACGCCGAGCGCGCGCCCCACTTCGGCACGCCGGGGATGCCGTCGGCGTCGTCGCCGACCAGCGCGAGCCAATCGGGGATCGACGCCGGCGCGACGCCGAACTTCGCGATCACGCCGTCCTCGTCCATCGTCGTGCCGCGCATGCGATCGAAGCAGATCACCCGCGCGCCGCGCACGCACTGCGCCATGTCCTTGTCGGGCGAGGTGATCACGACCTGCTCGACGCGCGGATCGCCGCCGAGCGCGGCGGCCGCGG
This sequence comes from Kofleriaceae bacterium, assembly GCA_035493675.1. Classification (GTDB taxonomy): domain Bacteria; phylum Myxococcota_A; class Polyangia; order Haliangiales; family Haliangiaceae; genus JAIOQA01. Next base: position 11,068 of record DATJIA010000046.1, on the reverse strand, counting down.
TCGCGATCGCGTCGTCGGCCTCGAATTCGATCATCGGCCACACGACCAGCCCGAGCGCCGCGGCGGCGCGCTCGGCGAGCTCGAACTGCGACATCAGCGCCGGCTCGACGCCTTCGCCGGTCTTGTAGCCGTCGAAGAGCTCGTTGCGGAACGACTCGATCACGTGATCGAACGCGACGCCGCAGTGCGTGACCTGGCCCGAGCGCAGCCAGGCCGCGAAGCTGCGCAGGATCCCGCGGGTCGCGCCGACCTCGCGCCCGTCGTGGGTGGCGGCCGGCGCACCGAAGAACGAGCGGAACAGCTCGTAGGTCCCGTCGACGACATGGGCGCGCATCCGGTGCATGATGCGCGCGTGCAGGACGTTCGTCGAGTCGTCATCGCGATCCTGGTGGCTTCTTGCGGTGGGCATGCGACGCCCGCTCCACACGACGAGCCCGGGCCGCTCGCCGCGCAGGCGGTCGCCGGCGTCGACGACGCGGCGCTGAAGACGCTGCTCGCCGATCACTGGGACTGGGACATGCGCAACTCCCCGACGTGGGCGACCACGCTCGGCGATCATCGCTTCGACGATCGCCTCCCCGCGATCGATGCGTCGTCCCTCGAACGCGAGCGTCGCGAGGCGCGCGCGTTCCTCGATCGCGCGAACTTGATCGATGCGACGGCGCTCGACGCGCGCGATCGCGTCACGCTCGCGCTGTTCATCTCGCACCTCGACGGGGCCGTCGCCTCGATCGCGTGCCACAGCGAGGAGTGGTCGGTCTCGCCGCGCGGCAACCCGCTGATCGAGCTGTCCGACATGACCGAGCAGCACATCGTCACGACCGTCGACGACGGCGATCACCTGCTCTTGCGGCTGCGAGCGGCGCCGAAGATGATCGACGACTCGATCGCGAACCTCGCGCGCGGGCTCGAGCACGGCCGCGTCGCGCCCGCGCAGACCGTGAAGCTCACGATCGATCAGCTGGATCAGGAGCTGGCGCGTCCGACCGCGGAGTGGAAGATGTCGCTGCCGGCCACCGTCGCGCACGACGCCTGGCCGGCCGCCGATCGTGCGCGCTACCACGACGAGTACCTCGGCCTCGTCGAGCGGCAGATCAAGCCGGCGGTCGCGCGCTATCGCGACTTCCTCCGCGATCAGGTGCTGCCGGCGGCGCGCTGGGGCGCGAAGGAAGGGCTGGGCGGCCTGCCCGACGGGGCCGCGTGCTATCGCGCGCGCATCCTCGCCGAGCTGGGCGAGCCGCGGACGCCCGAGGAGCTGCACGCGCTCGGGCTCGCGGAGATCGCGAAGAGCGACGCGCGCATCGCGGAGCTCGGGGCTTCGGTGCTGGGGACGAAGGACTTGAAGTCGACGATCGAGCGCCTGCGCACCGATCGCTCCTTGTACTTCTCGTCGAAGGACGAGCTGCTCGCCGCCGCGACCGCCGATCTCGCGCGCGCGAAGGACGCGATCCCGCGCTTCTTCGGCCGACTGCCGAAAGCCGATTGCGTCGTCCGCGAGATCCCCGCGAACGAGGCGCCGTTCACGACGATCGCGTACTACCGCGAGCCGCACCTCGACGGCTCGAAGCCCGGCGAGTTCTTCGTCAACACGTACAAGCCCGAGGTGCGGCCGCGCTACGAGCTCGCCACCCTCGCCGCGCACGAGTCGATCCCCGGCCATCACCTGCAGATCGCGATCGCGCAGGAGCTCGGCGACGTGCCGATCTTCCGCCGCACGCTCGGCACGACCGCGTTCGTCGAGGGCTGGGCCTTGTACACCGAGCGCCTCGCCGACGAGATGGGCCTCTACGCATCCGACTTCGATCGGCTCGGCGCCGCGAGCTTCGACGCCTGGCGCGGCGCGCGGCTGGTGGTCGACACCGGCCTCCACGCCGGTGGCTGGACCCGCGCGCAGGCCGAGCAGTTCATGCGCGAGCACACCGCGCTCACCGAGGAGAACATCAAGAACGAGGTCGATCGCTACATCTCGTGGCCCGCGCAGGCGCTCGCGTACAAGGTCGGTCAGCTCGACATCCTCGCGCTGCGCAAGCGCGCGCAGGACGCGCTCGGCGATCGCTTCGATCTGCGCGCGTTCCACGACGTCGTGCTCGGCGGCGGCGCCGTCACGCTCCCCGTCCTCGACGCGCAAGTCGACGCCTGGATCGCGGTACAACAGCGTCGATGAGCAAGTCACCGCTGGCCGACGACGCCGTCCGCGGGCTGACCGACGAGCGCATGCGCGCGGTGGTCGCCGATCACTGGGAGTGGACGATGTGGTGGGCGCCGCAATGGGCGACCACGCTCGGCGATCATCGCTACGACGATCGGCTCGCGCCGCGCGACGCGAAGGCGATCGAGCAGTACCACCGCGAGCGCAAGGCGCTGCTCGCGAAGCTCGGCGCGATCTCGCCGCTCGAGCTCGGCGACGCCGATCACATGGCGTGGCTGCTCTTGGTCGCGAGCCTGCACGCGGCCGGCGCCGCCGACGCGGCGCGCGCGCACGAGTGGTGGGTGTCGTCGCGCGGCGGCCTGGTCGACGAGATCTCGTACCTGGTCGAGATGCATCCGGCGGGAGAGGGCGCGAGCCTGTGCGCGCGCCTGCGCGACGCCGCGGGTTGGATCGATCAGACGATCGCGAACCTCGCGATCGGCCTCCACTACAAGCGGGTCGCGCCGAAGGAGGCCGTGCGTCGCGCGATCGTGCAGCTCGACGGGCTGCTCGACACGCCGACCAAGACCTGGGCGATGAGCGGATCGGCGCGCGCCGAGCATCTCGAGATCTTGGCGATCGTCGACGAGCTGATCGCGCCGAAGCTGCGCGCGCTGCGCGACTTCCTCCGCGATCGCGTGCTGCCGGTCGGGCGCACCGGCGCCGCCGAGGGCCTGTGCGGGATGAAGGGCGGCGAGCACATGTACCGCGGCTACGTCGAGGCGCACGTCGGCAACGGCATGTCGCCCGATCAGATCCACGCGCTCGGGCTGCGCGAGATCGCGCGCACCGACGACGCGATCGCGACGCTCGGCGCGACGCTGTTCGGCGCGCCCGATCGCGCGGCGACGATCGCGCGGCTGCGCGAGGATCGCGCGCTGTACTTCTCTGCTGGCGCGGCGATCGTTTCGACGGCCGCCGAGGCGCTCGCGCGCGCGAAGGCGGCGATCCCGCGCTTCTTCGGCCGGCTGCCCGTCGCCGACTGCGTGATGCGAGAGATCCCCGCGCACGAGGCGCCGTACACGACGATCGCGTACTACCGCGAGCCGCACTACGACGGCACCAAGCCGGGCGAGTACTTCGTCAACACGTACAAGCCCGAGGTGCGGCCGCGCTTCGAGCTCGAGGCGCTCACGTATCACGAGTCGGTCCCCGGCCATCACCTGCAGATCGCGATCGCGCAGGAGCTCACCGACCTGCCGATGTTCCGCAAGCTCGGCGGATCGACCGCGTACATCGAGGGCTGGGCCTTGTACACCGAGACGCTCGCCGACGAGATGGGCCTCTATTCATCGGATCTGGATCGTCTCGGCATGCACAGCTACGACGCGTGGCGCGCGTCGCGGCTGGTCGTCGACACCGGCATCCACGCCAAGGGCTGGACCCGCGCGCAGGCGGAGCAGTTCATGCTCGAGCACACCGCGCTCACGCCCGAGAACATCTCGAACGAGGTCGATCGCTACATCACCGATCCCGGCCAGGCGCTCGCGTACATGGTCGGCAAGCTCGCGATCCTCGAGCTGCGCAAGCTCGCCGAGGACGCGCTCGGGTCTCGCTTCGACATCCGCGCGTTCCACGACGTGATCCTCCGCGACGGCGCGCTGACGTTGCCGGTCCTCTCGATGCGCGTCGGGACCTGGCTGCGCGAGAGCGGCGGCGACCTATCGATGCACGTGCACGATCACGATCACGATCATCATCACTAGGCTAGGCGCCGAGACGATCGAACAGCTGATCGAGCTCGCCGGCGCCGGGCGCCTCGCGGTACTGGCGATCGTAGATCTGCACGAGCGCGCCGCGCGCGTCGTACACGTAGATCGTGGGGACCTTGGGCGGGCGGCCGAGCTCGGTGAAGAGCGGCTCGCCCGCCGGCACGACCCGCATCCACGGCGCGAAGTCACGGACGTAGTTGCGCACGGCCTCCGCGTTGCCGCGCGCGTCGTACTCCTCGTGCCCGCGATAGTTCACGCCGATCACGCGCAGCCCCGGATGGCGCGCGCGCAAGGCGTCGAGGGTCGCGATCTCTTCGTGACAGTGCACGCACCAGCTCGCGAAGACGATCAAGACGGTCGCGCGCGGCGCATCGCCCGGCGGGCCCGCCTCCGCGATCGCGCGCCCGTCGAGATCCGGCGAGGCGAGCACGTCTTGCAAGACGTCGCGCGGCGGCGCGGGCGCGGGCGCCTGCGCGGGCACCACGCAGGCGCCGAGCACGATCGCGACGAGCATCGCCCGCATGCGCGAATCGTAGCGTAAGCTCGGCGCGTGAGCCGCCGCTTCGTCGATCGCACCGTCATCGTCACCGGCGCCTCCGCCGGCATCGGCCTGTCCTGCGCGCGCAAGTTCGCGGAGGAAGGCGCCAACGTCGTCCTGGTCGCGCGCGGCAAGGCCGAGCTCGACAAGCGCGCCGCCGAGCTCGCGCGGCTCGGGCCGGTCGCGACGGTCGCCGCCGACGTCGCCGATCCGGCGGGGCAGGACCGCATCGTCGCGACCGCCGCCGAGAAGTTCGGCGCGATCCATATCCTCGTCAACAACGCGGGCATGAACACGCGCGGCCCGCTCGAGGACCACGCGCCCGAGGATCTCGGCAAGGTCGTCGACATCAACCTGCGGGCGCCGATCACGCTCACGCGCCGCGTGCTGCCGTACCTGCGCAAGGCCGGGCGCGGCGCGATCGTGAACGTCGCGTCGCTCGCCGGGCGCGTGCCGCTCGCGCACGAGGTCGTGTACTCCGCGACCAAGTTCGGCTTGCGCACGTTCTCGATCGCGCTCGCCGAAGAATTGCGCGGCACCGGCATCACGGTCTCCGCGGTGTCGCCGGGGCCCGTCGACACCAACTTCATCATGGGCGTCCTCGACGACGTCCCCGACATCGTGCTCTCGCAGCCGGTCTCGACCGCCGACGAGATCGCGGACCTCGTGCTCGCCTGCGCCGCCGACGGCAAGGTCGAGCGCGCGACGCCGCGTGTGTCGGCGGCGCTCACCACGCTGGGCTACGTGGCGCCCGGGCTCCGCCGCGTCCTGCGGCCGCTGCTCGAGGCCCAAGGTCGCAGGCGCAAGCGCAATCTCCAGCGCGGGGTACAACAGAGATAGATGCTGACGGCCTACCTCATCGCGGTCGGATTCGGCGGCACGCTGCTGGTCGCGACCCTCTTCTTCGGCGGCGACGGCCATCACGGCGGCGACGGGCACCACGCGCTCAGCGCGCACGACTTCAACGCGTGGCTCCCGGTCGGATCGCTCCGCTTCTGGACCTTCTTCCTCGGCTTCGGCGGCGCGGTCGGCGCGATCCTCACGCACCAGGGCATCGCGGCGGCGCCGGTGATCGGCGGCGTGGCGGTCGTGATCGGCTGGGTCACCGGCGTGGTCGCGGTCGCGATCGTGCGCGCGCTGCGCGGCACGTCGGTCGATTCCACCGTCGGCGAGCCCGAGCTGATCGGCGCGACGGGCACCGTCACCGTCGCGATTCCCGAAAACGGCATCGGGAAGGTTCGGTTCCAGGCCAAGGGCCGCTCGTTCGATCTGGTCGCCGAGGGCGAGTACTCGGCTGCGATTCCCTCGGGGGCGCAGGTGTTCGTCGTAGGTCGTCGCGACGACGGCGGCGTCCTGGTGTCGCGCGAACAAGAGTAAGCTCGGCCCTCCACAGGGAGGGACCGGATGAAGGAGCTCGTCAATCGCGTGCCGGCGCCGATCTTGATCGGTATCGCCGCCGCGCTGCTGTTGCTGATCGTCTTGACGATCGTGTTCACGAACCTGCTCTACATCTGCCGGCCGAACGAGGTCTTGATCTTCTCGGGGCGGACGCAGCGCACGCGCGACGGCAAGTCGCAGGGCTTCCGCGTCGTGTTCGGCGGACGCGGCTTCCGCGTGCCGTACGTCGAGAGCGTCGTGCGGATGGACGTCTCGCTGATCAGCGTGCCGATGAGCGTGACCGGCGCGTACTCGGAAGGCGGCATCCCGCTGACGGTGAACGCGGTCGCCAACGTGAAGGTGTCGACGGACGATCGCCTGATCGGCAACGCGATCGAGCGCTTCTTGGGCGTGGGTCGCGAGCAGATCGCGCGCGTCGCGAAGGAGACGCTCGAGGGTCACCTGCGCGGCGTGCTCGCGACGATGACGCCCGAGGACGTCAACCAGGATCGCTTGAAGTTCGCCGAGCACCTCGCGTCGTCGGCGGGCGGCGATCTCGAGAAGCTGGGCCTGCACCTGGACACGCTCAAGATCCAGCACGTCGCCGACGATCGGAACTACCTGCAGTCGATCGGACGCCAGCGCATCGCGGAGATCCTGCGCGGCGCCGAGATCTCGGAGTCCGATGCGGTGCGCGCGGCGCAGGAGGCCGAGGCGCAGGCGCAGGCGCGCGCGCAGGTCGCGCAGCTGAACGCCGAGGGCGCGGTCGCGAAGAAGCAGAACGAGCTGCGCCAGATCGCGGCCGAGCTCGACGGCCAGGCGAACGCCGAGAACGAGAAGGCGTCGGCCGCCGCGCAGCAGGCGCGCGCCGAGGCCGAGCTCGAATTGCAGACGATCCGCGGCGAGCTCGAGCAGCTGCGCTTGCAGGCGGAGGTCACGATCCCCGCCGAGGTCGAGCGGCAGGTGCGCGAGCTGTTCGCGGCGGGGCAGGCGGCGCCGATCGCCGCCGACGGCGAGGCGATGTCGAAGGCGCTCGCCGAGGTCACGGCGGCGTGGCGCGAGAGCGGCGGCAAGGCGATGGACATGTTCGTCCTGCAGCACCTCGACGGCATCTTCGCGGAGGTCGCGAACGCGGCGAAGCGCGTGAAGATCGGCGAGGTCAACCTGATCGATTCGGGCGACGGCGCGACGGTGGCGTCGTACGCGTCGGCGTATCCGCAGGTCGTCTCGGCGCTGCTCGCGCAGGTCGCGAGCACGCTGGGCGTGGACATCGCGGCCGTGATCAGCGGTTCTCCTTCGTCGCGTTCGGAGGTGCAGTCGTGAGCCAGATCGTCTTGGTCGCCGGTGGGGCCGTCGCGTTCTCGTTCGTCGTGCTCGCGATCATCGTCGCGCGCATGATCTACATCTGCCCGCCCAACGAGGTCCTGATCTTCAGCGGCGGGCACCGCGCGGTGTCGTCGACGGATCAGCGCGTGGTCGGCTATCGCGTCGTGCAGGGCGGGCGCGGCGTGCGCCTGCCGGTGCTCGAGCGCGTCGATCGCATGAACCTGACGAACATGCCGATCGAGCTCAAGGTGTCGGGCGCGTACTCGCGCGGCGGCATCCCGCTCAACGTGCACGGCGTGGCGAACGTGAAGATCTCGAGTGAGACGACCAAGCTCGCCAACGCGATCGAGCGCTTCTTGGGGCGCGGGCGCGACGAGATCATCGCGGTCGCGCGCGAGACGCTCGAGGGCAACCTGCGCGGCGTGCTCGCGACGCTGACGCCCGAGGAGGTCAACCAAGATCGCGAGAAGTTCGCGCAGGAGCTCCTGCACGAGGCGGATCACGATCTCGCGAAGCTCGGGCTCGAGCTCGACACGCTCCGCATCCAGCACATCTCCGACGACAAGGGCTACCTCGACTCGATCGGCCGCCGCACGACGGCGGAGCTCCTGAAGAGGTCGCGCATCTCGGAGGCGGAGAACCAGGCGCTGTCGGCGGAGCGCGCCGCCGAGAACACGATGAACCAGGAGATGGCGCGCATCGACGCGGAGATCGCGAAGGCGCGCGCCGACGCGGCGAAGCGGATCTTGGAGGCGCAGACGCGCAAGGACGCGCTGGTCGCGGAGCAGCGCGGCCAGGTGCGCGCGCTGCTCGCCAAGGCGCGCGCCGAGCTCGACGTGCAGAAGGCGCGCGTCGCGCAGGTCCGCCCGCAGCTGATCGCGGACAAGATCAAGCCGGCCGAGGCGCGCAAGGCGCAGCTGACGGAGCAGGCGCGCGGCCAGGCGTCGAAGATCATCGAGGAGGGCAAGGCGACCGCCGCCGCGATCCGCTCGCTCGGCCAGACCTGGATCGCGGCCGGCGATCACGCGCGCCAGATCTTCGTCGCGCAGAAGCTGTCGGCGCTGATCGGCACGCTCATGCAGACGGTCGGCGACACCTCGGTCGATCGCGTGACGGTGATCGATCGCCGCTTGTCGAACGGCCACGCCGGCGGCGGCGGCAACTTCGCCGTCAACGCCGCGGTCACCAACGAGCAGCTCAAGCAGACGATGGGCCTCGACCTCGCCGCGGTGCTGCGCGGCCTCGCCGAGCGCGGCGCGGCCCTGCCCGCCGGCGCGGCATCGGCTTCTCCGCCGCCGACGCCGCGCACGCGGCGGCCGACGGAGCCGGGCGCCGGAAGATAGGGCTTTGGGCTTTGGGCTTTGGAAGTCCGAAGTCCGAAGTCAGATCGTGAGGCCCACGCGCTGGCGCGCGGTGAGGCAATGCTCGCTGCCGAGCGTGAACTCGCGGCACGTGCGCGGGCGATCGTCGTAGATCGTGCAGCGGTAGCGCGTGGTCGTCATCGCGCCGGTCGCCGTCGCGTACGCGGCGCTGCTCGCGGTCGCGTTCGCTGCGCCACTCGCCGCGTCGCCCGCGTCGCCCGCGTCGGCCGGGACGATCGCGCCGCCTTCGAGCGCGGCGCAGCGGTCGCCGCTGCGGCGGACCTCGAGGAAGTCGCCGCGCTGCACGACGAAGTCGGGACGCTTCTTGCGCACCGGATCGCGTACGCCGACCTCGACCGCGCCGTACGCCTCGCGACAACACGCGCCGCACGTCTGGCAATCGAGCGACGCCGCCGCCTCGTAGCGCTCGCACGCGGGCCACGCGAGATCGACGCGCAGCCCCGCGGCCTGGCGACATCGCTCCGCGCGCTTGCCCGGTCCGCCGTTGTATCGCCACGCGCACGTGGCGCATCCGCCGCTCGACGGCGCCGCGTGCGCGGGCAGCCCGATCGGATGCAGCGCGGGCGGCGGCGCGATCGTCGCCCACAGGCTCGACGCCTCGGCGCCCGCGCGCGGGTCCCGCGCGCTCGACACCGCGGCGGCGATGCGCGCGGTCGCGGCGAGCGCGTCGGCGAGCGCGGGCGCCCACGGCGGCAGCTCCGCGCGATGCAATCCGCGGATCGCCGCGGCGACCGACGGATCGCCGCGATCGGCGAGCGCGTCGGCGGGCAGCTGGTCCCAGAACGCGCGGAAGTCGGTGGTCGGCGCGAAGAAGCCGCGCAGGCCGTGACGCGCGGCGAGGTGCGCCTGCAACCGCAGGCACGCGTGCTCGCGCCAGACGTCGGCGTCGCCGATGTTGTCCATGCCCCAGTCGGGGCGCGCGAACGAGCCCTCGCCCTGCACCAGCGAGTGACACAGCTCGTGGAAGATCATCTGCGCGAGCGAGTCGTCGGCGTCGAGGGTCGCGGCGTCGCCGATCACCATCGTGCCGTCGCCGTCGGTCGACGCGTACGCGTCGGGCGATCGCACGACGCGCAGGCCGATGCGCGTCGCCGCCTCGAGCCAGACCTGGCTCAGCGGATCGACATAGCGGTGCTTCACGACGCGCACGGCCGCTGTATAGCGCGGCGCGCGCGCGGCGCCTATCGCGGTTTCGTCGGTCGGCGGCCCTATCGGCCCTTGAACGACGGCGGGCGCTTGGCCGCGAACGCGCTCGTCGCTTCCCCGAGGTCCTCGGACGCGAGGAACGCGGCGTTCCAGGTCGCGACGAAGTCGAGGCCGTCGGCGATCGACTTGCCCTCGCCGTAGTCGAGCACCTCCTTCACGCCGCGCACGACCAGCGGCGGGTTGGCCGCGATCTCGCGGGCCCACGCGCGCGCGAGCTCGTCGAGCGCGGCGCGGTCGGGCGCGACCTCGTTGACCAGCCCGATCGCCGCGGCGCGCTCGGCGGTGATGTCCTTGCCGGTGAAGGCGAGCTCGCGCGTCGCGCCCTGGCCGATCAGGCGCGGCAGCCGCTGCAGGCTGCCGAGGTCGGCGACCATCGCGACCTTGGTCTCGCGCACCGAGAAGCGCGCGTCGGCGGTCGCGAGGCGCAGGTCGCACGCGCTCGCGAGATCGACGCCGCCGCCGATGCACCAGCCGTGGATCGCGGCGATCACCGGCACCGGCGCCTCCGCGATCGCGGTGAACGGGCGCTGCAGCTTGCGGATGAGCGCGAGCAGCTCGCTGCGCGGCCCCGCGAGGCCGCCGCCGGACAGCGTCGTTCCCCACTCGCGGAACGCCGCGGGCAGATCGAGGCCGTACGAGAACGCCTTCGCCTCGCTGCGGATGATCACGGCGCGCAGCTCGCGGGTCTCCGCGAGCGCGACGAACGCGGCCTCGCAGTCCGCGAAGAATCGCGGCGTCATCGTCGGCGCGAGCAGGGTGACGGTGGCGACGCCGCCGTCGTGATCGATGCGCAGGGTGTCGTACATGCGCCGACCGTATCACCGCGCAGGCGGGCCGCCGCACGCGCGTTTCGTCGCGGTCGCGCGCACCGGCGCGGCCGAAAAGTTGCCGGCCCCGATCGCGGCGCAGATGGTGATCGTATGACGGGGGACATCATGCTCGCGGGGTTCTACGTGACCGCCGACGAATGGGACTCGCTCGAGACCGGCGTCCGCGTCTCGCTCGCGACACCCGAGCCGACCATCGACGACGCGCGCCTCGCGACACCCGAGCCGCCCATCGACGACGCGCGCCTCTCGCGCGCGCGCACCGAGCCGGCCTTCGCGCCCGCGTCCGGGTCGGCGCGCCACGATCGCGCGCGCGCGCAGACCGAGCCGCTCGGCCGCGCGGAGCACGGCGCCCGCGCTCGCGCCGAGACCGAGCCCGCGCTCTCCGACGGCGTGCCGATCGTGCTCGACGACCCAGCCCCGCGCACGCGCGTCGACGCGTTCGCACGCGTCGATGCGTTCGCGCGCTGCGACGCCTTCGCGCGCGTCGACGCGTATGCGCGCTGCGACGC
>DATJIA010000045.1:0-8913 GCA_035493675.1 Kofleriaceae bacterium | reverse complement strand
GCTCGAGGTCGGCGAGAAGCAGGACGTCCTCGAGACGTTCGATCTCAAGAACCGCACGCGCAAGGTGCTCCAGTTCCTGTCGCGCCAGCTCGAGGTCCTGAAGGTCCGCGAGCGCATCAACACGCAGGTGCAGGAGGAGATGGGCCGCAACCAGCGCGAGTACGTGCTGCGCCAGCAGCTGAAGGCGATCAAGGAGGAGCTGGGCGAGCTCGACGACGGCGGCGGCGATCTCGACGAGTTCGGCGAGAAGATCGCCAAGGCCAAGATGCCGGAGGAGGCCGAGAAGGTCGCCAAGAAGCAGCTCGAGCGCCTGAAGGGCATGCAGCCGAGCTCCGCCGAGTACACCGTGACGCGCACGTACCTCGAGTGGCTCGTCGAGCTGCCGTGGGCGATCTCGACCGAGGACCACATCGATCTCCCGGAAGTGCGCCGCTGCCTCGACGAGGATCACTACGACCTCGACAAGGTGAAGAAGCGCATCGTCGAGTACATGGCCGTCCGCAAGCTGAAGAACGACAAGAAGGGCCCGATCCTCTGCCTCGCGGGCCCGCCCGGCGTCGGCAAGACCTCGCTCGGGCGAAGCGTCGCGCGCGCGATCGGCCGCAAGTTCGTCCGCGTGTCGCTCGGCGGCGTGCGCGACGAGGCCGAGATCCGCGGTCACCGCCGCACGTACGTCGGCTCGCTCCCCGGCCGCGTGATCCAGGGCATCAAGAAGGCGGGCACGAACAACCCGGTCTTCGTCCTCGACGAGATCGACAAGCTCGGCCACGACTTCCGCGGCGATCCGGCGAGCGCGCTGCTCGAGGTGCTCGACCACGAGCAGAACTCGAGCTTCAGCGATCACTACCTCGAGGTGACGTTCGATCTCTCGAAGGTGATGTTCATCGCGACCGCGAACCAGCTCGACCCGATCCCGTGGGCGCTCCGCGATCGCCTCGAGATCATCGAGCTGCCCGGCTACACGCGGCAGGAGAAGCGCCACATCGCGCGCAAGTTCCTCGTCCCCAAACAGCTCGACGAGCACGGCCTCAAGCCCGAGCGCTGCGAGATCACCGACGACGCCGTCTTCGAGGTGATCGACAGCTACACGCGCGAGGCCGGCGTCCGCAACCTCGAGCGCGAGATCGGATCGCTCTGCCGCGCCGTCGCGGTGCGCGTCGCCGAGGGCCACGCGAAGGAGAACGAGATCATCAACGGGCCCGAGGTCGAGGAGATCCTCGGCCCGAACAAGTTCGTCAGCGAGGTCGCGGACCGCACGAGCGAGCCCGGCGTCGCGACCGGCCTCGCGTGGACCGCGGTCGGCGGCGACATCCTCTTCATCGAGGCGACCAAGATGCCCGGCAAGGGCAAGCTCACGCTGACCGGTCAGCTCGGCGACGTGATGAAGGAGTCGGTCACCGCCGCGCTCAGCTTCGTGCGCAGCCACGCGGGCGCGCTCGGCCTGGATGCGGGCAACTTCCTCGAGAACGTCGATCTGCACGTGCATGTTCCCGCCGGCGCGGTTCCGAAAGACGGACCTTCCGCAGGCGTCACGATGTACACGGCGCTGGTCTCGCTGCTGACGGGCGCGCCGGTGCGTCCGGATGTCGCGATGACCGGCGAGATCACGCTGCGCGGCAACGTGCTGCAGATCGGCGGCCTGAAGGAGAAGCTCCTCGCGGCCCACCGCGCGGGCATCAAGCGCGTGATCATCCCCGAGCGCAACGTGAAGGATCTCATCGACGTCCCCGACGAGGTGAAGAAGGAGATCGAGATCCACTCGGTGAAGCGCATGGACGAGGTCCTCGCGCTCGCGCTGAAGGATCCTTCGCCCGGCATCCTGCAGCTCGCGCAGGAAGCTCAGTCGGAGTCGCAGGCCCAGGCCTGAGCGCCTGCGCCACGATCGCCGGGAGCAAAATGGCGGGCGGGGGCGGTTCGTCCTCGCCCGTCGTGCATTTCGGAAGCCGAACTCGGCAGCGAGTCTTGACCGGCTGTTGGGCGGTGCTTAGGTTGCCCAGCACACAAAGGCGGAACGAGGAACCACGACAATGGGCAAGATCATCGGCATCGACCTGGGCACGACCAACTCGGTCGTCGCGATCATGGATGGGCGCGAGCCCAAGGTGATCCCGAACGAAGAGGGTCACCGTCTCACTCCGTCGGTGGTGGCGTTCGACGACCGTGGCGAGGTCCTGGTCGGTCAGATCGCCCGCCGACAGGCCATCACGAACCCCGAGAACACCGTGTTCTCGGTGAAGCGTTTGATCGGTCGCAAGTTCAACGACCCTGCGACGCAGGACGAGATCAAGCGCGTTCCCTACAAGGTCGTGCAGGCGCCGAACGGCGACTGCATGATCGAGATCCGCGGCAAGCGTTACTCGCCGCCCGAGATCTCCGCGCGCATCTTGATGAAGCTCAAGCGCGCCGCCGAGGAGTACCTGGGCGAGCCGGTCACCGAAGCGGTGATCACGGTGCCCGCGTACTTCAACGACTCGCAGCGCCAGGCGACGAAGGACGCCGGCAAGATCGCCGGCCTCGACGTCAAGCGCATCATCAACGAGCCGACCGCGGCCGCGCTCGCGTACGGGCTCGACAAGACGAAGGAGCACCTGATCGCCGTGTTCGACATGGGCGGCGGCACCTTCGACATCTCGGTGCTCGAGGTCGGCGACAAGGTCGTCGAGGTCGTCTCGACCAACGGCGACACCCACCTCGGCGGCGACGACATCGACAACCGGGTCATGGACTGGCTGATCAGCGAGTTCAAGAAGGACAACGGCATCGACGTCGCGAAGGACAAGATGGTGCTCCAGCGCCTGAAGGAGGCGTCGGAGAAGGCCAAGATCGATCTGTCGAGCGTGCAGGAGACGGAGATCAACCTCCCGTACCTGACCGCCGACGCGAGCGGTCCCAAGCACCTCTTGAAGAAGCTCTCGCGCTCGCAGTTCGAGCGGATGATCGAGGACATCGTCGCTCGTGCGATGGAGCCGTGTAAGCGCGCGCTCGCCGACGCCGGCAAGAAGGCGTCGGACATCCACGAGGTGCTGCTCGTCGGCGGATCGACGCGCATCCCGATGGTGCAGGCGAAGGTGAAGGAGTTCTTCGGCAAGGAGCCGAACAAGAGCGTCAACCCGGACGAGGTCGTCGCGCTCGGCGCGGCGGTCCAGGGCGGCGTGCTCGCCGGCGACGTGAAGGACATCCTGCTCCTCGACGTCACCCCGCTCTCGCTCGCGATCGAGACGCTCGGCGGCGTGGCGACGGTGCTCATCCCGCGCAACACGACGATCCCGACGCGCAAGACCGAGGTGTTCTCGACGGCGTCCGACAACCAGACGTCGGTCGAGGTCCACGTCACGCAGGGCGAGCGCCCGATGGCGAAGGACAACAAGACGCTCGGCAAGTTCCAGCTGACCGGCATCCCGCCGGCGCCGCGCGGCGTCCCGCAGATCGAGGTCACCTTCGACATCGACGCGAACGGCATCTTGAACGTCACCGCGAAGGACAAGGCGACCAACGCCGAGCGCGCGATCCGCATCGAGGCGTCGTCGGGCCTGTCGGACGCCGACATCAAGCGCGCCGTCGAGGAAGCGGCGCAGCACGAGGCCGAGGACAAGCAGCGCAAGGAAGCGATCGAGGTCAAGAACCAGCTCGACACGCTGCTCTACTCCACGCGCAAGCTGGTGAAGGAGAGCGACGCGAAGCTCTCGGACACCGACAAGCTGATGGCGGAGGAGGAGTTCAAGCGCGCCGACAAGGTGCTCGAGGACAACAAGGACGCGTCGTCGCCGGACGCGCTGCGCGCGGCGTTCGAGTCGCTGCAGTCGGTCGCGCACAAGCTCGCCGAGCAGCTGTACAAGTCGGCGGGCGGCGGTGAAGGCGGCGGTGGTGACGGTGGCGGCGACGGCGGCGGCGCCGGCCCGGAGCAGAAGCCCGACGACGTGATCGACGCGGAGTTCGAAGACAAGGCGTGAACGTCGCCTGCGGGCCTCCTCGGAGGACGCACGGGCCTCGGATCGATGATCCGAGGCCCGCTTGTTTTTTCGGATCAGGACGCGAAGCGCTTGAGGAGGAGCTCGGTGCCGAGGCCGGACGTGAGGAGGCGCTCCTTGCGATCGCCGAGGAGCGTCTGGGTCCAGGTCGTGAAGCCGCCGTCGCCGACGGGGAACGACGCGCCGTCGGCGGTCGTCAGCCAGAGCTGGATCATCGGGCCCGCGTAGTAGCCGAGGCCGGCGAGGCGCGCGCCGTCGAGGCGGAACTGTGCCGATGGAAAGTCGCGCGAGAGCGGCGCGATCACGTCGTGCGCGATCGCGGCGAGGCGGCGGCGTGCGATGCGCGTCGTCGGATCGGGCGACGACCCCGGCAGATCGCGATCGAGCTCGATCGTGCGCGGGAGCGCGAGCCCGCGCGCGGCGAGCGTCGGCGCGCCGGCGTCGGCGTCGTAGCCGTGGACGAGGCCGGCGAGCTCCTCGGGCGTCGCGCCGGCGGCGGAGAGCAGCGCGCGCATCGCGTCGGTGTCGGAGATCGCGATCTCCACCGCGGCGATCGTGATGCCGTGCGCCGCGAGCGACGCGAACCAGCGCAGATAGACGGCGAGCTGATCGTGGAGCGCCCCGGTCTCGAACGTGAAGCTCCCGGTGTCGCGGCCGGCGGTGACGAGAGAGAAGAGCTTGAAGTGTGGCGAGAACAGCGGCTCGTTGGGGGGCAGCGGCTGCATGCGGATCACGCGCGCGGCGGCGCAGAGCCTCGCGACCGCGGTGCGATCGCGGCGCCGGCGGCGCGCGGCCTCGAGCGTGAGGGCGGTGGTCGGATCAGCGAGGACCTGCGACCCGCGCACCGTCGCGAGCACGTTGTTGGCGCTGATCGCGCCGAGCCGCGTATCGAGGCCGAGCGGCGCGACCGGCGAGAGCTCGATCGCGTCGAAGTCGGCGGCGGCGGCGAAGGCGGCGCCGTCGACCGCGTGATAGCGCCGCGCGTCGACGATCGACGGCGCGACGACCCGGTTGCGCGCCGCGGCGGCGACCAGGTCCGGCGGCGTGACCTGCGCCGCCCGGGCGCGGATCACCGCCAAGAGGAGGGACTGGAGGTCCGAGCCGGGCAGGGCGATCAGGCGATCGAGGAGATCCGGCGCGCCGAGCTCGCGTGCGATGCGGCGGACGATCGGGTCCATGGCGCATCGTCGCTGATTCGCGAATTGCGCGGGCGCGCGCGACCGGCAACAATTGGAGCATGACGTTCCGCGGGGGCCGGCTCGCGTGGATCGCGATCGCGATCTCTGCCGCGTCGTGCGCGGAGCTCGGCGTTCCCGACGAGGATCGCGCGCGGTCGTTCGGCGCGTGCAACGGCGGGATGGTGATCCATCCGCTCGCGTTGCCCGCCGCAGGCGACGGCTACTGGATCCCGCCGCTGTGGATCGCGCGCAACCACGTCTACGGCACCGACGGGCTGATCGATCTCGTCGTCGGCACCGCGCGCCGCATCGCGAAGCCGGGCGCGCCGCGGCTCGCGGTCGGTGATCTGTCGCCGGCCACGGGCGGCGCCTCGCTCGAGCATCACTCGCACCAAGCCGGTCGCGACGTCGATCTCCTCTACTTCATGACGACCAAGGACGGCGCCGCGCGCGACAACGAGCAGATGCGCCACCTGCGCGACGACGGCACGACGATGCCCGGCGACGGCGAGCCGGCGAAGTTCGACGTCGCGCGCAACTGGCAGCTCGTGCGCGCGCTGGTCACCGCGCCGGAAGCCGAGGTCCAGTACATCTTCCTCTACGAGCCGCTCTCGCAGCAGCTGCTCGCGTACGCGCACGATCACGGCGAGGCCGACACGCTGATCGCGCGCGCGCGCGCGGTGCTGCACCAGCCGAGCGACTCGGCCAAGCACGACGATCACATGCACGTCCGCATCTACTGCTCCGCCGAGGATCGCGCGGCCGGCTGCGTCGATCGCGGCCCGCCTCCGCCCGACGACGAGGCCGATGTCCGCGGGCCGGACGAATCGATCGTGATCGTCCGCGACGCGCTCCGCCGCGTCCCGCCGACGGCATTTGCCGGACGCTGACGAGTCGACGAGCGCGCGGATCCGCCATCTGGTCTGGGATCCGGACGACGGGAGACGGACGACGGACGACGATCATCACGCCCGGCACGGCGGGACCTCTTCGACGACCGGCACGCCGGCGTCGGGAGGCGGAGCGCCCGCGTCGATGGGCGCGACCGCGGGCGCGACCTCGCCGCCGTC
Source organism: Kofleriaceae bacterium (assembly GCA_035493675.1). Classification (GTDB taxonomy): domain Bacteria; phylum Myxococcota_A; class Polyangia; order Haliangiales; family Haliangiaceae; genus JAIOQA01. Next base: position 2,697 of record DATJIA010000045.1, on the reverse strand, counting down.
GAGGAGCCGAGGGCCGTCGGGCGGCAGCTCGGCGTCGGGGATGCCGGCATCGATCAGTGCCGCGGGAGGAGGCGCGCCCGCGCTCGAGGCGGTCTCTTCGGGCGATGGCGAGGAGAGCGGGCGCACGCTGCGGAGCGCGCGATCGAAGATGCGCGCGTTGGTCGCGCGATCGTTCGTGGTCGGCGCCGCGAGGATCAGCGTGAACGCGTGATGACCGAGCACGACGACGCCCTGACGTAGGAAGCGCGTCGCGTTCTTGCCCTGCTGGTAGTCGAACCAGCGTCCGTCTTCGACCGGACCGACGGTGAAGCCGGCGTCCTTGAGGCGCGTCGACAGCACGCACACGAAGTCGGCGACGGTCGCGTCGTGGCCGCACGTCTTCGGCCAACACGCGCGCGACGGGGCACCGATGTCCTCGACGGTGAGCAGCATCTGTCCGGGCGGCTTCTCGTGGATCATCCAGAGCAGGATTCCCGGGTAGCTCGGCTGATCGCTCTTGCGCCATCCGCGCGGCGCGACCATGCGCACGTCGGCTTCGCGCGACGTGAAGGTGTCCTCGTCGATCGCCGCGCGCGCCGTCGGTGAGCATGCGCTCGCGCCGACGGCGGCGAGCGATGCGATCGCGACGAGCACTCGCTTCATCGCGCTCGACGCTACCGAATCGGCGCGCGTTCGTCGACGCGACGTCGACCTGAACACAATACCAGTTGAAAACTTGACTCTTTCCACCAGGGTCTTGTTGACCGATTCTATTCAGACGACTATCGTCGAGATACTTCGCAAGACGCCATCGCATACGGCGACCAGCGAAGTTGGAAGACAGCTAGTCGGGGTTCAAAGCGCGGGGATCGAGCCGCGCAACGCAAGGCGCGGACTGCAACGCGCGGGGTTTCGAATGCGGGTGCGATCGCACGCCGCAACGCACGCAGCTCTCGTCGCAGAGCTGCTCACTGGGGGTTCCGTTGACGACTCGTTCGCGAATCGATCCGTCTCTCGACGCCGACGTGGTGCAGCTCGCGCCGCGGCTGTCGTCGGCGCGGCGCCGCATCGCGAGCGCGGCGTGGGACGACGTCGACGAAACCGACGAGGTTCGCGTGCGTCGCGCCGGAGACGTCATGCACGCCGTCGCGTCTCATCGCCGGCGCACGGGTGGCGGTGAATCGTCGGGAGGCGCGCCGCGCGAAGGCGCTCGCGGCGAGCTCCTGAGCGACGACGAGCTGCGCGCGATCGAAGAGACGTATCGCGACGGGCTCACCGCCGTGCAGATCGTCGAGGTCTTCACGCGCCGGGGCGTGAAGTTCTCCGAGGCGAGCTTCCGCAAGTACGTGCAGCAGGGGCTCCTGCCGCGCTCGAAGCGCGTCGGCCGCAAGGGCAAGCACCGCGGCTCGCTCGGCGTCTATCCCGCGAAGACCGTCCGCCGGATCAACTCGGTCAAGGCCCTCATGCTCGAGGGCTACACGATCGAAGAGATCCAGGGCGAGCACCTCCTCTACCGCGATCTCGTCGAGGGCATCGCGGAGGGCATCACCGAGCTGCTCGCGCGGATGGCCGCCGATCAGATCGACCACGGCACGCCGGCTCGCAAGAAGGCGTTCCAGCTCGACATCGCCGACGCCCGCCGCGTCGGCGACGACCTGACCAAGCGACTCGAGGATCTGGCGCGCCGCGCGGCGGCACCGCGCGCCGACAAACACCGTCGCAGCGGCGCTGCTGGTAGCGCCGAGGAACTGCTCTAGCGCGCATGCGCGCGCGCGACCCAAAGGAGACCACCATGAGCCGCGATCAAGACGACGAAGAAATCGAGGAGATCGACGACGACGGCGACGAGCTGGACGGCGACGCGCTGGAGGACGCCGACGAGGCCGTGTCCTCCGACGGTGAGCCGCCCGAGCTGTCGCGCAAGGTGCGCCGCCGGCGCCGCACGCGCCCGCGCTCGAAGACGATCGCGATGAAGCGGCTCACGCGCGAAGAGCTGCGGCTGGGCGCGCTGATGTACCCGCCGGTCGACGAGCCGCGCCCGACGACGCGCGAAGAGTGCCGCGGCGATCACCGCCCGTGCCCCTGGGTCGCGTGCAAGCACCACCTCTACCTCGACGTCAATCCCGAGACGGGATCGATCAAGATCAACTTCCCCGACCTCGAGCCGTGGGAGCTGTCCGAGACCTGCGCGCTCGACGTCGCCGAGCGCGGCGGGATCACGCTCGAAGAGGTCGGCGAGATCATGAACCTGACGCGCGAGCGCATCCGCCAGGTCGAGGTGCGCGGCCTCTTGAAGCTGAAGATGGCGTCGCCCTCTCCGGAGGAGCTGGGCGCCGAGCTGTTGAAGTCCGACGACGAGCTAGACTGAGCCGCCGCGACTTGGTACGAGTCGCGCATGACTCGTATCCGTCGCGCGCTCCTTTCGGTCTCCGACAAGCGCGGGCTGGTCGAGCTCGCGCGCGTGCTCGCGGAGCTCGGCGTCGAGATCCTCTCGACCGGCGGCACCGCCGCCGCGCTCGAAGCCGCCGGCCTCCGCGTCGTGCAGGTCTCGCAGCACACCGGCGCGCCCGAGATCCTCGACGGGCGCGTCAAGACGCTGCACCCGAAGATCCACGGCGGGCTGCTCGGGCGCGATACGCCCGAGCACAAGGCCGAGATGACCGCGAACGGCATCGAGCCGATCGATCTGGTGATCGTGAACCTGTATCCGTTCGAGGC
>DATJIA010000044.1:0-20680 GCA_035493675.1 Kofleriaceae bacterium | reverse complement strand
TCGACCAGCGGCGCGCGCCGTCGATCGGCAGCGACGTGATGAACGAGCAGTCCTCGGGCGCGTGCAGCCAACCGCCGGCGCCGTCGTGCAGCCAGCGCGTGCAGCCGTTGTCGCTGAGCACGTAGAACGACCCGTAGGCGCACGCGACCCAGTCGTCGTGCCATCGCTCGGCGACGTCGCCTTGGACGATGCGCAGCCCGTCGAGCGGAGGATCCGGCGGCACGACCGAGAATTCGTAGACCTCGCCGGAATTGCCGTGCGTGATCGTGAGGTCGACCTCGCATGGCAAGGGCCACGAGACGCTCGCGTCGTGATCGCCGCGCGCGTCGACGAGCGTCGCGCGATCATCGTGGATGTCGAGCGCGATCCTGGAGTGGTCGCGCATCTCGACGATCCACGCGCCGTCGAGCGCCTCGCGCCTCGCGCGCTTGTCGAGCGCCGCGAGCACGAGCGGCGGTCCGCTCCGGGGCAGCTTCTTCGCGGCCTGCCTCGCGGCTTCCACTCGGCCGAACTCCGCGAGCGCGTCGCTGTCGGCCTGCGGATCGCGCTGATAACACGCGCCGAGCACGACGAGGACGATCGCGATTCGCAACACGCGCGCGCGTTGTGCAAGCGCGAGGCCCGCGCCAAGCTCGCGGATCGCGTGATAGCGCGTGGACCAACGCGCGCGTGATGGTCCAGCGATGGTCCACGATCAGCGCGCGTGATCGCGGCGCCACTGCGACGGCGACGCGCCGGTGTGCGCCTTCCAGACCGTCGAGAAGTGCGCCTGCGTGGCGAAGCCGCAGGCGAGCGCGATGTCTCCGAGCGCGCGCGCGGGATCGCGGATCAGATCGCGCGCGCGTTCGAGGCGCGCGCGCGTGAGCAGCTCGGACGGCGAGAGCCCGAGCGCGGCGGCGCAGCGGCGTTGCAGCGTGCGGACCGACAGGTCCGCGCGGGACGCGAGCGCGGGCCACGGGAACGGCTGCTCGGCGAGGTGCGCGTCGAGGAAGGTCGCGACCTCGTCGCCGAGCGCGCCGAGCTCGATGCGCAGGCGCACCGCGAGCGATTCGTCGGCCGCGCGCGGCGCCTCACCGCTGCGCCACAGCCAGCCGGCGAGCGCGAACGCGAAGGCGCGATCGAACGCGTCGTGCGCGCGATCCGACAAGCGCCGCTCGCCCCACGCGAGCGCGAGGCCGCGCGCGATCTCGGGACGGCCGCCGGCCAGGACGCGCGACGCGATCGGCGGCCGCGCGACCCGCCACGCGCGCTCCATCAGCTTCGGCTCGACGAACAACGACAGCACCTCGGTGTCGTCGGAGACGTGCACGACCGCGTGCGGCGTGCGCGGGAAGACGCACGCCCACGCGTAGCGCGACGGATCGAGCACGAGCTCGACGCCTTCGATCGCGAGCACCGCGCGGCCCGGACGCATCAGCACGATCCAGTTGAACTCCTCGTGCCAGTGCGGCGCGAAGACCTCGCGCGGCCACTTCTCGATCGTGAGCAGCTCGTCGTCGTCGGTCTCGACCTTCGCCGCGGCCGACGCCGGCGGCGCGCGGTGCCACGGCGCGGTCACGCGTGTCGCCCGCGCGAAAGTCGCTGTCGCGCCGGCGAAAGCGCGCGCGAGGAGTCGCGCGCATGATGACGTCCGAAAGCGAAACTCATCGAAGCGAGGATGCCATGTCGAGCCAGAAGAACCGCGTCGCGATCGTGCTGACCAACCACGCCGAGCTGGGGACCACCGGCAAGAAGACCGGCTACTACCTGCCGGAGGCCGCGCACGCGTGGGACGTGTTCACGCGCGCCGGCTACGAGGTCGTGTTCGTCAGCGCGCGCGGCGGCGAGGCGCCGCTCGATCCGGGCGGGCGCGATCCGAACGACGAAGCGAGCGTGCGCTTCCTCGCCGATCCTCGTGTGCAAGCGCAGACGAAAGAGACCAAGCGCCCCGACGAGATCGATCCGCGCGAGCTCGCCGCGATCTACTTCGCCGGCGGTCACGGCACGATGTGGGACTTCCGCGACGCGAAGCTCGGCGCGCTGACCGCGGCGGCGCGCGACGCGGGCGCGGTGATCTCCGCCGTGTGCCACGGGCCGGCCGCGCTCGTCGATCAACCGTGGATCAGCGATCAACCGGTCGCGGCGTTCTCGAACGCCGAAGAGAAGCTCGTCGAGCTCGATCGGATCGTCCCGTTCCTCCTCGAGGACGCGCTCGCCAAGGCCGGCGCGCGCTACTCGAAGGCCGCGCCGTGGGCCGCGCACGTCGTCGTGGGCGATCGGCTCGTCACCGGCCAGAATCCGGCGTCGTCGAAGGGCGTCGCCGAAGCGGTGGTCGCGCAGTGCGCCGCCGCTCGTGTACGAGCGTGATCGCGATCGCGAGCACGAGCAGGAGCACCAGCGCCGCAGGACCGAGGATCGCGCGGCCCATGTCGTCCGGGAAGCGGTAGAGGATCTGGTGCAGCCCGTCGAGCACGTCGCCATCGGGGTGCTCGCGTTTGTGGACGTCGCGGTTTTCGGTCGTCGACACGCACGGCTCGCCGTTGGCGAGGTGAGGGCCGCCGAACATCGGACGGTGCTTGTACGACGACACGTACGTCGAATACCCGCTGGGTGACACGCCCGGTCGCTCGCATAGCGACCACGAATCGACCGCCTTCGAGCGTCGCCGCGCGATCGGCGCGATCGACGTACAGATCAGGATGCCGGTGACGAGCGATGCGATCACGACGATCGGGATCGCCCGCTTGGGCTCGCGAAACGCCCATCGGACGAACAGCACGATCGCCGCGGCGACGACGATGTAGAGGAGGAAGGCGCCGAGCGGGCTGGCGCCGCCGCGACCACCGAGGCCGGCACCGGCAACGGCATTCGAGAGCTCGGCCTCGCGGCTCGCGTCGCACGCGCGCAGCGCGACCGCTGCGAGCGCGATCAGGATGCCGACGAGGACGCCGGGGTTGCCGGCGGGCGCGGAGCTCGGCTCGCTCGGCGTCGCGGGCTCGTCTTCACTCACCGGCGGCTGTGGCATGCGATCGCTACGGCGCCGCCGCGGCCTGCGGGACGTTCGGCAGCTTCGGCAGCGGCGCCGCGCCGGGTACGGTCGGTTGGATCACGTTCGACGGCGGCTTCGCGCCGATCTTCGACAGGTGCGTGAGCGCGAGCAGCTTCGGGATCACCTTGCCGCTCGTCACGATCTCCATGTGGCCGAACTGCGAGTGGATGTAGAGCAGCTTGGCGCCGCGCTCGCGCTTCGAGAAGCGCCCGCTCGGCATCGTGTCGCGCGACACCGCGAACGGATACTTCTTCGCGAACGACTTCGACGACGCCGCGGTATCGGACCCGACGACGATCAGCTTGTGTTGATCGGCGCGCTTGCCCTTCGCGATGTAGTCGTCGAACGCGCTCTCGCCGCCGTACATCGCGTCGAGCAGGATGATCTGCTCGACCGAGTGGTGATCGACCCACTTCATCACGGTGCGGAACGCGCCCGAGTGGCCCATGACGATCGTCGGTCCGTCGGGGATGCGGATGTTCGCCTTCGCGAGCGCACGGCGGAGATCGGTGAGCGCCGGCCACTTGACGTCGTCGTCGTTGCCCGACGGCGCGTCGGGCACGACGAACATCGCGTTCTGGTGCGACGCCTTGAACTGGCGCGCGAGCTTGTAGTCGGCCCACGCGCCGTCGGCGTCGACGTAGTAGCCGTGGATGTAGACGACGGTGCCGGCGGTCGCGCGATCGTAGCCGGGCGGGATCCACACGTGGACCGCGCCTTCGTCGGTCTTGATGCGCCAGTGCGTGCCGCCCTCGACCTTGTCCTCGGTCTTCTCGAGGCGATCGGGCTTCGCGAGCGCGGGCGCCGCCACGCACAACGCCGCGAGCAGGACGAGTCCCCTCACTTCGGCTCCTTCGGCGCGGTGATCATCATGTGCACGTTCCCCGCGCTATCTGGATACCCGAACCGGAAGGGCAGCTTACGGTGCTTCTGCGATTTCCAGAGATCGACGAAGGTCTCGGCGACGTCGGCGCTCGCGTCATCGAGATACGCGCCCTCGAAGGTGCCGTAGGTCGTCTGCGTGAATCCCTTCTTCTTCGCGTAGCGCGGCGGGATGCCGGTCGAATCCGACACCATCCACTGCATGTGATCGAGGAGGTAGTCGCGGATCACGCCGAAGCCGCTGAACCAGAGCAGGTAGCTCGCCGCCTTCGTCATCGCGACGATCTTGCCGCGCGACTCGAGGTACGCGGCGAGCGGCGAGTGCTCGAGCTTGTCGTCGGCGAGGTTCGCCGCGATGTGGCGGTGGACGATCAGCGGCGCGGTCGGGTCACCCTTCTTGCGGAAGGTGAGCTCCATGTTGTCGAACGCCTGCGAGTAGTCGGTGTCGACCCACTTGCCCTTGATCTTCTTCGCCTTGGTGTCGGCCTTCGCCGCGATGTCGGCCTCGGTCAGGTACACGACCGCGCCGGTCGGATCGATCGTGAAGTACTTGAGCGAGACCGGCTCGTAGCCCATGACCGCGAGCCCGGTGATGAAGAAGCCGAGCTGTCCGGGAATCGGACCTTTCTCGAGCTTCAGCATGTTCTCGGTCGCGCTGTCGTTGTTGACGAGCAGGCCCTTGACGACGTCGCGGAACAGCGCGAGCGACGACTTCAGGTGCTTCTTGTCGAGGCCGGCGAGCCGCGTCGGATCGCCCGGGTGCTCGAGCGAGAGCGTCGTGATCTCGCGCGCGTCGGGATAGACGACCAGTGCGCCGACCAGATCGCCGCCGCCGAACGGATAGACGACCGTGGTCGGCAGGTTCGCGGGGCGCAGCGTCGCGAAGAACGCGCCGGCCGGCGTCGTGTACTTGGTGCGGAAGGTCTCTTCGCGCTCGAGCATCTCCTTGCAGTGCGCATCGACGATCTTCTGATCGAAGCCTGCGGGGAGCGGATCGTTCGAGCCGCACGCGACCACGCGATAGAAGAGCTTCGCGTCGTCGATGAAGTCCTTCGCTTGGGACGTGTCTGCGTGCGCGGTGCTCGCGATCGCGAGCAGGACGCAAATCACCCCGAACCGGCGCATGCCCATTAATGAGACAGACGCACGGGGACTTGCAATTATTTTCGCCGCGCGTAGGAAGCCGGCCGGCTAGTTGAACTGCGCGCGGTCCTGGCCGGGCTTGGGGCCGACCAGCGAATGGAGGAGGACGCGGGCGACCTCCTCGCCGCTGCCGTCGCGCAAGCTGATGGAGATCGGGTACTCCGCGCGTGCGGCCGACCCCGGGACCTGGCACTCGGCCAAGGCCGTGATCGCGCCGCGCGCCTTCTTCACGTACTCGATCTCGAGGCCGGTCACGATGAAGCGGGCGTCGTCGGGGAGCGAGTAGGCGAGCGCCATGTTCCCGGCGCACTCCGCGAGGTTGGCGAGCGCGGCGGCGTGGACCGACTGCAGGTGGTTGCGCACGGCGCGTCGGTCGGGCATCACGACCTGCGCGAACCCGGGGCGCAGCTCGACGACGGTCGCGCCGATCGATCCGGTGTAGGGCGCGATCCGACCCACGATGCGCGAGAAGATCACGCGGCCGCCGGGCAGCCCCGACAGGAGGTCCCAGGCATCGCGCAGCGCGTTGCGCGCACCGTCGAGGGACGGCAGGGGCAGGAGCTGGCGGAGCACCTGGGACAGTTGCATCGGCGCACGATAGCATCCGCGCGATGTCGAGTGCCGAGATTCCGTTTCGCTTCCTCTTGCGCGTGCGCTACGGCGAGGTCGACGCGCAGAAGATCGTCTTCAACGCGCGCTACGCGGACTACGTCGACATCGCGGTGACCGAGTACCAGCGCGCGCTGTGGACCGACGTGCTCGCGCTCGACATGAAGCTCGTGAAGCAGACGATCGAGTGGAAGGCGTCGGCGCGCTTCGACGACGTGCTCGAGGCCCGGGTCAGGACCGAGCGGGTGGGGACGTCGTCGTTCACGATCGCGACCGAGCTGCGGCGCTGGCCGGACGGGCCGGTGCTGGTGAATGCCGAGACGATCTACGTCGCGACCGACGACAGCGGCGCGAAGATCGCGGTGCCCCCACGGTTCAGAGACGCGCTCGAGCGAGGCGCGGTCGGCGTGATGGTCGATCATGCAGGAGCGTTGCGATGAGGATCGGGATCATCGGACCGGGGAGCATCGCGGACAACCACTTGGCTCCCGCGATCAAGGCGGCGGGGCTCACGTTGCACAGCGTGTTGTCGCGCGATCGCGCGCGCGCCGAGGCGTTCGCGGCGAAGCACGGCGCGTCCGTCGCGCACGATCGCTTGGACCAGATGCTCGCGGATCCGTCGCTCGACGCGGTCGTGATCGCGTCGCCCGACAAGCTGCACGCCGCGCAGGCGATCGCCGCGGCGCGCGCGGCCAAGCACATCCTGTGCGAGAAGCCGATGGCGACGAGCGTGGCGGACGCGAACGCGATGGTCGAGGCGGCGCGCGACGCGGGCGTCGTGCTCGGCGTCGCGTATCACCTGCGCTGGCACCTCGGACACCGCGCGCTCGTCGAGCGGCTGCGATCCGGCGCGCTCGGCGCGCTCCATCACGTGCGCGTGCAATGGACGTACGAAGCGCGCGACGCGTCGAACTGGCGCGCGCACGCCGAGGTCGGGAAATGGTGGGGCCTCGCCGGCGTCGGCACGCACTGCGTGGATCTCGTGCGATGGATCGCCGGCGAGGAGGTCGACGCGGCCGCGGGCGTGATCGGTCAGCCGCGCTGGAAGGCGGGGCACGACGAGAACGCGGTCGTCGGGTTGCGCTTCGCGAGCGGCGCGACCGCCGAGATCCTCACGAGCGTCTTGTTCAAGTCGCCGCGTCGCGTGGAGATCTATTGCGCGCGCGGCACCGCGATCTGCGACGAGACGCTCGGCCCGCACGGCGGCGGCACGATCACGGTCGACGGCGCGACGCTGATGTTCGCGCAGGCGGACCCCTACGCCGGCGAGCTGGCGGACTTCGCGCGCGCGGTGCGCGAGCGAGGTCGCTGCGAGGTCGACGGCGAGGAGGGCCTGCGCAACGTCGAGATCCTCACGCGAGTGGCTGGGTGATCACGAACAGCGGCGCGCCGCCGGTCGACATCGAGCGCGCGTGCGCGAACGTCTTGGCGCCGCCCTCGGACGCGGCGGTCTTCTCGAGCGCGGCCATCGATTCGAACACGACCTCCGTGATCCGGTGATACGGCGCCTTGCCCTCGGGCGTGCCGAGCACGGGGTGGGTGACCACGCGGGTCACGCCGCCGAGGCTCTTCGCGGCGAGCGGGAGGTGCTCCTCCGCGTACTGGCGGTCGAAGCGCGCGGGGTCGGAGGGGTGCGGGTACATGACGAACAGGGATGCAGTCATTGGGTTTCTCCTTCGAGGAGCCAAGCTAGGGCGGCGCGCAGGTCGGAACGAGTACGGAAAACGTACCGATTCGTGTAAGGTCCGCCGCCATGAAGCGCGCCGCGTTGATCTTCCTCGCCGCCTGCGGATCGTCCGCGATGCCGGCCTCTCCCGACGCGCCGGCTGCTGCTCCACCCGACGCATCGTCGATCGATGCGCCGATCGCTGCGATCGACGCGGCTCCTTCTTCGCCCGACGCGTCGGTCTCGGTGCCGCTGGCCGGGTTCGGCGATCTCACCGGCGAGTGCGGCATCCTCGGCGTCGCGGATCTCACCGGCACGTCGCCCGAGCTGCACCGCGACACGCTGACGTTCGCGCGCGCGTACGTCGATCCCGACGATCGCGATCTGCTCACGCCCGACGGCAAGCGCCTGATCTCGACGCCCAACGCCGGCGGCAGCTCGATCGCGTCGGAGACGTTCGCGCTCGAGGAGCTCGCGCGCTGCGAGCTCGCGACGCTGCTCAAGACCGAGACCGAAATCGTCTACGACACGCCCGGCAAGATCACCGACTTCGAGGTCTCGATCGACGGCCACAAGATCGGCGTCAGCGTCACGCGCGCGGAGACGTACCCGCTCGGCCAGACCTATCAGCTCTCGACCGCGACCACGCTCATCACGCGCAAGCTGAACGACATCAAGACCTCGAGCGCGGACGTGTCGGCCGGCGACAAGTGGGACAAGCAGATCCTCGCGATCCTCGCCTACGACACCCAGGCCGCCGACACGATGGCCCAGGCCTGGACGATGCTCGACGCGTCGACGAAGGCCGACACGATCGTGATCATCACGACCACCGAAGGCGACGACACCTTCATCTACTGATCGAGGAACGGCAGCGCGGCGTCGAGGAAGACGCGCGGGTTGTCGACGTGGGCGAAGTGCGAGGCCTCGCGCAGGCGGACGAGGCGGGCGCCGGTGCGCTCGGCCATGACGTCGCCGAAGCGGGCGGGGACCATCGGATCGCGCTCGGCGTACAACAACAGCAGCGGGATCGGGAACGGTTCGCCGCGATCTTTGCGCGCGAGCAGCTCGCGCTGGAACGCGCGGATCGGGCCGGGCGCCATCACCTCGGTCAGATGTTTGACGAACGCGCGCGAGCCTTCGGGGCTCGACAGCGGGCCGCCGTACTCGCGCGCTTCCTCGAGCGACTTGAGCGACTCGTCCCAGTAGTGGACGTTCTTGTGCGCCCAGCGCTCGGGCGCGCGGCGCGCCATGCGCGCGATCAGGCCGCGCACGCCGGGGATCGTCGTCAGCGCGCGCAGCGCGTAGAGCCGCCACTCGGGCACGCCGGGTGAGTGCACGTTGACCAGTCGCGACATCGCGGCGGGATCGCGCAGCGCGAGCTTCATGCAGAGATATCCGCCCATCGAGTTGCCGACGGCGGCGCAGCCGCGGATGCCGAGCGCGTCGATCGTCGCGCCGATCCATTCGGCGAACGCGTCGGGATGGAAGCGGCGATCGGGCGAAGCCGACTTCCCGTTGCCGGGCAGATCCGGGATGTAGAGCGTGAACTTCGCGCCGAGCGGCTCGAGGACGTAGCGCCACGAGTAGCTCGACGTCATGAGCCCGTGCACGAGCAAGAGCGGCGGGCCGCTGCCGAAGACGCGCACGTGCGTCGCGACGTCGCCGAGGCCTTCCGTCGCGACCGTGATCATCTTCGACGACGACGAGAAGTACGGATGCGCGACCCGCGGCATCTCCGGAAGCTCGTCGAAGCGACCGCGGCGGAAGGGCTGCGTCTCCATGCGCGCACGATCGCACTTGACGGCGTCGCGCGCATCGTGCATAACCAAATGGTAATAGAACGGTGCGGTTATGAAAGCAGCCCTCGCCGAAGAACGCCTCGACGCCACGTTCAACGCGCTCGCCGATCCGACGCGGCGCGCGATCCTCGCGAAGCTCGCGACCGGCGAAGCCTCGGTGATGGAGCTCGCCGAGCCGTTCGACATGAGCCAGCCCGCGATCTCGAAGCACCTCAAGGTGCTCGAGAAGGCCGGGTTGATCTCGCGCGGCCGCGACGCCCAGCGCAGGCCGTGTCGGATCGAAGGGCGCGCGCTCGAGGTCGCCGCCGACTGGCTCGCCGACTACCGCAAGTTCTGGGAGGACAGCTTCGACGCGCTCGACGGCGTGCTCGAGGAGATGAAGCGCAAGAAGAGGAGCAAGTAGCCATGCCGAACGACGGAAGCCTGAAGGTCACGACGCCCAACCCGAACGAGATCGTGCTGACGCGCACCTTCGATGCGCCGTGGCGCATGGTCTACGACGCGTTCACCAAGCCCGAGCTCGTCAAGCGCTGGTTCGGCGCGAAGCGCGGCACGCTCACGACGTGCGAGATCGATCTGCGCGTCGGCGGCAAGTGGCGCTACGTGATGCGCCTGCCCAACGGCCACGACATGGGCATGTCCGGCGTCTACAAGGAGCTCGGCGCGCCCGACCGCATGGTGCACACCGAGGCGTTCGACGACTTCCCCGGCGACTCGACGATCACCACGCGCTTCGTCGAGAAAGACGGCAAGACCACGATGATCGCGACCTGCACGTACGCGTCGCAGGAGATCCGCGACGCGGTGATCAAGTCCGGCATGGAGGACGGCGCGGCCGAGAGCTACGACGCGCTGAACGATGTCCTGACCGAGAAGCGCTAGATTCCGCCGCCGCCTTCGACGTCGACGACCGGCACCGGCGCGCGCGACGGCCAGATCACGCGGCGCTTGCGCAGCTCCTCGGTGTAGAGCGACTCGCGGTGGATCGAGCGCGCGGTGATCGTCGCGATCGTCGCGGCGAGCAGGATCGGCACGATCAGCGCGGCGTCGGCGGTGATCTCGAGCAGCATGACGCTGGCCATGAGCGGCGCGTGCGTGGTCGCGGCGGTCGCGGCGGCCATGCCGGCGACCGCGTACGTACCGCCGTCGACGTGCAGGCCGAAACCGGCGAGCGCGAGCGCGAGCAGACGTCCGAGCGAAGCGCCGAGGAAGAGCGTCGGCGTGAAGACACCGCCGGGCACGCCCGACGCGACCATCGACGACGTCGCCGCCGCGCGCGCGAGCATCAGGAGCGCGAGCGTGCCCGCCGCGGCGCCGACGTCGAGCAGATCGCGGATCGCCTCGTAGCCGTTGCCCGCGACCTCGGGCGCGCCGATCATGATCGCGCCCGCGATCGCGCCGCCGACCGCCGCGCGCACCGGCGCCGGTCCGGGGATCTTGTGGAACGCGCGCTCGGCGCCGGCGAGCAGCCACATGAAGCCGACGCCGACGAGCCCGCCGCCGACGCCGAGCGCCGCGAACGCCGCCAGCTCGCCGACGTGGTGCATCTCGAAGATGCGCTGCGCGTAGAGCGGCTTGAAGCCGGCGATGATCCCGGCGAGCACCGCGGCGATCGCGGCGGGGAGCACGAGCCGCACCGCCGTCGAGATCGTGACGACCTCGCACACGAACAAGATCGCGGCGAGCGGCGTGCCGTACGCGCCCGCGAAGCCGGCGGCGGTGCCGACCGCGATCAGCAGGCGCGCCTGCGCCTCGGTGAGCCCGCCGCGACGGCCGGCGGCGTCGCCGATGCCGGCGCCGAGCTGGATGATCGGACCCTCGCGTCCGATCGCGCCGGCGCTCGCGACCGCGGCGAAGCACGCGACCACGCGCGTGACGCTCGCCTTGAACGAGATGCGCCCGCGCCCGAGCGTGACCGCCTCCATCACGCCGCCGACGCCGCTGTTGCCGGCGCGCCCGAAGCGCGCGATCGACACCGCGATCACCGCGCCGGCGGCGGGCAAGACGACGCACGCCCACGCCGGCAGCGCCGCGGCGCCGCGCAGGACGCTCTCGTCGCCGAGGATCAGCCGATACACCTCGTGCAGCGCGACGCGGAAGCCGAGCGACGCGGTCGCCGCGGCCGCGCCGACGACGAGCACCGCGATCGCCATTCGGACGCGGGGTACGCGCGGTGCCACGCGCGCAGCTTATCAGGCCGCGCGGATCGTCGCTTCGACGGTGACCGGGACTCGCAACGCGCGCGAGATGATGCAGCGATCCTCGGCGGTCGCGATCAACTTCTCCGCGCGCGCCTCGTCGCCCTGCGCGACCAGGATCTCGGGTCGGAGCGTGATCGACGTGAAGGTCGGCACGCCACCGGCGACGCCGCGATCGAGCACGCCGACGGCCTTGCCCGACCAGCCGTGGATCGCGAGCGCGTCGCGGCGCGCGTACGCCTCGAACGTCGTCCACAGACACTCGAGCGCCGCGCCGACGAGCAGCTCCTCCGGGCTCCACGCGCGCTCGTCGCCGCCGAACTGCGGCGGCGCGCCGGCGGCGATCGGATCGCGCGGCGCCGATCGGATCGTGCGATCCGCGAGCGAGACCTCGTAGCGATGCGGGAACGGTGCGACGCTCATGAGCAACAACCTCCTCCGTGATCGCCGCGCGGTTTCGCGCCGATCAGCGAGTACAGCGGGCAATAGCCGGCGACGCCGGTGACGAGCGGGATGATCCCGATCCATCCCCATGCAGTGCGCGGGCCGACGAAGACGAGCGCGAGGAGAAACGTGCCGAGCACGATGCGGAGCGCGCGATCGAGCGCGGTTTCGTTGCGGTCCAGCATGATGACCTCCTGCGTGTGGGAGCCGCCTCGCCGCCGCGACGGTGCGCGGTGCGACGCGATGCCGCGCGCAGGTCCTGCGCCGCGCCCGCGAACGCGGCGCGAATCGTTCGCGCGGCGCGCGGCTCTCACGGGAATGACGAAGGATCTGACCGAGCAGACGTTCAGCTCGACGGTGAAGCAGGGGATCGTGCTCGTCGACTGGTGGGCGGGCTGGTGCGGGCCGTGCCGCGCGTTCGCGCCGATCTACGAGCGCGCCGCGGCCGCGCATCGCGACGTCACGTTCGCGAAGGTCGACGTCGATGCGGAGCCGGCGCTCGCGGGCGCGTTCGAGATCCGATCGATCCCGACCTTGATGGCGTTCCGCGACGGCGTGCTCGTCTTCGAGCAGGCGGGCGCGCTGCCGCCGGCCGCGCTCGATCGCCTGATCGAGCTCGTGCGCGACCTCGACATGGACGCGGTACGCGCGCGCGCCGTCTGATCGTATGATCGGGACGTGGCTGGCGACGACACCGAGCTGATCGCGCGCGCCCGGACCGGCGACGCCGAGGCGATCGAGGCGCTGCTCGCGGCGTACGAGCCGCAGATCTATCGCTTCGCGCTGCGCATGTGCGGCAACGAAGACGACGCGCGCGACACGCTGCAGGAGACGATGATCGCGGCCTTCCGCGGGCTGTCGGGGTTTCGCGGCGAGGCGCGCCTGTCGACGTGGCTCTATCAGATCGCGCGGAGCTTCTGCATCAAGCAGCGGCGGCCGGGCGCGAGCGTGCGCGCGGACGGCGAAGTCCCCGAAGGCGCGGCGGCGCCCGAAGACTGCGAGCCCGACGCGAAGGCGCACGCGCGCGAGATCGGCGCGGCGTTGGCCGCGGCGCTCGCGGCGCTCGCGCCCGCGTATCGCGAGGCGGTCGTCTTGCGCGACGTCGAGGGGCTCTCCGCCGACGAGGCCGCCGAGGTCGCGGGCGTCGAGGTCGGCGCGCTCAAGAGCCGCCTGCACCGCGGGCGCATGGAGCTGCGCGCGAACCTGGCGGCGCTCCTCGGCGACGACGCGGCCGGTCCGACGCCGTGCCCCGAGCTCGCGCAGGAATTGTCGGCGTACGTCGACGCGGAGATCGATCAGGCGGCGTGCGCACAGGTCGAAGCGCACCTCGCGAGCTGCCCGCGCTGCGCCGGCGCGTGCGAGACCCTGCAGCGCACCGTGTCGCTGTGCCGCCGCATCCCCGGGGGAGAAGTGCCGCCGCCGGTGCGCGCCGCCGTTCGCCGGGCGCTGCGCACCGCGATCGGTGCGTGAATCCTTCCGGCGCCGCGAGGCTCTCACGTGCATGGTGCCGGGAATCCGCAGGGAATTGACGGTCGGCTACGACGAGGCGCTCGCGCGCGTGCCCGAGGCGCTGAAGTCCGAAGGCTTCGGCGTACTCACCGAGATCGATGTCGCCGCGACGCTCAAGGCGAAGCTCGGCGTCGATCATCGCCGCTACAAGATCCTCGGAGCCTGCAACCCGAGCTACGCGCACCGCGCGCTCGGCGTCGAGCTGGAGCTCGGCGTGATGCTGCCGTGCAACGTCGTCGTGTATGAGCGCGACGGCGGCGGCGCCAACGTGATCGCGATCGATCCGATGGGGACGATCGCGGCACAGGACCCGGCCCTCGCGCCGATCGCCGCCGAGGTGCGCGCGAAGTTGGCGCGCGCGATCGACCGCTTGTGATAGGAGGACAGAGCGATGTGCGTTCGAATCACGTGTACCGAGTGCGGGAAGCCGACCTTCTCGGGTTGCGGCGCCCACGTCGAGCAAGTCCTGCGGGGCGTCGCTCCCGACCAGCGATGCAAGTGCGCGGCGGAGAAGAAGACCAAGAAGCGTTGGTGGCAGCTCTGATCTAAGGATCGATCGGCGCGAGCGGCTTGCCGTCGAAGCGGCGCCAGATCGGATCGGGATCGCGCGCGCTGCGGATGCGCACCGGCGTGCCGGTCGCGTCGTCGGCGGAGGCTTCGGCTTCGGACCAACCGTCGGGCACGTCCGGCGTGGTCCACGCGTAGAGGCGGTGGGCGTCCGACGGCGAGAGGTTGACGCAGCCGTGGCTGCGCGCGCGGCCGAAGCCGTCGTGCCAGTAGGTCCCGTGCAGCGCGAAGTTCTTGCGGAAGCGCATCGTCCACGGCACGTCGGCGACGTTCCATTCGTCGGCCATGCCGCCCGGATCCTGCATGCGCACGCGCGCGTACTTGCCGGCGACGCGGTAGATGCCGGTCGGCGTCTCCCAGCGCTTGCGGCCGGTCGAGACCAGCGTCGCGAAGACCGGCGTGTCGCCTTCGTAGGCGATCAGGACCTGCTCGTCGAGGCTCACGTCGAGCCACTTGTCGTGGTCGCCGACGCCGTCGGGCCGTGACGTCTTGTCCGCGATCCGGACATCGTCGCGATCGATCCATTCGCCGGTCGCGATCTGCACCTGCGGGCCGCGGACGGAGATCACCGCGACCACGTCGCGCGCCGCGAGCTCGCGCAGCTCGGCGCCGTTGTCGTCGCGCACGATCACCTTCGCGCCGTGGCGGTGCGGGACGATCCACGCGAACGGCCACGACGGCGGCGCGGTGGTCGCGAGCTCGAGCCCCGCGAACTCCGACGGCTCGTACCACGACAGCCGATCGCTCGCGATCCAGCCCTGGTCGGTCTTCACGTAGCGGACGCCGCCGAGCTTCACCGACCGCGCGTTCGCCTTCACCGCGACGAACGTCTTGTCGGGCACGACGCGCGCGACCGCGCCGGCGGTGATGTCGTCGGGCGAGTCGTAGGCGTCGGCGCCGTCCTTCTTGACGTCGGCCCACCGCTCGATCGGCGCCTGATCGACGATGGTGGGCACGACGTCCTCGTCGCTCGGCTTCAGATCGTGCGCGCACGCGTAGCCGCGCGGCTCGAGCTCGAGCCACGCGCCGCAGTGATCGCGCGCGCCGACGATGCGCTTCCACGCCACGCGCGCGCCGCGCACGAGCACGCCGACGCGACGGCCACCCGCAGCGTCGACGACGTGCGCGCGCCAGCGCGTGATCGCCGATCGCGTCGTCGTCGGCCACTTCAGATCCGCCAACGTCAGATCATCTGCCGCCGCCGGACCCGCGAGCGCCGCGATCACCACCACGAGCGCCGCACGGCGCATCGCACCCCCCACGATCTGCATTCTAGCAGAGCGTGATCTCCGCTTTGGTCAGCGGCCCTACGGTCGTTTCATGCAAATGCGCGCGGTGCCAGGAGTTGCGTATCACTTTCGCGAGGTGCGCCCCGCATACTGGAGGTGATGTCGACGCCTCGCAGTTTGGCGTCTGGTCCGCGCGCACCCGCGCCGCGTTTCGCGGGCAACGCGCGGTTCGAGCTTCGTCGCATGATCGGCGAGGGCGGCATGGGCGTCGTGTACGAGGCCTACGATCGCGAGCGCGACATGACGGTCGCGCTCAAGACCGTGCGCGAGCTCGACGCGCAGGGCTTGTATCGCCTGAAGACCGAGTTCCGCGCGCGCGCCGACCTCGATCACCGCAACCTCGTGCGGCTCGGCGAGCTCTTGCACGACGACGGTCACTGGT
Source organism: Kofleriaceae bacterium (assembly GCA_035493675.1). Lineage (GTDB taxonomy): Bacteria > Myxococcota_A > Polyangia > Haliangiales > Haliangiaceae > JAIOQA01. The sequence goes on along the minus strand of DATJIA010000044.1, from coordinate 5,161 downwards.
TCTTCACGATGGAGCTGGTCGAGGGTTGGCCGCTGATCGATTGGATCCGCAACGGCGGCGACGCCGACGACTCCGACGAGCATCCGGCGTTCGAGGCGCGCCTGCGCGATGCGGTGCGCCAGCTCGCGAGCGGGCTCGAGGCGCTGCACCGCGCGGGCAAGGTGCATCGCGATCTCAAGCCGTCGAACGTGCTCGTCACGCGCAAGGGCCGGGTGGTCGTGCTCGACTTCGGGCTGGTCGGCGAGGCGTCGGCGCGCCATCGCAGCGGCGGCCACGACGTCGTCGGCACCGCGGCGTACATGGCGCCCGAGCAGGCGCGCTCGCCGTCGGTCTCGCCGGCGGCCGACGCGTACTCGCTCGGCGTGATGTTGTACGAGGCGCTCACCGGGCGCCTGCCGTTCGACGGCGCGCCGCTCGAGATCCTGATGCGCAAGCAGACCGAGGAGCCGCCGCCGCCGCGCGGGCCGGGCGTGCCCGCGGATCTCGCCGCGCTGTGCGTCGATCTCTTGCACGTCGATCCGCACGATCGTCCGACCGCGCCGGCGATCGTCGCGCGCCTCACCGCGCGCGCGCAGCCGCACGTCGAGCAGCCGACACCGTTCGTCGGGCGCGCGCGCGAGCTCGCGCAGCTCGACAACGCGCTCGACGAGGTCGCTGCCGGTGGAACGGGCGTCGTCTTCGTCGAGGGCGAGAGCGGCATCGGCAAGAGCGTGCTCGTGCGCGCGTTCGTCGATCACGTGCAGACGTCGCGGCCCGGCACGATGGTCCTGGCCGGGCGCTGCTACGAGCGCGAGAGCGTGCCGTTCAAGGGCATCGACGGCATCGTCGACGCGCTCGCGCGCGATCTCCTGCGCCGTCATCCGCTCGACGTCGCGCTCTTGCTCACGAACGAGGTCGAGGCGCTCGCGCGCGTCTTCCCGGTCCTGCGGCGCGTGCCGGCGATCGCGCGCATGTCCGTGCCGCGCCCGGCGTCGCCGGTCGAGCTGAGGTCGCGCGCGTTCCGCGGGCTTCGCTGGTTGTTGGGACAGCTCGCGGCGATGCACACGGTCGTCGTCGTGATCGACGACGTGCAGTGGGCCGACACCGACTCGATCGCGCTCCTGCGCGAGATCGTGCACCCGCCCAACGCGCCGCGCGTGCTGGTCGTGCTCACGCGGCGCAGCGACGCCTCGCCGCGCCCCGAGCTGCCGGGACCGGTGCGCACGATCTCGCTCGGCCGCCTGTCGCAAGAGGAAGGCCGCGCGCTGATCCAGATCCTCGCGCCCGCGCGCGCGCAAGAGGCCGACGCGCTCGTCGACGACGCCGGCGGTCATCCGATGTTCTTGTCCGAGCTCGTGCGCCACAGCGAAGCGCCGCGCGCGACCTCGTCGCGCTTCGAGGACGCGCTGTGGGCGCGCGTCACGCGCATGGATCAACGCGCGCGCCGCGTGCTCGAGCTGGTCGCGGTCGCCGGCTCGCCGCTGCCGCAGGGCATCGTCGGGCAGGCGTGCGGCCTCGACTCGCGCACGCTCGCGAAGGCGCTCGACGCCTTGCGCGCGACCTCGCTCGTGCGCACCGGCGGCACGCGCGGCAGCGATCCGGTCGAGCCCTATCACGATCGCGTGCGCGAGGCGGTGGTCGCGCGCGTGCCGCGGACGCGCCGCCGCCGCTATCACGAGCGGCTCGCGTCGATCTTGATCGCGTCGCCGATCGCGGAGAAGGATCCGCTGACGGTCGTGCGCCACCTCGAGGCCGCGGGCGCGACCGAGTACGCGGCCGATCTCGCCGAGCAGGCCGCGCGCCGCGCCGAGGAGGCGCTCGCGTTCGATCTCGCGGCCGAGCTGTGGGCGGTGCCGCTCCGCCTCGGTCGCCCCGACGAGGATCGGCGCCGCGAGCTGCTCGTGCGCCGCGCCGAGGCGCTCGGCTACGCCGGCCGCGGCCCCGACTCGGCCGCCGCGTTCCTCGCCGCCGCCGACGGCGCCGATCCGGAAGCCGCGTTCCAGTGCCGGCGCGCCGCCGCGCACGAGCTCTTGATCAGCGGCCACATCCACGAAGGCCTCGCGCTGCTTCGCCAGGTGCTCGAGGAGATCGGCGAGCACCTGCCGTCGTCGACCGCGGCGGCGAAGCGCACGCTGGTCCTGCGATGGGCGCGCATCGCGCTGCGCGGCACGAAGTTCCGCGAGCGCGCGCCCAACGCGCGCGACTCGCTCGATCAGCTGCGCCTCGACGTCATGCGCTCGGCGTCGCTCGGCCTGTCGATGGTCGACGTCCTGCCGGGCGCGGTCTTCCAGGCGCGCGCGGTCCTGGTCGCGCTGCGCATCGGCGATCGCCGCCGCATCGCGTACGCGCTCGCGTATCACGCGATGTACCTGGCGGCGAGCGGCATCCGCGTCGCCGCCGCGCGCGAGCTGGTCGTGCAGGCGCGCGCGATCGCCGAGCAGTGCCGGTCGCCGTTCCTGCTCGCGTGGGCGCGCGCCGCCGACGGCGTCACCGAGTTCTTCGGCGGCGGCCACGCCAAGGCGTACGAGATCCTCCGCGACGCCGAGGCACAGCTGCGCGATCGATCGGTCGGCACCTCGGCCGAGCTCAACCACGTGCGCAACTTCCTCTTGTTCGCGCTGCGCCGGATGGGCGACTACGATCGGTTGCGCGAGCGGCAGACCGAGTACGTGCGCGACGCGCTCCGCCGCGGCGATCGCTACGCGGCGACGACGTTCGTGTGGTCGTCGAACTGCGTGTGGCTCGCCGCCGACGACGTCGCGCGCGCGCGCGCGCAGCTGCGCTCGGTGTCGTGGTCGGCGCGCGAGGACGGGCTCCATCTCCAGCACTGGTTCGACACCCGCGCGCGGCTCGAGCTCGCGCTGTACGCCGACGACGTCGCGGCGATCGACGAGCTCGCGCCCGCGATCCGTCCGTTCCTCGGGCGCGCGTTCGCGCACGTCGAGGCGGTCGCGACCGAGACGCGCTACCTGCTCGCGCGCGTCGCGATCCGGCGCGGCGATGCGGCGACCGCGCGACGCGAGCTGCGCGGGCTCCGCCGCGTGAAGGTGCCGTACGTGCGCGCGTTCGTGCGCGTCGCGATGGCGGCGGCCGCGACGCTGTCAGGCGACGTCGGTCAGGCGCGCGAGCTGCTCGCCGGCGCGATCGCCGACGCCGAGAGCTGCCAGATGACCACGCTCGCCGCGCTCGCGCGACGCCGCGGCGCCGAGCTCACCGGCGACGCGACGTCGATCGCCGAGGCCGACCGCACGCTCGTCGCGCGCGGCATCGTCGCGCCGGCGCGGTTCGCGCGCGTGTTCGCGACCTGGCCTACAATGGGGTCGTGATCTTCGAAGACAACACGCGCAGCATCGGCCGCACTCCGCTCGTCAAGCTCAACCGCGTCGTCGACGGCGGCGCGAAGGCCACCGTGCTCGCGAAGATCGAAGGACGCAACCCGGCCTACTCGGTCAAGGACCGTATCGGCGCGGCGATGATCTGGGACGCCGAGCAGCGCGGCGTCTTGGGCGGCACGAGCAAGACCCGCGGCGTCATCGAGGCGACCAGCGGCAACACCGGCATCGCGCTCGCGTTCGCGGCGGCGTCGCGCGGGTACGAGTGCGTGCTGACGATGCCCGACACGATGAGCGTCGAGCGGCGGCGCGTGCTCGCCGCGCTCGGCGCGCGGCTCGTGCTCACGCCCGGCGACGAGGGCATGCGCGGCGCGCTCGCCCGCGCCGAAAAGATCTCGAGCGATCATCCGGGGCGCTACACGCGCATGTCGCAGTTCGAGAACCCCGCGAACCCGCGCGTGCACGAAGAGACGACCGGCCCCGAGATCTGGAACGACACCGACGGCGCCGTCGACGTGCTCGTGTGCGGCGTCGGGACCGGCGGCACGATCACCGGCGTGTCGCGCTTCATCGAGCGGACGAAGCAGCGGCCGCTCTGGTCGGTCGCGGTCGAGCCGAGCGCGTCGCCCGTGATCACGCAGACGCTCGCGAAGCAGGCGCTCGCGCCCGCCGCGCACAAGATCCAGGGCATCGGCGCCGGCTTCGTGCCGAAGAACCTCGAGCTCGCGCTCGTCGATCAGGTCGAGCTGGTCGGCAACGACGAGTCGATGGCGATGGCGCGCCGGCTCGCGCGCGAAGAAGGGATCCTGTGCGGGATCTCGTCGGGCGCGGCGGTCGTCGCGGCGGTGCGCGTCGCGCGCGATCCGCGCTGGGCCGGCAAGACGATCGTCGTCGTGCTCCCCGACACCGCCGAGCGCTACCTCACCGGCCCCTTGTTCGAGGGGCTCGGCGAGGAGGGCGCGCCGCTCTGACGCGCGCGCGCGGCGGAGGCGCGAGCAGCTTCTCGATCGCCGCGCCGCCCGCGAGCAGATCGAGCGGCATCCCGATCTCGACCGCGGCGCTGATCCCGAGCGAGAGCACGGTGAGGATCTCGCCGATCGTCTCGGCGGCGATGTCGTCGCGCACGGTGCGCGCGTGTTGGCCGGCGCGCGTGGCGCGCGCGATGCGCTCGGCGCCGCGTTGCTGGAGCGCGAGGTACTTGTCGCGCACCGCGGGGACGCGCGCGACCGCGCCGAGCGTGTGGCGGAAGCGCCAGCTCGGCGTGCCGACGGTCGGCGCGTCGCCAGCGCCGACCATCGCGACGTAGCGAACGATCGTGCTGCGCAGATCCGCGGCGACGCCGTCGGGCATGAGCCGCTCCTGGTAGCGCGTGAGCACGCGATCGAGCACGGCGACCAGCAGCTCGTCGCGATCCGCGAAGTGCACGTAGAAGGCGCCGCGCGTGAAGCCCGCGCGCGCGCAGATCGAGTCGAGGCTCGCGGAATCGAGGCCCTTCTCGGCGAGCTCGAGGGTCGCGGCGTCGATCAACGCGTCGCGGGTGTCGCTGGTGTCGCGGGCGGCCGGCTTCGCCATTCGCCTTGACATACCACACCGTATGTGGGAACCCAATCGACATACGGAGCCGTATGTTGGGGATCTTCGCCACGATGCTCGCGTTCGACGGCGGCCGCTACCTGGTCGTCGCCGGCCTCGCGTACCTGATCGTGTGGGTGTGGGGCAGGGCGCGCTTCGAGCCGCGGCACGTTCGCGGCGCGTTCGCGCCGGCAGCCGACCTGCATCGCGAGCTCGCGTACTCGATCGCGACCGCGATGATCTTCGCCGCGGTCGGCACCGCGCTCTTCTACGGCGCG
>DATJIA010000043.1:0-22123 GCA_035493675.1 Kofleriaceae bacterium | reverse complement strand
CGCATTATAATCAGACGTATGATAAAGAATGCGGCGTGGCTGGTGGCGGTGATCGCGGGGGCGGCGGCGTGCCACAAGGCCGACCTCACCGACGGTCGCTACCAGGGGATGATCGAGTACGAGGCGCGCGACCTCTCGTTCGAGCAGCCCGGGCGAGTGATCGACGTCAGCGTGCACCGCGGCCAGCGCATCACCGCCGGCACGCCGATCGCGAAGCAGGACGACACGCTCGACAAGCAGGCGAAGAGCGTCGACGCGCGCGCGGTCGCGGTCGCGCAGGCCGATCTCGATCTGATCAAGGCGGGCTCGCGCGCGGAGGACGTGCGCGCCGCCGAGGCGCAGCTGACGTCGGCGAAGGCGGCGGAGAAGAACGCGCAGATCGAGCTCGGCCGCCAGCGCACCTTGGTCGAGAAGGGCGCCTTGCCGGCGGCGGGGCTCGACCTGCTCGAAGCGCAGCTCGCGGCGGCGACCGGCACGAGGCAAGCGCAGGAGGAGAAGCTGCGCGCGCTGCGCAAGGGCGCGCGCGGCGAAGAGATCGACCGCGCGCAGGCGCGCGTCGCGCAGGCGACCGAGGCGCTCGCGCTCGACGACAAGCGGATCGAGAAGCGCGCGATCACGGCGCCCGCCGACGGCGTCGTGCAGGACGTCTACCTCCAAGCCGGCGAGCTCGCGGGCGCGGGCGTGCCGATCCTGTCGCTGGTCGACACCAAGAAGCCGTACGCCGACGTCTTCGTGCCGGTGCCCGACGCGCCGAAAGTCGCGATCGGCGACGCCGCGACCTTGAAGGTCGAGGGGCTCGACACCGAGGCGCACGGCACCGTCGAGCTGATCTATCCCGAGGCGGAGTTCACGCCGCGCTTCGTCTTCTCGCCGCGCGAGCGCCCGAACCTGATGGTGCGCGTGCGCGTGCGCCTCGAGGATCCGCAGGGCGCGCTGCACGCGGGGCTGCCCGCGTACGTGACGTTCGGGGGTGCCAAGTGAACGATCGGAACGACGCCGATTTCATCGTCGAGACCGATCACCTGTCGCGGCGCTTCGGCGACCTCGTCGCCGTGCGCGACGTCTCGCTGCGCGTGAAGAAGGGCGAGATCTACGGCGTGCTCGGTCCCAACGGCGCCGGCAAGTCGACGACGATCCGCATGCTGTGCGGCATCCTCGATCCGTCGGGCGGCAAGGGCCGCGTCGTCGGCTACGACATCGCGCACGAGCAGGAGCAGATCAAGCAGCGTATCGGCTACATGACGCAGCGGTTCTCGCTCTACGAGGACCTGACCGTGCAGGAGAACCTCGACTTCTACGCGGGGATCTACGGCGTGTCGCGCGCGCGGCGTCGCGCGCGTGTCGACGAGGTCCTCGAGACGACCGGGCTGGTGCCGCGGCGCAAGCAGCTCGCGGGCACGCTGTCGGGCGGATGGAAGCAGCGCGTCGCGCTCGCGTCGTCGACGATCCACCAGCCGCCGCTCCTGTTCCTCGACGAGCCGACCGCGGGCGTCGATCCGGTGAGCCGCCGCGCCTTCTGGAAAGAGATCCATCGGCTCGCCGCCGGCGGCACGACGATCCTCTTGACGACGCACTACATGGACGAAGCGGAGCGCTGTCATCGCCTCGCGTTCATCTTCCGCGGCCACGTGCTCGACGAGGGCCGCCCCGACGACGTCGTCGCGCGGCGCGGGCTCTTGGCCGCGGAGATCGATCTTCCCGACACCTCGCATGCGGCGGCCGAGTCGTTGCGTTCGCGCGCGGGCGTCGACGAGATCGAGCACTACGGCCACACGCTGCGCGTCGTCACCCACGCGTCGGTCGATCCGATCGAGCTCCTGCGCGAGGTCGCGCCCGACGGCGAGCCGCGCAAGGCGCGCGTCACCGTCGAAGACGCCTTCGTGTCGATGGTCAGAGCCGAAGAGGAAGCCGTAGAGCCGCCGAACGGGGCAGGGCCGAGGCCGAAGGCCGAGCCGAGCCCGGAAGGGCGAGGACCCGGGGCCCCCAGGCGGCGAGGTGATCGATGAGGCTGCATCGCATCCTCGTCGTCGCGCGGAAGGAGCTGATCCAGCTGCGCCGCGATCGTCTGACGATCGGCATGATGGTGATGCTGCCGCTGATGCAGCTCGTCTTGTTCGGCTACGCGATCGACACCGACGTGCGGCACATGCCGACCGTCGTGTACGACGCCGATCGCACCGCGGCGTCGCGCGATCTCGCGCGCCGGCTCGAGGTCACCGGCTACTACGACATCGTCGGCGAGGCGCGCGGCTACGACGACATCCAGGTCGCGATGCGCTCGGGCGACGCCGGCGTCGCGCTCGTGATCCCCGCGCGCTACGGCAGCGATCTCGCGCGCGGCCGGCCCGCGCACGTGCAGCTGCTCGTCGACGGCAGCGATCCGCAGACCGTGGCGAGCGCGTCGAACACCGCGGCGAGCGTGATCGGCGCCTTGTCCGCGCTCGGCGCGCATCGACCGCCGGCGATCGACGTCGCGACCTCGATCCTCTACAACCCCGACCTCCGCACGGCCGTGTACATCGTGCCGGGCTTGGTCGGCGTGATTCTCACGCTGACGATGGTGATGTTTACGTCGATGGCGATCGTGCGCGAGCGCGAGCGCGGCACGCTCGAGCAGCTGATCGTGTCGCCGGTGAAGTCGACCGAGCTGGTGATCGGCAAGATCCTCCCGTACATCGTCGCCGGCTACGTGCAGATGACCTTGATCCTGATCGTCGGCACGCAGCTCTTCGACGTGCCGTTCATCGGGACGATCTCGCTGCTCTACCTGCTCGCGTCGCTGTTCATCGCGGGCAACCTCGCGCTCGGCCTCTTCTTCTCGACGCTCGCGAAGACGCAGCAGCAGGCGATGCAGATGTCGTTCTTCTTCCTCTTGCCCAACATCTTGCTCAGCGGCTTCATGTTCCCGTTCGCCGGCATGCCGAAGTTCGCGCAGATCCTCTCGACCGGCCTGCCGCTCACGCACTTCCTCCGCATCATCCGCGGCATCGTCTTGAAGGGCGCCGGCTTCGCGGAGCTCGCGCCCGAGGTGCTCTCGCTCGCGATCATCCTCGGCGTGCTCGTGATCCTCACGAGCGTGCGCTTCCGAAAGAAGCTGGGCTGATGGCGCGCCCGCGCAGCAACATCCGCGATCGGATCATCCGCGCGGCGCGCGTCGAGTTCCTGAAGATCGGCGTCGACGCGTCGTCGTTGCGCGCGATCGCGCGGCGCGCGCGCACCAACCTCGGGATGATCTACTACTACTTCCCGACCAAGGACGATCTGTTCCTCGCGGTGATCGAGGCGCCGTACCAGCACATCGTCGCGACCTTCGCCGACGCGCTCGGCGGCGACGCTCCGATCCGCGAGCGCATCCGCGCGCTGTTCCGCCGCATCGGATCGTTCACGCCGGAAGAGGCCGAGACGTTCCGCCTCGTGATCAGCGAGGGCATCAAGTCGCCCGAGCGACGCGCGGCGGTCTTCGCGCGCGCGTGGCGCGGCCACCTGCCGATCGTCTTCGCCGCGATCGAGGGTGGCAAGCACGCGGGGCACCTCGACAAGACGATCCCGACGCCGCTGCTCGGCCTGATCACCGCCGCGGTCGGCGTCCTCCCGCAGATCGCCGCCCGCGCGCTACCGATGGGGCTGACCGCGAGCGAAGCGCTAGCCGACCGCCTGTGCGACGTGCTCTTCGAGGGAATCGGCGCTTAGAGCGGCCTTCAGTCGTGCAGCCTAAGGCGGCAGCCCATAGGCCACCAACTCATGGTAATCGTAGGACGATGTTCACCGGGCTCGTCGAAGACGTCGGCAGCGTGATCCGCGCCGATCGCCGATCGGACGCGCTGGTGATCACGGTGCGTCCGACCGCCTTCGCGGCGAGCGATGTGGTGCTCGGCGAGTCGATCTCGCACGACGGCGTCTGCTTGACCGTCACCGAGACGAGCAAGGACGCGTATCAAGTGCTCGCCGGGGCCGAGACGCTCGCGCGCACCACGATCGGCGACGTCCGCATCGGCTCGAAGCTCAACCTCGAGCGCGCGCTGAGAGTCGGCGACCGGCTCGGCGGCCACATGGTCGCCGGCCACGTCGATGGCGTCGGCGAGATCACCGCGCGCCGCGACCTCGGCGCGAACATCATCTATACGGTGCGCATCCCGCAGGGGCTCGCGAAGTACATCGTCGAGAAGGGCTCGATCGCGATCGACGGCATCAGCTTGACCGTCAATCGTGCGGATCAGGAGTCGTTCGACGTCGCGATCATCCCGCACACCGCATCGAAGACGACCTTGACCGACAAGCCCGTCGGCCGGCGCGTCAACCTCGAGGTCGACGTGATCGGGAAGTACGTCGAGAAGATGCTGGGAGGCTATCGCCCATGACCACCGCGATTCACCGCGTCGAGCGCGCGATCGCCGACATCCTCGCCGGCAAGATGGTGATCCTCGTCGACGACGAGGATCGCGAGAACGAGGGCGACCTCGTGCTGGCCGCCGAGCGCGTCACGCCCGAGGCGATCAACTTCATGGCGACCCACGCGCGCGGCCTGATCTGCCTCGCGATGGACGGCCCGATGATCGATCGGCTCGAGCTGCCGATGATGGTGCGCGACAACCAGGCGTCGCTCGGCACCGCGTTCACCGTCTCGATCGAGGCGCGCCGCGGCGTCTCGACCGGCATCAGCGCGAAGGATCGCGCGGTCACCGTGCGCGCCGCGATCGCCGACGACGCGCGCCCCGAGGATCTGGTCTCGCCCGGCCACGTCTTCCCGCTGCGCGCGCGCAAGGGCGGCACGCTCGTGCGCACCGGCCAGACCGAGGGCTCGGTCGATCTCGCGCGCCTCGCCGGGCTCAAGCCTGCGGGCGTGATCTGCGAGATCATGCGCGAGGACGGCGAGATGGCGCGCATGCCCGAGCTCGAGGCGTTCGCGCAGAAGCACGGCCTCTTGATCTGCAGCGTCGCCGATCTGATCGCGTATCGCCTGCAGCGCGAGCACATCGTCAAGCAGCGCGGCGCCGGCTTGATCCGCCCCGGCGCGCTCGGCGCGGGCGATCCGTTCCGCGCGCTCCTCTACACGACCGACGTCGAGGACACCGAGTACGTCGCGCTCGTGCGCGGCGACGTCGCGGCGCTGAGCGCGGAAGGACAGGCCGTGCTCGTGCGCGTCTTGTCGCTCGATCCGTTCTGCGATCCGTTCGGCATGCGCCCCGACGTCGAGACCGCGCTGCGCATGATCGACGAGGCCGGCGCCGGCGTCTTCCTGTACGTCTACAACCACCAGCGCACGAGCCTCGCCCGCTCGTTCGAGCGCACGGTGCTGCAGCGCACGGCGCCGCCCGCGGCGCCCAAGTCCGACGCGTCGAGCGAGGCGCTGCGCGACTTCGGCCTCGGCGCGCAGGTGCTCGCCGATCTCGGGCTGCGCAAGATCAAGTTGATGGCGTACTCGGACCGCCGCATCCCCGGCATCGAGGGCTTCGGCATCGAGGTCGTCGAGCGCGTGCCGCTGCCCGCGCGGCCGCGGCGCGCGCCCGAGATCAAAGCGGTGGAGCAGAAGAAATGACGCGATCGATCGAAGGCAACCTCTCGTCGACTGGGCTCACGTTCGCGATCGTCGCGGCGCGCTTCAACGGCTTGATCGTCGAGCCGCTCGTGCAAGGCGCGATCGACGCGATCGTCCGCACCGGCGGCAGCGCGGATCGCGTGACGATCTATCGCTGCCCCGGCGCGTGGGAGATGCCGCAGGTCGTGCGGCGCGTGCTCGCCAAGGGCGGCGTCGACGCGGTGATCGCGCTCGGCGCGGTGATCCGCGGCGCGACCCCGCACTTCGACTACGTCGCCGGTGAAGCGGCGAAGGGCATCGCGCAGGCGGCGACCGGGACCATCCCGGTCAGCTTCGGCGTGCTCACGACCGACACGATCGAGCAGGCGCTCGAGCGCGCCGGCACCAAGGCGGGCAACAAGGGCTTCGACGCGGCGATGGCGGCGATCGAGATGGCGAACCTGTTCCGCGCGGTGGAGAAGGGCTGATGGCGCCCGGCTCGCGCAGGAAGGCGCGCGCGTTCGCGCTGCAGATCCTGTACGCGGCGGACGCGGCGGGCGGTGTCGACGTCGAGGCCGCGACCCGCGCGTGGGGCGACACGTTCGAGATCGACGTCGACGACGCGGGCCGCGAGTTCGCGCGCGACCTCGCGCGCAAGACGATCGAGTACCTGCCGTCGGTCGACGAGATCATCGCGGGCGCGTCGAAGAACTGGCGCCTCGATCGCAGTGCGCGCGTCGACCGCAACATCCTGCGGCTCGCCGCGTGCGAGCTGAAGTACTTCCTCGACGTCCCGGTGAAGGTCGCGATCAACGAGGCGGTCGAGCTCGCGAAGCGGTTCGGCACCGCCGAGTCGCCCGCGTTCGTCAACGGCATCCTCGATCGCGTCGCGGCGGCGCTCGGTCGCTCGCCCGAGGGGTGATCGATGGGACTGCACGTCTTGATCGCCGATCTCGCGAAGTGGGACGAAGGCGCGCGCGACGCGCTCTTGCTCCCGTTCTTCGCCGACGAGCGGCCGCTGCGCGGCGCCGCCGGGCTCACCGATTGGCGCTTGAACGGCCGCTTGTCTCGGCTCTTGCGTGCGAAGCGCGCGACCGGCGCGAACGGCGAGACGGTGCTCTTGCCCGCGAGCCGCCGCCTCGCCTTCAAGCGCGTGATGCTGTTCGGCCTCGGCGACTCGAAGGGCTACGGCGAGGATCGCTTCCGCGCCGACGTGCGCCGCATCCGCGAGGTCGCCGAGCAAGCCGGCATCGCCGAGTACGCGATCCAAGTCCCCGGCCGCGCCTCCGGCCTCATCGGCGCGCGCCGCGCCGTCGAGCTCTGGATCGACGAAGCCGACAAGGACAACCGCACCGCGGACGTGACGCTCATCGACGATCCGGCCGGCACCAAGGACATGGCCGACGTCCTCCGCCACGCGCGCTGAGTCTCAGATCATCGCGTGAGCGCGGCGCTCGCCAACTCAAACCGAAAAATCTCAAAAGGCCGGCGGCACGGCGCCTCGTGATCGCCCGAACGTGGGCGGCCGCGCCGATGCCGGCGCTCGGGAAACCAAACCCGACCGCGCGCCGCACTCATCCGTGCCCTGATGCCGCCAATTGCCGGCCCGCTCGGGTGACGGATCGGCCCTCACTATATAAACTGCCCTAAGGATGACGAAGCGGCGGCTGCGGTCGGCGTGGAACGAGCGGCGCAAGGGGCAGCTCCAGATCGATCTGCGCCCGCGTACCAAGCGCGGAGCGCTTCGCAAGAAACTAGGCCGGCCGGCGACCGGGCGCCGCATGGATCCGCGACATCGCCCGCGTCCCGAGGTCGATCCGCGTCATCCGGTGCATGTCGTGCTGCGCGTGACGCGCGAGGTGCGCAGCCTACGAACGCGACACGCGTATCGCGCGATCCGCCGCGCCGTCGCCAACGCGCGCGCACGCGCCGACTTCCGCGTCGTGCACATGAGCATCCAGTCGAATCACGTGCACCTCCTCGTCGAGGCCGACGGCAAGGACGCGCTGCGCAGCGGCATGCAGGGCTTCGCGATCAGCGCCGCGCGCCGCCTCAACCGCGAGCTCCGCCGGCGCAAAGGCGACGTCTTCGCCTATCGCTATCACGCGACCGCGATCACCAATCCCACGCAGGCGCGCAACGCGATCTGCTACATCGTCAACAACTGGCGCCATCACGGCTGCGATCGCGACATGCGATGGCGTACGGATCCGTATTCGAGCGCGCACGCGATCGCGGAGTGGCGGATCGATCCACACCCGGAGCACCTGCCCGTCGTGCGCGCGACGACGTGGCTCCTGACCGACGGATACAAACGCGCGGACCCGATCCATCCCGACGACGTTCCGGGACCGGATCCCATGCCATACGATCAGCCATGACCGACGACGCGATGTCTCTCCGCGCGCTCGGCCGCGCGACGCTCGCGCGGCAGATGTTGCTCGCGCGCGAGAAGGTGACGCCGGTCGCGGCGATCGAGCGGCTCGCCGGCGTGCAGGCGCAGCTGGGGAGGCCGGCGTTCGTCGCGTTGTGGACGCGCGTCGACGGTTTCCGCGCGGATGAGCTGCGCGCGCAGATCGCGAAGCGCAAGGTCGTGCGCGCGACGCTCATGCGCGCGACCTTGCACATGGTCTCGGCGCGCGACTACCGCATGATCCGTCCCGCGCTCGCGCCGATGCTGATCGGCGCGATGAAGAAGGTGCTCGGCGCGCGGGCGTCGTCGATCGATCCGGACGCGCTCGAGCGCGCGGCGCGCGACGCGCTCGGCGGCGGCGCGATGACCTTCGAGGAGCTGCGGCCGCGGCTCGCGAAGGCGATGAAGCACGGCGACGAGCGCGCGCTCGGCTACGCGGTGCGCGTGATGCTGCCGCTCGTGCAAGCGTCCGACGGCGCGCCGTGGGGCTGGGGCACCGGCGGATCGTTCGCGCTCGCCGAGTCGTACCTCGACACGAAGATCGAGCACACGACCGAGCCCGACGCGCTCGTCCTCCGCTACCTCGCCGCGCTCGGCCCCGCGACGCCGCAGGACGCGCAGGTCTGGTCCGGGCTGCCGCGCTTGCGCGAGGTCTTCGATCGCCTGCGCCCGAAGCTGCGCGTCTTCCGCGACGCGAAGGGCCGCGAGCTGTTCGACCTGCCGCGCGCGCCGCGTCCCGACCAGGACACGCCCGCGCCGGTGCGCTTCCTGCCCGACTGGGACAACCTGATCCTCTCGCACGCCGATCGCACGCGCGTGATCGACGACGCGCACCGCAAGCTGATCTCGACCGGCAACCTCGGCCTGCTGTCGACCTTCACCGTCGACGGACGCGTCGCCGGCCGCTGGCGCGCGGCACGCGAGAAGCGCCGCGCGATCTTGTCGATCGATCCGTTCGTGAAGCTCGCGAAGAAGGAGCTACGCGACGTCGAGCGCGAGGGCGCGGCGCTGCTCGCGTTCCTCGAGCCCGAGCTCGAAGATCACGACGTGCGCGTTCAGCGCAAGGTGTGAGGCATGTCGCCGTAGAGCATCGCCCAGCAGCGATCCTTGTTGGCCTGGAGGAAGCCGAGGATGTTCGGCGAGCTGGCGGCGTCGCCCCACGTCGACGGATGGAACACGTGCCAGTTCGACTGCGTGTCCATGTGCCCTTCGGCGCCGGCGTTGAAGAGGCCGCGGTGCGCGATGAAGTACTGCTCGGCCGCCGAGCTCATGCGCACGTCGCCGTCGTTGACCAGCGGGTACATCACGTTGAGCACCGGCTGTCCGCCGGGGAAGTAGTTCATCAGCTCGCGCGGGATCTGCGGCGTCTGGCCGGGCGGCCTCGGCTGCTGCATGAACTCGAGCAAGCCGAACTGGCGTCCCTCGCGATCGTCGGCGCGCGCGATCACGCCCAGGAGCTGGATGCACTTGCGCGTGAGCGGGCCGTAGTAGAAGGCCCACAGCTGGCCGAGCACGGGCACCGCCTCGAAGAACGGCATCGCGATGTCGATCGCGTTGATCGCGGTCTCGAAGTTCGCGATGTCGGCCTGCGCGCCCTGGGCGCCGGTCCCGCGCATCGCGTGATCGAGGTGACGCGCCGCCTCGACGACGCCGCGCGCGATCGAGAGGCCGCGCGCGACCGTCTCGCCGTGCTCCGCGAACTCGGCGAGGCGCTCGGCGGTGTGCGCCGACGCGGCCAGGCTGATCGCGCCGCGCACCCACGGCGCGACCAACATGACGCGCTCGCGGTACTCGTTGATGTGGTGGAGCGCGTGGCTCAGGTGATCGAGCTTGCTCTCGTGACCGGCGAGGAACTCGTTGTGCATCTCCTCGGCGACCTCGGCCTCGATGCGGTCGAGCTCGCCGGTCTGCGGGATGTTCTGCTCGAGCGTCGCCGCGCGCGTGCGGATCTGCTGGCCGAGCTCGTCGATCACGGTGCGCCACGACGACGCGAGCAGCGACGAGAAGATCGTCATGTCGCCGACGTCGGCCTGCGTGAGGGCGCCGTCGGTGCGGAAGTGGCCGGCCTGCGCTTGCAGCGAGTCGGCGATCGGCTGCACGCGCGCCGGATCCATGCGGAACCGATGCGGCAGCGACAGCACGTGGTTCTGCGCGACGAGCAGGAACATCGCGACCTGGGCCTTGGTGTGCAGCGTCTGCACCGAGCCCGCGAGATCCGGCACCAGCGACGACGGGATCGTCCAGGTGATCTCCTGCGCCGCCTGCGGTTGGTTCGGGCCGGGGTCGCGCTGCACGATCTGCCGCGCGACGCCGCCGTGCGAGACCGGCGTGACGGGCGACGTGCCGCCTTGCATGAAGCTCGACGCGAACTGATCGGCCTCGACCTCGTGCGCGTCGCCGGGCTCCGATACCTCGAGCTTCGCCTGCGGCGCCGCCGCGGACGCGCCGCGCTGTTGCACGGTGTGCGCGACCTCGTGCGCGATCAGCTCTTGGCCGCCGCGCGACGACGGATCGTACTGACCCGCGCCGAAGTGGATGTCCTGACCTTGCGTGTACGCGCGCGCGCCGAGCGCGCCCGCGGAGTCCTGCGACGCCGCGCCGGTGTGGACGCGCACGCCGCCGAGATCCGCGCCGAGCGCGCCGCCGAGCGCGCCGCCCAGCGCGTCCGGAAGCGGCGCGCCGCCCGACGCCGCCGGCAACGCCTCGGTCAGCGTGCGCTTGCCGGGCACCGCGCGGCTCGCCGCATCGCCGGCACCGGTGCCCGAGTCGCCACGTCCCCGTTGGTCGAACATGGCTCAAGGCTACCCGTGTCTTCGACGGGAAGGGCGGCAAATCTGCGGCGGGAAGGCCGGGGAAGCTCTGCCGTCCGAGATCCGTACAACGGCTATCGGCGCATCGCGCGCACGAGGCCCTGGAAGAACAGCACGACGCCGAGCCCCATCGGGCCGTAGGCGATGAAGTACGTGCCGCCTTCCTGCGACGCGTGATCGTAGGTGCCCGCGGTGATCGCGACGCCGACGACGAACAGGGCGATGCCGCCGAAGATCATGCCCGGCGCGCCGGCCTTCTTGTCGTTGTGCGGGATCACGTGCGCCGGCGGCACCGCGCGCGACGACAAGATCGTCGCGAGCGCGGCGTTCACGCGGGCGGTCTCGAGCTGCGCGCGCTGGTACTGCGCGGGGTCCTGCTTGTACTTCTCGGGGTTCCACCCGTCGAGGTAGTAGCGGTGCCACGCGTGGACCTGATCCAACGGCGCGCCGAAGGGCACGTTGAGCACGCGGTGCGCTTCGGCGAGGTCCATATCAGTTTCGCGCGAGCATCACGGCGGTCTGCGAGTACACGCTCGACTCCCAGAACGCCTCGAGCGCGTCGAGCTTGTCCGCGAGGTCGCCCTCGCGCAACACCTTCGCGTTCTGGTACGCGATGCGCGCCTGCACCGGGATCGAGCCGGTCGCGACCTTCGCCGCGCGCGCGTTCTCGCGCGCCGACCGCTCCGCCGACGCGAGCATGTTGATGAAGGCCTTCTCGTGCTCGACCGAGGTCGGGCGGCTGGTGTCGTGATCGATGTCGACGCCGAGCGAGTACCACTTCGAGATCAACAGCGACGTCTTGAACCACGACAGCTCGCTGCCGGCGAGCGACGCCAGGCCCCACGCGATCGTGCCCTCGCCCCACTCGGCCTTCAGCTGCTCGGGCAGGCCGCTCATGTTCGCCATGTTCGCGGACATCGTCGCGACCAGGTAGTCGGGCTCGAACATCGCGAACTTCTCCTGCGCGGTCTCGAACGGCACGTTGAACTGGGTCGCGAGCTCCTTGACGAACAGCGCCTCGAAGTACTGGAGGTTCGCGGTCGACGCCGACGAGAACGACTTCGCGAGCCGCTTCACGTTGGGCAGCGAGCACATGTAGTTCACGCTCTTCTCGCTCTCGATGTCGAGGCCCTCGACGCCGAGGTCGGTCGACGCCTTGGCGCGCGCGATCGCGAGGATCGTCGGCGCGACGTGCGCGACGATCTCGTCGGCGTTGTCGGCCGACTGCAGCGCCTCGGGCGACGCGTCCTTGATCTGCTCGAAGAAGTCCGCGGTCTCCTTGCCGAGCTCGCCGGCGAAGACGTGGAAGGTCCAGCCCGCCTCGGTGCGCTGGAACGCCGACATCATGCGCAGGTGGCCGCCGAGGGTGTCGGGCTTGATCTTGCCGATCTCGCGGATCGCGTCCTCGGTCTCACCGGCGAGGCCGACGAACTCGTGCAGCTTCGCGTTGGCGCCGACGAAGTCGCCCTTCTGCACCAGCTCGAGGATGTCCTCGGTCGACACCGCCGACGCCGCGTACACCCATGCGTCCGCGATCTGGTTGTACGCCGACGTGATGTAGCCCTGCTTGCGCAGCTTCTCGGCGTCTTCCGTCTTCGCCTTCGCGACCAGCGCGAGCTTCACGATCGACTGCGGCAGGCCCTTCTCGTCGAAGATCTGCTGGAGCGAGTCGAAGTTCTTCGCGATCGCCGCCTGCCACGTCGCGTACTTCGCCTCGATCGCCTTGGTCACGTCGTCCTCGAGCGCCATGTCGGCCTCGTCGACCGGCACCGGGCGCGGCAGCGACTTGCCGGTGAGGAACGTGTACGCGGCGTAGACGTCGGGGATCTCGGTCGCGCTCGCGCCGTGATCCTTCGCGAGCTGGACGAGATCGACCGACTGCTTGGTGTCGATGTCGTCCGAGTAGCGCATGCCGATCGGGTAGCCGAGGCGCTTCTTGCCCTTCTCGATGTTGCCGAGGAACTTCTGCGGGATCCCGCCGACCGGCCCGATCGTGCCGTCGGGGTTGATCGTGCCGGTCATCGTCGCCTGCGGATCGATCTCGGTGCCGAGCATCGACGCGAGGAAGCCCGCGGTCATGAGGCCCGAGGCGGACGCGCCGTCGACGTTGCCCTTCGCGTACGCGCTGAACTTGAAGTCGGTGAGGTCCTTGCCGAGCGTCGTCGACGAGATGAACGCCGCGATCCACACGCCCGCGCGCCACTGGCCGCCGGCGCCGCCCATGTTCTCCTCGTCGATGCCGATGCGGACGTCGCCGTCGGGGTTCGGGCCGGTCGTGAGCTTGACCGGTGACGAGCCGCCCTTGGTCGGGCCCTCGCCGAGCTGGACCCACATCGAATCGACGACGACCGTGTTCTCCTTCCCGACGAGCGAGACGACGGTCGATCCGTTCGATCGATCGGTGCCGAGGATCACCGCTTGCGCGGGCGCCTTGGCGTCGCCCTTCATCTCGAGCGGCTTGTAATTCTTCGTCGTGCCCGGCGTGGGCGACACCGCGCCCTTGCCACCGCACGACAACGCGAGAGCGCACAGCGCCCCGAAAATAATCGGACGAGTCCCCATCGAATGGGACCATATCATTTCTGCTACCGTCGCCGGTGAATGGAGGGGTTGCAGGTCGTCTGCTTCACGGTCGGTCCGTACCAGTGCGCGCTCGAGATCCTCGCGGTCCGGGAGATCATCGAGCCGAGCGCGCCGTCGCCGGTGCCCAACGCGGCGCCCGGCGTCGAGGGCGTGATCGAGCTGCGCGGCGCGTTCCTGCCCGTCGTCGATCTTCGGAAGCGGCTCGGCGTGACGGCCGGACCGCCGGGCAAGTACGTCGTCGCCCAACCGCGCAGCGGCGAAAGGATTGCGCTGGTCGTCGACACCGTCCACGACGTGCGCCGATGGGCGAAGGACGCGCTGTCGGCGCCGCCCGCGCTGGCGATCGGGGCCGGGCCGCCGTGCGTCTCGGGCGTGGTCAAGCAGGACGACGAGGTCGTGATGTTGCTCGATCTGGCCCAGCTGCTCCTACAATAATGATGTGGCGCGCCGTCTCGAGCTCGATCGCGCGGTCGATCTGTTCCTCGATCACCTGAAGGTCGAGCGCGGCCTGTCGCCGAACACGCTCGACTCGTACGCGCGCGACCTCGCGCGGCTGATCGCGCACGTCGGACGGACGTACATCGACGAAGTCACGCCGCTCGATCTCACCGAGCACCTGATGCAGCTCGCGGCCGAGAAGCTCGGCGCGCGCAGCCGGGCGCGCGCGCTGGTCGCGATCCGCGGCTTGTTCCGTCACCTCGTCGCGGAGAAGCACCTCGATGCGGATCCGACCGAGCTGATCGATTCGCCGAAGGTCCCGCGCAAGCTGCCTTCGGTGCTCGGCGAAGAATCGGTCGCGCGCCTCCTGGCCGCGCCGCCGCGCGACACCGCGCGCGGGCTGCGCGACGCGGCGATGATCGAGCTCCTGTACGCGACCGGCCTGCGCGTCAGCGAGCTCGTCTCGATCCCGCTCGCCGACGTCAACCTGAACCAGAGCTTCGTGCGCGTCACCGGCAAGGGAAGGAAGACGCGGCTGGTGCCGATGCACGCCGGCGCGCGCGACGCGATCGCGCGCTACATCAAAGACGTGCGCGTCGCGTGGGCGCGCGATCCGCAGCAGCCCGCGCTGTTCGTCACCGAGCGCGGCGGACCGATGACGCGGCAGGGCTTCTGGAAGTTGCTCGGGCGCTACGCGCGCGCCGCCGGCGTGCGCCTCCCGACGGGCGAGGTCTCGCCGCACAAGCTCCGTCACTCGTTCGCGACGCATCTGGTCGAGCGCGGCGCCGACCTGCGCGCGGTGCAGGCGATGCTCGGCCACGCGGACATCGCGACGACGCAGGTGTACACGCACGTGTCGCGCGCTCACCTCATCCGCGAATACCTGGAGAAGCACCCGCGGGCGCGCTGACCGGCTGGATCCGGGTGCTGTCGTCGGTCGGGCGTGGTACAAGCCCTCTTCGCAACCCGATGCAAATCCAGCAGCACGACGTGATCCTGATCGTGCAGGGCCTGATCATCCTGGTCCTGTCGGTCTGCGTGCACGAGTTCGGGCACGCGATCGTCGCGACCTGGCTCGGAGACGACACGCCGGGGCGGCAGGGACGCGTGACGCTCAACCCGATGGCGCACGCGGATCCGATGGGCACGCTCATCCTGCCGCTCGCGTCGATGGTGCTGATGGTGCAAGCCGGTCAACCGCCGGGCATCGGCTTCGGCTGGGGCAAACCGGTCGAGCACAACGCGCGCAACATCACGCGGAAGATCCGCATGGTCGCCGGCCAGGCGCTGATCGCGCTGGCCGGGCCGATGATGAACCTCTTGCTCGGCATCCTCGTCACGTTCGTGCACGTCCTCTTGGTCGCGCAGCACGTGATCGAGCCGCGCAGCGGTCTCAGCGAGGCGCTCGCGCTCGCGTCGACGGTCAACTTCATGCTGCTCTTCTTCAACCTCTTGCCGGTGCCGCCGCTCGACGGTGGATGGATCCTGCAGTGGGTGACGCCGTACAAGTACCGCCGCCACCTCGAGCACTATCAGGTCTACGCGCCGTTCGTGTTCATGGCGGTCGTGTTCATCCCGCAGCTGCGCTTCCTGTTCCAGTGGCCGGCCGAGCACCTCTACAACTTCTTCCTGCACACCTTCGCGAGCCTGTTCGGGTTGAGAGTCGGATGAGCGACCGATGAGTGATCAGTCCGACTACAAAGTCGAGCTGGACGTCTTCGAAGGTCCGCTCGATCTGCTCCTTCACCTGGTGAAGAAGCACGAGCTCGACATCCTCGACATCCCGATCGGGTTCGTCACCGATCGCTATCTCGAGTACCTCGACGCGATGCAGGGCCTCGATCTCGACGTCGCGGGCGAGTACCTCGTGATGGCGGCGACCTTGTGCCACCTGAAGTCGCGCGAGCTGTTGCCGTCGGGCGACGGCAGCGAGGACGAGCCGGTCGACGAAGAGGGCGAGGACGGCGAGAACGTCGACGTCGATCCGCGCGCCGATCTGATCCGGCGGCTGCTCGAGTACCAGAAGTACAAGGAGGCGGCGTCGCACCTGGGCGATCGTCCCGTCGTCGGTCGCAACGTCTGGGGCCGCGGCACGCCGACCGAGGACGCCGTCGCCGAAGACGTCGACCCCGACGCGATCGCGCCGCTCGCGCCGTTCCCGGTGCACAAGCTGATCGAGGCGTTCGATCGCATCCTGCGTCGCGCGAAGCTCAAGGTCACGCACGACGTCTTGATCGATCGCTTGTCGGTCAGTCAGAAGATCGCGGAGCTGACCGATCGCCTGGAGCGCGAGGGCGCGTTCACCTTCACGTCGATGTTCTCGTTCCTGCGCGACGACCGCGAGGTCTCGTACGAGGAGCTCAAGCACGAGGCGGTCGTGACGTTCCTCGCGCTGCTCGAGATGGCGAAGCTGCGCCTGATCTCGTTGCGACAGGCGGAAGAGGCCGACGACGAGATCCACATCGCGCGCGCCGCCGATGACCTGCGCGCGAAGGTCGCGGCCGGGGTCGCGGGCAGCGACGAGTACCGGTAGTCACACCGCCGGGGTATGAGGGATACGCCGTGAGTCACAGCCGACAGAAGCGCAAGGAGCGCGGGCGTCTCGAGCGCGAGGCGGCCGAAGCGGCGGAAGCCCAATCGGAGCTGCAGGCCGAGACCGAAGCGCTCGCCGAGGCGGCCGAGGCCGCGCATGTCGAGGTCCGAGAGGAAGACGAAATCCTCGAGGAGGAAGACGCCGCGCCCGAAACCTCGGAAGCAGAGGCCGTCGCCGTCGAAGCGCTCGACGATGCGACGCTCAAGAACCTGATCGAGGCGCTCGTCTTCGCGTCCGACAAGCCGGTCACCGTCGTGCGCCTGAAGCAGCTCACGCGGATCAAGGAGACCGCGCGCATCGAAGCCGCGCTCGAGTCGCTCACCGCCGACTACAAGGAGCGCGGCATCGCGCTGCAGTCGATCTCGGGCGGCTACATGTTCCGCACGCAGAGCCACTTCTCCGGCTGGGTGCAGCAGCTGATCGCGGGGCGCCCGGTGCGCCTCTCGCGCGCGCAGCTGGAGACGCTCGCGATCATCGCGTATCGCCAGCCGATCACGCGCCCGGAGATCGACGACATCCGCGGCGTCGATTCGGGCGGCACGCTCAAGGTCCTGCTCGATCGCAATCTCATCCGCATCCTCGGCAAGAAGGAGGAGGCGGGACGCCCGCTGCTCTACGGCACGACGAAGGAGTTCCTCGACTTCTTCAGCTTGGGCGATCTTCGCGAGCTGCCGACCTTGCGCGAGTACTCGGAGCTCAGCGAAGAGCACCGCAAGGTGGTCGATCAGGATTTCGGCTCCGAGCACGGCGAAGAAGACGCAGAGCCCGAGCCCGAGACGGCTGAGCCTGCAGCATGAGTGAACAGGTCCGCTTGCAGCGGTACCTGTCGCAAGCGGGCGTCGCCGCGCGCCGCAAGGCGGAGGACCTGATCGTCGCCGGCCGCGTGACGGTCAACGGCAAGGTCGTGCGCGAGCTCGGCTCCAAGGTCGATCCGGACAAGGACCGCGTCTCCGTCGACGGCGAGGGCGTGCACCCGGAAGAGCACTTCTACATCGTCTTCAACAAGCCGAAGGGCTGCATCACCGCGGTCACCGACGACCGCGGCCGCATGACGGTGATGGACTACCTGCCGAACCTGCCCGCGCGGGTCGCGCCGGTCGGCCGCCTCGACTTCTACAGCGAAGGCGTCTTACTGCTCACGAACGACGGCGAGCTCGCGGCGCGCTTGCTGTCCGCGAAGCATCACGTGCCGAAGACCTATCACGTGAAGGTCCGCGGCGAGATCGCGGCGCGCGACCTCGACGCGCTCCGCACCGGCGTGCGCCTCGAAGACGGCACGATCACGCAGCCCGCGGAGATCGAGATGCTGCCCGCGGAGTCGCGGCACACGTGGATCGCGGTGACCCTCTACGAGGGCAAGCAGCGCCAGATCCACCGCATGCTCGAGACGCGCGGCTATCGCGTCGACAAGCTCCAGCGCGTCGCGTTCGGCTCGCTGACGTTCCACGGCCTGCGCGTCGGCGACGCGCGCGAGCTGAACCAGCAAGAGCTCAACGAGCTGCGCGACGAGGTCGGCCTCGATCGCCAGGCGGTCGCGCGCGGTCGCTGGAGCGTGAAGCGCGAAGAGACGGATCTGACGCGCCGCGCGCGCGAGCGCGCCGCGCTCGAAGGCGAGCCGATTCCTCGCGAGGCGCCGCGCGCGCGCAACGTCGACCCGCACTCGTTCCGCTCGTCTGCCGCTCGTCCGTCTCCCGGTCGTGCGGCTCCCGATCGTCCCGAGCGAAGCCCGAAGGGCCGAGTCGAAGGACCCGCGAAGAAGGCGAACGCCGGGTTCAAGTCGTCGACTCGCTTCGAGCGGAAGCCGAAGGCCGCAGGCGACGGGCGCCCGAAGGGCAAGCCATCGCGCGGTCGGCCGAGCCGGTTTGACGCCGGCTCGCGTCGCAGGTAGCGTCGCGTCTCCCCGATGGAGCTCCGCGCGCTCACCATCCTCGACTCGCTGCAGCCGCAGCTCACCGGCTTCCTGCAGACGGTGTGCGCCGGCTTCATGCCGCTCGACTACGAGTCCGCGCTGTTCCTCGAGATCGCGCCCGGCATCGCGATCAACCAGCTCACCGACGCCGCGCTCAAGACCACGACCTGCCGGCCCGGCATGCAGATCGTCGAGCGCGCCTACGGCATGCTCGAGCTGCACGACGCCGACAAGGGTCAGATCGAGATCGCGGCCGCCGCGATTTGCGAGCGCCTCGGCAAGAAGCGCGAAGATCGTCTGAAGCCGCGGATCGTCTCGCAGCAGATCATCACCGGCCTCGACGGTCACCAGTCGCAGCTGATCAACCGCATGCGCCACGGCGACATGATCGTCGCCGGCCAGACCCTCTACATCCTCGAGGTCCACCCGGCCGCGTACGCCGCGCTCGCCGCGAACGAAGCGGAGAAGGCCTCGCCGATCCACCTGCTCGAGATGATCGCGTTCGGCGCGTTCGGCCGCTTGTGGCTCGGCGGCAGCGAGGCCGAGATCGCCGAGGCCGCGAAGGCCGCGGAAGCGGCGCTGCGCGGCGTTACAGGCCGCGATAACAAGTAGAACGGCTAGGGGCGCGCGCGGGCGTTAGGCGCTACATTCCGCGAATGCCCACGCTCGTTCCCGCGCCGCTCGGCGCGCCGTTCTCGCAAGGCGGCGAGAACGCGATCGACTCCGTCCTCGCCACGCGGCTGCTCAGCGAAGCGCTGTCGGCCGGTGGCGACTACGCGGATCTCTATTTCGAGTACCGCGTCACCGCGGATTATTCGTACGAAGAAGAGCAGGTGAAGACGGTCGGCCGCGGCGTCTCGCTCGGCCTCGGCGTCCGCGTCACCAAGGGCGACGCCACCGGCTACGCGTACACCGAGGACCTCTCGTGGGAGCGCATGGCGCACGCCGCGCGCACCGCGGGTCAGATCGCCGCCGGCGGCGGCGCGCCCGCGCCCGTCGACGCCAACCCGATCCACATCCCGGATCTCTATCCGGTCGCGGCGCCGTCGATCGGCACCAGCGCGCAAGAGAAGCTCGCGCTCCTCCGCACCGCCGACGCCGCGGCGCGCGGCTACGACAAGCGCATCGCGAAGGTCGAGGCGAGCTTCGTCGAGCAGATCAAGGAAGTCTTGGTCGTCACCAGCGACGGCCGCTGGGCCCGCGACGTCCAACCGCTCCTGCGCTTCGGCGTGCGCGCGGTCGCGGAGGTCGACGGCGGCGCGCGCCGCCAAGCCGGCTCTTCCGGCGGCGGCGGCCGCTACGGCATGGACTACTTCGCGCAGGCGTCGAAGGACGCGGCCGCGCACGGGCGCGAGGCCGCGCGCATCGCGATCGCGATGCTCGACGCCAAGGACGCGCCCGCCGGCGAGATGCCGGTCGTGCTCGCCTCCGGCGACAGCGGCATCCTCCTGCACGAAGCGGTCGGCCACGGCCTCGAGGCCGACTTCAACCGCAAGCAGACCTCGAACTACTCGGGCCAGATCGGCAAGCAGGTCGCGTCGACCTTGTGCACCGTCGTCGACGACGGCACCGTGCCGTCGTCGCGCGGCACGATCAACGTCGACGACGAAGGCTTCGCGTCGAAGACCAACGTGCTGATCGAGAACGGCATCCTGGTCGGCTACATGCACGATCGTTTGAGCGCGAAGCATTTCGGCATCGAGCCGACCGGCAACGGGCGCCGCGAGTCGTTCCGCGCGATGCCCTTGCCGCGCATGACCAACACGCAGCTGCTCGGCGGATCTAGCTCGCCGGACGAGATCATCGCGAGCGTGAAGCGCGGCGTCTACGCGAAGCGCTTCAGCGGCGGCCAGGTCAACATCTCGAACGGCGACTTCGTCTTCTCGCTGACCGAGAGCTACCTGATCGAGGACGGCAAGATCACCGCGCCGCTCAAGGGCGTGAACCTGATCGGCAACGGCCCCGACGTGCTCCGCAAGGTCGACATGTTGGGCAACGACTACGAGCTCTCCGACGGCATCTGGACGTGCGGCAAGGACGGCCAGTCGGTCCCCGTCGGCGTCGGCACGCCGACCGTCCGCATCTCCAAGATCACCGTGGGTGGAACCAAAGCATGAGCGCTGCATCGATTACGCCCGAGCTGGTCGCACACCTCGTGCAGACCGCGGAGCTGGCCGTCGACCTCGCGAAGAAGGCCGGCGCCGACGACGCCGAGGTCATCGTGCGCGACGGCAGCGAGCTGACCGCGAAGATCCGCCTCGGCGAGCCCGAGCTGTTGCAAGAGGCTTCGAGCCGCGGCCTCGGGCTGCGCGTCTTCAAGGACGGCCGCCGCGCGGTGACGTACACGTCGGATCTCCGGCGCGCGTCGCTCGAGGCGTTCGCGATCGAGACCGTCGAGCTCGCGCAGCTGTCCGAGCCCGACGAGCTCAACAAGCTGCCCGATCCGTCGGAGCTGGCGCGGACGCTGCCCGATCTCGATCTCTACGACGATCACGTCGCGCGGGTCGACGCGGCGTGGGCGCTCGCGCAGTGCAAGGCCGGCGAGAAGGCCGCGCTCGCGCACGACAAGCGCGTGACCAACAGCGAAGGCGCGACCTGGTCGCGCACGCTCGGCGCGAC
The DNA here is from genome assembly GCA_035493675.1 of Kofleriaceae bacterium. Lineage (GTDB taxonomy): Bacteria > Myxococcota_A > Polyangia > Haliangiales > Haliangiaceae > JAIOQA01. Next base: position 1,243 of record DATJIA010000043.1, on the reverse strand, counting down.
CGCGTTCGCGACCAGCGGCGGCTTCGCCGGCGGCTATCGCGGCAGCTACGCGAGCTTCGTCGTCGAGCCGCTGTGCGACGATCCGTCGGATCCCGAGAACCCGAAGAAGCGGAACGGCTTCTGGTGGACCGCGAACCGCTTCCTCGACGAGCTCGACGACGCCGAAGCGGTCGGCATCGAGGCGACGCGCCGCACGGTCGCGACCCTCGGCGCGCGCAAGATCGCGACGCAGGAGTGCGCGGTCGTGTTCGACCCCGAGTGCGGGCGATCGATCGTCGGCACCGTCTTCAGCGTCGCGAACGGCTCGGCGTTCTGGCGCAAGTCGAGCTATCTCATCGGGCGCGAGGGCACGCTCGTCGCTTCGGAGCTGGTGACGATCGAAGACGATCCGCTGATCCCGCGCGCGCCCGGCTCGAAGCCGTTCGACGGCGACGGGCTGCCCACGCGCAAGAACGTGGTCGTCGATCGCGGCGTGCTGCGCCCGGTCCTGTGCGACGTCTACAGCGGCCGCAAGCTCGGCCGTCCGTCGACGGGCAGCGCCGGCCGCGGCATCGGCGGCAACCCCGGCCCGACGACGTCGAACCTGATCATGCGCCCGGGGGCGTCGACGAAGGATCAGATCCTCAAGCAGACCGGCCGCGGGTTGTACGTCACGTCGATGATGGGCTTCGGCTTCAACCCCGTCACCGGCGACTTCTCGCGCGGCGCGCAGGGCTTCTGGATCGAGGGCGGCGAGCTCACGTTCCCCGTCTCCGAGATCACGATCTCCTGCAACTTCGACGAGCTGCTCAAGCGCATCGACGCGGTCGGCGACGATCTCGATCTGCGCAGCTCGACCGCGTGCCCGACCTTCCGCGTCTCCGCGATGACGGTCGCCGGCACCGACGCCGAAGCTTAGGCGCCGGGGAACATCGCGAGGTACGGCGCGGCTTCGTCGAAGGTGCGCGCCACCGACGGGCGCGCGCGCAGGCGCGCGTAGTACGCGGCGAGCGTGGGGTACGCGTCGATCGGCACGAGCTTCTGCGCGAAGAAGAGCGCGGGCGCCGCGGCGCAGTCGGCGATCGTGAAGTCGTCGCGAACCTCGGCGGCCCACGTGCGATCCGCGATCGCGTAGCTCTCGGCGAGCTTGGCGCGCGCCTGCGCGACGCCGAACGAATCCTTCGCGCCTTCCGGCCGCAGGCGATCGCCGACGATCACCTGCATGTGCTGGTGCACGTGCAGATCCCAGAAGCGATCGGCGGCG
>DATJIA010000042.1:0-22231 GCA_035493675.1 Kofleriaceae bacterium | reverse complement strand
GCCGTCACGCCGACATACGTGATCGATTCGCTCGTCTAGCGCCAGTCCTGCGCGCGCGCCCACGTCTCGAAGTCGTGCCATCCGACCTCGGGGAAGTCGCGCTTCAACGCGACGCGATCGACCGTGTAGCCGACGCGCTCGAACCACTCGTACATCTTCGCGCCGTCGTCGCCCATGCGCGCGCGGATCATCTCCATCGGGACCTGGAAGTACGAGAACGGCCGCCCGGCGACGCGCGCGAGCACCTCGCACTCCTGCGTGCCCGACAGCTCGTCGCCGCCGATGTCGTGGCGCGTGCCGGCGAAGCGCGCCGGCTGCTCTAGAGCGAGCACGCTGAACGCCGCGATGTCCTCGAGCGCGATCTGCGCGAGCGCGCGATCGGCGGTGAGCGGCGACGCGTACACGCCCTGCGCGAGCTGCTCGCGCCCGAACCAGAGGTTCTCCATGAAGTACGCCGGCGCGACGATCGCGGCGCGCACGCCGATCGATCGGATGTGCTGCTCGACGTCGTACTTGCTGTCGAAGTGCGGGATGCCGGTCTTCTGGTCGGCGTTCGCGACCGACGTGTACACGAGGTACGCGCCGGCGTCCTTCGCGGCGTCGGCGGCGGTCGTGCCCTGCTTGGTCTCCTCGCCGGTGCCGGCCTCGAACGGCGTCGACATCGCGAACATCGCGTCGGCGCCGTCGAGCGCGCGCACCAGCGCCGCGCGATCGTCGAGCGACCCGGCGACGATCGACGCGCCCGCGCTCGCGAGCGCCTGCGCCGCCGGCGAGTCGGCCTTGCGCGTCAGCGCGCGCACGGCGTGCCCGCGCGCGAGCAAGCGCCGCGCGACCGCGCCTCCCTGCTTCCCGGTGGCGCCGCTGACGAGAACCGTGAGCTTGTCGGTGGTCATGGCGCGTATCATGCGCCCATGCGCGCAGCGACGCTCCTGTGCGTGCTCGCGATCAGTCGACTTCGAACGTCCACGCCTTGAACATCTCGGCGTGGTCGGGGAGCCAGCCGTCGAAGACCTCGCGGAGGGCCTCGTCGTGCTCGACCTCGCGCCAGCGGCCCAGGTCGAGCGTGCGCAGGACGAGCGAGAGATCCCAGCGCGCGGCGCTGTCGTCGGCGGGGAGGCCGACGGTCACCGATGCGACGCCGTCGATGCCGTCGAGCATGGCGTGGAGCGCTTCGGCGAGCGCGGCGCGGTTGGCGACGTGCTCGTCCTTGAGCTTGACGAAGCAGTAGCGGTCGATCACGGCGCGAGACTAACGCCGCGGAGCTCGTCGATCCAAGTCGCGAGGTCGGCAGGAAGCGCGCTTTCGAACGAGAGCGCGGCGCCGGTGCGCGGGTGCGCGAAGCCGAGCCGCGCCGCGTGGAGCGCGAGCCGCGGCGGCGCCGGGCGGAACAAGCGCGCGGTCTCGCCGCCGTGTTGATCGTCGCCGAGCACGGGATGGCCGAGGCCCGCGAGGTGGATGCGGATCTGGTGCGTGCGTCCGGTCTCGAGGCGCGCGCCGATCATCGAAGAGGCCGCGAAGCGCTCGACGACCGCGACGTGCGTGACCGCGCGACGTCCGGCGATCGGACGATCGATCGTCTGATCGCGATCGAGCGAGCCCGCGACCACCGCGCGGTACTCGCGATCGATGTCGTGCGCGGCGAAGCGCTCGCCCAAGATCTTGTTCGCCTCGGGCGTCTTCGCGAAGACGAGCAGGCCGCTGGTCATCAGATCGATCCGGTGCACGAGCCACACGCGCCCGCCGCGCCGCGACAGCAGATCGAGCAGGTTGCCGCGATCCGACTCCGGCGTCGGCGCGGTGACGAGCCCGGCCGGCTTGTCGACGATGATCAGATCGTCGTCCTCGAAGACGATCGTGAACGCGGGCAGGCGCGCCTCTTCGCGTTCCCGCGCCGCGAGCCCCACGCCCTGCGCGCGCTCGAGCGCGCCGCCGAGGTTCGCCTCGACCGTCGCGCCGATCTTCAAGACCCGCGACGCGACCTTCACGCGCGCGCGATCGACGAACACGCCGCCGAGATCGATCAAGACGCGCGCCTTGCGCCGCGACAAGCCGGGCACGCGCCGCGCCAGGACTTGATCGAGCCGCAGGCCCTGGTCGTCGGCCTCGACGACGAATGTGACTCGCTCGGCCATCTCAGTTCGCGACCGCGCGCGCCGCGACCTCGCAGATCGCGGCCGCGATCTCGCCCGGCACTTCCTCTTGCAGGAAATGGCCCGCGCGCGTGCGCGTGACCTGCGCGTGCGGCATCAAGCGCTGCATGTGGCCGAGCACGCGGCCCAGCACCGGATCGCGATCGCCCCACACGATCGCGCTCGGCCCGCGCCACCGATCGACCGTCGTCTGCGCGACGCGCAGCGCGTCGATGCTCGGGTGCTCCATCGAGTCGGGGACCATGCGCGCCATCGCGAGCGGCGCGACGCGATCGCGCAGGTCGCGCAACGGCCAGCGATACGCGCGCGCGACGCGCCCGACGATCGAGAGCTTGTTGCCCTGCGAGAGCGTCATCGCGTTCTGCGGGAAGCCGAGCTTGAAGACGACATCACTGACCAGCGGCATGCGCGCGAACCGATGGAACGCGGTCGCCTTGAAGCCCTCGCGCGGCGGACCCGGCACCGTGTTGAGCAGCACGAGCCCGCGCAGCCGCTCGATCCGCGACGCGAGCGCGTAGAGGCCGATCGGTCCGCCCCAGTCCTGCCCGACGAAGACGAGCTCGCTCGGCGCGACGCGATCGATCAGCGCGCCGATCCATCGCCCGTGATTCTCGAGCGTGTGATCGCTCGCGGGCACCTTGTCGGAGAGGCCGAGGCCGATCAGATCAGGGACGATCAGCTTGAGCCGTTGGCCCGAGCTCAGCACCGCGGCGACGACCTTGCGCCACAGGAACGCCCAGCTCGGGTTGCCGTGCAGCAAGAGCACGGGCAGGCCCGAGCCCCACTCCATCACGTGCATGCGCGGACCGCCGACGTCGACGAGCCGCCGGCTCGCGCCGGGCGGGAACATCGCGTCGAGCCACGCAGGCAGCTCGATCGGATCCGCGGCTACCACTCGCCGTCGTCGTCGGGGTTGCGACGGCGTGCGCCGCCGCGGGCGCCGCGACGATCATCCTCGCCCTCGCCTTCGCGACGCTTGTCCTTTTCCTTCTTGCCGGGACGACGCGGACCCGCGCCCGCGTCTTGACGCGGCGGACCACCCGGACCGCCGGGGCCACCGCCGAAGCCGCCGCCACCGCCGCCGAAGCCGCCGGGACGCGGACCGCCGCCGAAGCCGCCGCCACCACCACCGTAGCCACCGGGTCGAGGTCCACCGCCGCCACCGCCGCCGCCGTAGCCACCAGCCCCGCCGCCGTAGCCACCGCCGCCGCCGCCGTATCCACCGCCGCCGCCGCCGGGTCCTCGCGGCGGTCCACCGAACGATCGCGGACCGCGCGGATCACGCTCGCGCGCTTCATTGATCCGCAGGACGCGACCTTCGAGCTCCGTGCCGTCGAGCTCCTGCATCGCTGCTTGCGCCTGCTCCGGTGTCGACATCTCGACGAACGCGAAGCCACGCGACCGTCCCGTCTCGCGGTCCATGATCACGGAGACGCTCGTGACCTCTCGACCGTTCGCGGAGAATGCTTCTCGTAGCGCCTGCTCGCCGGTGTTGTAGTTCAGATTGCCCACGTAGAGCTTCGTACCCATAAGAACTCGACTGTCTCCCTGATCGATCTCGCTGCGTTGTCCCTGGCTAACGCAAGGCCAGGGTATCACAGGATTCATCGCTTTCGCCGCGCTCGCCTCTCCGCTCACCGCCGAGGATCTGGATCACGTCAGTCCTACCTTGGATCTATCGAGAATGTGTCGCCATTCCTTTGAGCCTCGCAACGCGCGGGGTTAGTATGGCCCTCGCTAGACTTCACTTCGTCACCGCAACAGCCCTGGGGAGGGCGCACGCGGTGTCGGCTCTTGCGTCGACGCGTCTCGACGAAGTGACAACGGAGGATCCTGGACATGTCCATGCTCAACACCTTCTCGAGACGAATGACGGTGCTCACCGCGCTCGCCGGCGCCAGCGCGCTCGCCGCTTGCGGCGACGACGCCACCAAGGGCGGTCCCGCCGACGCCAAGATCCCAGTGATCGACGCGCCGAACAACACGCCCGACGGCTCGCCCGACGCGATGCCGCCCGACGCGATGCCGACCGCGGAAGTCGCCGGCACCGTCGCGGTCACCGACGTGACCGTCCTCGACTCCGACTCGGCCGCGGCCGGCGGAATCAAGGGTGGCGCGATCAGCATCACCTTCAGCGATCTGACGATGAACGGCGGCACGGTGCTGTCGGGCACGTCGCAGGTCAACGGCTGCGTCGTCGTCAAATACGATCCGACGCACCTGCCGAACCCGCCGGAGGACGCGGGCGCGATCACGGTGACGAACAATCCCGCCAACGAGTCGCCCGCGACCGGTCTGCTCAAGACCGTCGGCCCGTGCGTCTTCAACGCGGCCGCGAAGACCTACCTCTGCGTGTCGAACAACGACACCGCGCAGACGGCGACCGCGGTCGGCTCGAACGCCACGATCCCCGGATCGGTGACGTACCAGTTCACGACCACGCCGTTCACCGGCGAGAAGCTGGTCGGCTCGTACCTCCGCATCAACGGCTTCACGAACGCGCACTTCAACAGCGGCGCGTCGGCGTTCCCGATCGTCGCGCAGCCGACCGACAACACGGTCCTCGTGATCAACCCCGCGGGCGCCGGTGACGTCGCCGAGCCCGGCACGACCGGCTTGACCGACACGGTGCTCAACGGCTTCAACCCGGTCCCTGCGCTCGGTGGCAACGGCCCCGACTTCCTCGGCACCGGCGGCATCACGATCACGAAGACGACGGCGACCGCCTTCAAGATGTTCGCGCAGAACATCGACGTCCCCGGCCAGGGCTGGACGCTCAGCGACCCGGGCGACCCGACGGCGATCCCGCTCACCGGCACCGCCACCGAGCAGAAGTACGGCTGCGGTACCGGCAACACCTGCGGCGACGGCAGCACCACGCTGATCCAGGCGATGATCATCTCGGGTCGCGCGACGAAGAAGTCGGTCGCCGGTCTGCCGAACTACGGGATGCCGACCGAGGTGCCGGGCACGGACACGTGGCTCGAGTACCAGTGCGGCTTCATCGGCTCGAAGACCGCGACCCTCGACGCCGCCGCGCTCCAGGCGATCATCGACTTCGCGCCGACCCGCGTCGAGATGCGCGTGATCAACTCCGCGGGCAACATCATCACGGACACCAGCCTGCCGGGCAGCCCGCAGACGTTCGTGGTCGCCGGCCACGCGTTCGTCGGTCACACGACGGCGCCGTGAGCTGACGCCTCCGTGAGGTCGAGCGGGGCGGCTTCGGCCGCCTCGTTTCGTTTTCGGCGCGAGGTGCGACGCGCGCCGCGGCTCGGGTAAGCTACGCGGCGCGTGTCTCCTCTGCCCTACCCGCACCGCGTGAGCTTCCTCGCCGCGGCGATGAACGTGCCGGAGGCGGCGCGGCGGTTGGCGATCGTGTACGCGAAGGTGCTGGGCGCGGTCGCGTTCGATCATCTGATCCGGCATCCGATCGTGACGGTCGGCGACTTCGACGACGAGCGCTTGATCGACGTCGACGATCGGTTGATCGACGCGCGGCACCCCGAGATCGAAGACACGATCGATTGGTTCTTCCGCGTCGGGCGGCGCAACGAGGTCTTGTGGTTCGACGTGCCGCTCGACGGGCGCGGATCCGTCACGCTCAGGAGCAGGCAGCCGCAGGGGCCGATCGAGGCGTGGGTCGCGACCGGCGGGGAGCTGAGCCAGCAGATGGGCGAGTGCGTCGATCGCTGGCTCGAGCAGCGGCGGCTCCCGAAGATGGGGCCGATGACGCCGTTCACGCTCGCCGATCTGCACGGCTGCGTCGCGAACCTCGATCGCGCGCTGATGGCGCGCGTGGCGAATCCGCAGCCACCGGCGCGGCTCGGGGTCGCGTTCCTGCGCGCGTTCGGCGACCTCGCGCAGGGCGGCGCCGAGATCGATCAGGCGATCCTGCGCCTCGATCCCTCGCATCCGGCGGCGCGACGCAGCCTGTTCGTGCACGCGCTGCGCGACAAGCAGACCGATCGCCGCGCGATCCTCGACGTGATCCGCGACGCGCCGATGTACGGCAAGCCGCACCTGAGCGTGTGGGGCGAGGCGTTCGACGACGATCGCCCCGACGAGAACATGGGCCTGCGGCACCAGGGCATCGCGGCGTCCTTGCTCCCGTCGAATCCGTACGCGTGCCACAACTACTCGCTGCAGCTCAACGACGAGTACCGCCGCGAGGAGAGCTATCGCTGGGCGGATCGCGCGACGATCGCGTCGCCGTCGTTCGACGCCGCGCACCTCGACTGCGTGCGGCGGCTGCGCCAGGTGTTCCGTCCCGGGCAGGCGTACGCGGAGGCGCAGTACCGGTGCAACGACATCCTCGCGCGCGCGAAAGAAGGCGGCGGCGTCGATCCGCAGGCGAAGCGGCACGCGGCGATGCTCTTGTCGCTCGTGCACCTCGACGTCGGGCGGCTCGACGAGGCGGTGCGCATCGGCGAGGACGCGCTGCGCGAGCTCGACGATCCCGCGCGTGCCGAGTGGGCGTGGGCGACGACGCGCCTGCACCAATGGAAGAGCGATCCGGTGCAGCTCGCCAACGCGTACGCGACCGAGGGCTACCACCGCGGCGATCCGGGCCGCGTGATCGCCGGCTTCTCGAAGGGCAAGATCGAGGACGCCGACGACGCGCTGATGATGATCGACGCGCTGCAGTCGATCGGCCGCGAGGATCTCGCGCTGATCGCGTTCCATCAGTACCAAGGCGCCGGCCTCGTCGGCGACGGCAAGGTGCGGCTCGCCGGCGCGAAGCTGCACATCCTGCGCGGCGATCTGCACGAGGCGATCGAGCAGATCTTGATCGTCGAGCTGCGGCGCAGCCAGAGCCGGCTCGAGAGCGAGATCAACCGCGTGCTGCGGCTCGCGTGTGTCCGGAAAGCGGACGAATGGAACGAGGTGATCGCGCGCTTGTTCGATCGCGGCGCGCGGCGGCTCGCGCGCATGGCGGCGCGCGACCTCGCCGACTTCGTGCCGGGCATCGACGCGAGCGTGTGCGCGCGCGCGTTCGGCGGGCGCGACGAGTGGAGCTTCGACGAGCAGTGGCTCGACGCGTTCCGCGCGGCGCTGCCCGCGCTCGCGAGCGACGCGATCGACGCGCGGCTCGCGAACCCGCACGATCACTCGCTCGGCGCCGCCGACGTCTTGGCGCAGGAGTGGTGGACGGTCTTGACGCCGCCCAACAAGGATCGCGACGGCCACGCGGCGGGCGCCCTGTACGCGCTCGGCGTGTCGCTCGCGCGCTACTTGTCGCTCGCGTCGGGCTCGCCGACGCCGCTGGCGGGCGCGTACCGGCACATCGCGACCGAGGCGCTGCACCTCGTGCGGCGCGCGCGCTATCAGATCGACGAGCGCGGCGCGCGCGGGGTGCTCGAGTTGATCGAGCGCTGCGTGACCGCGGGCGCGCCCGAGTGGCTGGTCGACACGTGGCTGTTGCGCGTCGAGCGCACGCTCGATCTCGACACCGAGTACGGCGCGCACCTGCCCCGCCTGACGGGCGGGCTGCCGCGCGTCGGCGGCATGCTGCGCGGCGACGAGCGCATCGGCTGGGAGCTGCGGCTCGCCTGGGATCTGCGCGCCGACCCCGGGACGCACGAGCCGGCGCGCTTCTTGTTCGAGCGCAGCCAGCGCGCGACCGAGACCGGCGCGGCGGCGACCGAGTGGTCGAACGTCGCCGCGGAGTCGATGCCGCCGTCGGAGGCGATCGACGTGCACTGGGTCGCCGCGCTCGCGAACCCCGGCAACCGCGAGGAGCCGTGGGTGCACCTCGCGCGCGTGCAGCTCGCGCTCGGCCGCGGCGACGACGCGTTCGAGTCGTTGTGCCGCGCGTTCCCGTCGTCGCCGACCGAGTACCGCGGCGAGGCGATCGCGTCGTTCCGCGCCGCGTGGGTGAAGAGCGGCATCGACGTGCCGTTCGACTTCGCCGAGGCGCAGCAGGTCGGCATGGCGGCGCTCGCGCAGGGCGAGCTCGCGCGCGCGGCGCGTTGCATGCGCTGGTGCGAGGCGCAGGATCCGAAGAACCCCGTGATCAAGCGCAACCTCGGCATCGTGTACGCGCGCATGGGCGACACGCTGCGATCGGTGCGCGCGTTCGCGGGCGCGGATCGCGCCGACGCCGCGAAGCACGCGGGCGCGGCGCTGCTCGACGCGAAGCAGTACGCGGAGGCGGTGCGCGCGTATCGGCTCGCGTCGCTGCGGTTCACCACCGCGGAGGAGTGGCGCCTGCTCGCGGTCGCCGCGTGGTACGCGGAGGACGACGACGTCGCCGCGCACGCGTACGCGCGCATGCTGTCGTTGGGCTCGGCGGACGCGGCGACCTTGCACGCGTACGCGGTGTCGCTGCTCGGCGGCGGCCAGTGGCGCGCGTGCGAGCCGGTCGCGCGGCAGCTGATCGCGATCGCGGGTGGTGATCCGATCTATCGATCGGTCGGGCTGCACGCGCTCGCGCGCGCGCTGTGCGGACAAGGACGGTACGCCGAGGCGATCGCGCCCGCGGAAGAGGCGTCGCGCACCAACCCGCTGCCGGACAACGCGGCTGAATTCGCCGAGACGCTCGCGTGCGCGCGCGAATCGCGGATGCCCGCGTCGCGTCCGGGCTCGGAGCAATCGGTCGAGCGCGAGGCGTGGAACGCGCTCGCGGCGGGCGACGTCGAGACGCCGACGCGGCTCGCGACCGAGGGCAACTCGTGGGGCCTGTTCCGCTCCGCGCTCGCCGCGAGCGAGTACCGCACCGAGACGGAGAACAACGTGCCGGTGTCGTCGCGCGCGATCGAGGGCGCGCGCATGGTGCTCGATCGCACGGTCGGCAACCCGCTGCCCGACGCCGTGCTCGCGCGCGTCCGCGCGTTGCGGCTGCGCGAGAACGCGTTCATCCAGATCGATCCGCCGCCGCTGCTCGGCGCGCGGATGTCGGCGCAGGAGCTCGAGGCGCGCCACGCGGCGCGGGTCGCGGAGCTGAACCGCGGCGCGCCGAGCACGCGCGAAGACCGCGACACGATCCGCGACAGCGCTTAGATCGCGAACCGATCGCGCACGCGGCGGCCGAGATCGCCCGCGGCGCCGGGCGCCAAGCGCGACAGCGCCCACAACGCCCACGCCTCGGGCGCGACCGGTCGCACCGCGGGGCCGCGCTTGGCGGCGCGGACGATCGCCGCCGCGACTTGATCCGGCGAGCGGCCGCGCTCGCGGAAGATCTTCACCGCGCTCTCCTTCTGCGCGCCGGTGTCGCCGGCGAAGCGGCCCTTCTCGACGATGCCGGTCGCGATCAGGCCCGGGCAGATCGCGGTGACGCGCACGTTGTGCGGCGCGAGCTCGGCGCGCATCGAGAGGCTCATGCCGAGCACCGCGAACTTCGACGTCACGTAGCCGACGACGCCGGGCGCGGGATAGTAGCCGAGGCACGACGACACATTGATCAGGTGGCCGCGCCGCTGCGCGACCATCGCGGGCGCGAAGAAGTGCGAGCCGTGGATCACGCCGCCGAGGTTGATCCGGAGGACCCAGTCCCAGTCGTCGAGCGACGTGTCGAGGATGCCGCCCGACAGGCCGACGCCCGCGTTGTTGACGACGACGTCGGCGGCGGGCGCGATCGCGTGGACCGCGTCGGCGAACGCCTTCATCTGCGCGCGATCGGAGACGTCGACGCGCTGGGCGAGCGCGCAGCGATCGCCGAGCTCGCGCGCGAGCGAGTCGAGGCCCGCTTGATCGACGTCGCAGACCGCGACCTTTGCGCCGTCTCGAGCGAAGCGCAGCGCGGTCGCGCGTCCGATGCCGCCGGCCGCGCCGGTGACGACGACGAGCTGGGTCATGCGGCCTCCACACCCGCGCGCGCGAAGTACGCGGCGGCCAGGTGATAGTTGTCGTTGTCCGACGGGTGGAAGTCGCGCCGCGCGTACTCGCGGATGCCGCGCAAGAAGACGCGCCGGAAGATCGGATCGTCCGATTGCAGGCGGCGCAGCTCGTCGCGGATCTCGCGGAAGGTCATCTTCTCCTGGCGGAGCAGCGTCATCGTGCCGAGGATCCAGAACGACGACAGCATGATCGTCGCGTACGCGAGCCCCGCCATGCGCAGCGCGTAGCTCGGGTTCACCGTCTTCAGCACGTCGAAGGCCACAGACTTGTGCTCGATCTCCTCCGCCGCGTGCCACATGAGCAGCTCGCGCATGCGCGGATCCGCGGTGCCGAGGATCCCGCGCGTGAACGCGCCCTCGGCCATGATCGCCGTGTAGTGCTCGGCGGCCGCGGTCGACGCGAGCTTGAGCGCGGGCGGCGTGATGCGATCGAGCCAGCCCGACTGCACGCGCGTGTAGAAGTCGAGGAAGCGATCGATCTCGAAGCCCTGATCGCGCAGCGTCTGGTTGTAGTCGTCGTGCGCCTTGGCGTGACGACCCTCCTGCCCGAAGAAGCCCTTGATCTGCGCGCGCAGCTCGGGGCTGTCGATCTGCGCGAGGTAGTGGTTGACCGAGCGCACGAAGAAGCGCTCGCCGGCCGGGAACAGCATGTTGACGCCGTTCGCGATGTGGGTCGCGACCGGGTTGCCGCCGAACCAGTGCTTCGGCACCCCCGTCGTGTCCGACGGCGCCTTGCGCGGCGTGATCGTGTTCTGCATGGGATCAGTTCTAAGTCGCTATTGACCGATAGTCAATAGCGACTATGCTACTCGTGAAGGATGCTCCGGCCTCGAAGACGCATCGCCCGCGCGCGCATCGAACAGCGCACGCGCCGCCGCGAGCGCATGGAGACCGACGAGCGCCGCGCGCAGCTGCTCGCGCTCGGCATGCGCCTGTTCGCGGAGCGCACCTACGACGAGATCTCGATGGACGATCTCGCGCGCGAGGCCGGCGTCTCGAAGGGGCTCGTCTATCACTACTTCAAGACCAAGCGCGACTTCTACGTCGCGGGCCTGCGCGAGATCGCGCGCGACCTGCTCGAGAAGACGACCACGCACGCGCCGGAGCTCGCGCCGCTCGAGCGCATCAAGCAGGGCCTCGACGCGTACCTCGATCACGTGAAGTCGAACGCGCGCGGCTTCATCGCGCTCATGCGCGGCGGTATCGGCAGCGATCCGGAGGTCGCGAGCGTCGTCGAGGGCACGCGCACCGCGTACGTCGATCGCTTCCTGCACGACATCGCGGGCACGCCGCTCGCGAGCTTCGCCGCGAAGAACACGATGATCCGGACCGCGTTCCGCGGCTGGCTCGGCTTCGTCGAGGCGGCGAGCCTCGACTGGCTCTCGCACGACGACGTCGATCGCGTGCGCCTGCGCGACATGATGATCGAGATGTTGCTGTCGACACTGCGCGTGGTCGGCGCGCCGTTCACGCCGTGACGATCGCCAGCGCCGCGAGGCGCTGCTCGAGGAAGCGACGCTCGGCCTCGCCGCCGACGCGCGCGAGCGCCGCGCGATAGGCGGCCGCGGCGTCGCGCGTGCGGCCGAGGCGTCGCAGCAGATCCGCGCGCGCCGCGTGGAACCAGTGATAGTCGATCAATTGATCGCGCAGCTCGTCCATGCGCGCGAGCCCCGCCGCCGGGCCCTCGCTCATCGCGATCGCGGCCGCGTGGTTGAGCGCGACCACCGGCGTCGGCCAGCGCGCGAGCAAGACGGCGTACAAGGCCGCGATCTGCGGCCAGTCGGTCTCGTCGGCGCGCGCCGCGCGCGCGTGCACCGCCGCGATCGCCGCCTGCACCGCGTAGGCGCCCACGCCGGGCCCGCCGCGCGCCGCCCCGCCGCGCAGCGCCTGCTCGACGAGCACGAGGCCTTCGTCGATCGCCGCGCGATCCCAGCGCGATCGATCCTGATCTTCGAGCAAGACGAGCTCGCCGGTCTCGCTCGTGCGCGTCCCGCGCCGCGAATCGTGCAAGAGCATCAGCGCGAGCAGCCCGCGCGTCTCCGGCTCGCCGGTGATCTCGACGAGCAAGCGGCCGAGCCGGATCGCCTCGCCGCACAGCTCGCGCCGCACCAGCGCCTCGCCGCTGGTCGCCGCGTAGCCCTCGTTGAAGACGAGGTAGACGACCTGCATCACCGCCTCGAGCCGCTCGGGCAAGGCGCTCTTCGGCGGCACCTCGTACGGGATCTTGGCGTCGCGGATCTTCGACTTCGCGCGCACGAGCCGCTGCGCCATCGTCGTCGCGGGCACGAGGAACGCGCGCGCGATCTCCTCGGTCGTGAGCCCGCACAGCGTGCGCAAGGTGAGCGCGACCTGCGCCTCCTGCGCGAGCGCCGGATGGCAGCACGTGAAGACGAGGCGCAGTCGATCATCGGGCAAGTCGATGTCTCCGGACGGAGAGAGCTCTTCGCGCACTTGCTGCTCGAGCGCCATCGCCGCCTCGCGATCGCGGTAGCGCACGCGCCGGCGGATCGCGTCGATCGCCTTGTGCTTGGTCACGCCGAGCAGCCACGCGCGCGGCTCGTCGGGGAGCGCGTCACGCCACGCTTCCATCGCGGCGACGAACGCCTCCTGCACGAGCTCCTCGGCGAGATCGAAGTCGCCGCCGACGACGCGGATCGTCGTCGCCAGCACGCGGCTGCGCTCGCGGCGGAAGACGTCCTCGATCATCACGGCATGTCGTACTTCATGATCGGCCGCACCTCGATCGATCCGATCTTCGCCGAGGGGATCTTCGCGGCGATCGCGGTCGCCTCGTCGAGGTTCGCGCACTCGACGAGGTAGTAGCCGCCGAGCTGCTCCTTGGTCTCGGCGAACGGGCCGTCGGTCGTCGTGGTCTTGCCGCCGCGCACGCGCACGGTGGTCGCGGTGCGCACCGGTTGCAGCGCGTCGCCGGCGACGAACTTGCCCGACTTCTTCAGCTCCTGCGTGAAGGCGCCGTACTCCTGGTGCATCTTCCCGCGATCGCCCTCGCCCATCGTCTCCCAGATCTTCTCGTCGTCGTAGATCATCAACAGGTATTGCATGTGGGGAGAGTCGAACGAGCGGCGCGCGGATCGACAACACGGGTGACGTTTTTTCTACTCCCGCGGATATACTCGGCTCCCGGAGGCTTCGCGGATGAATCGCCCGGCGTACGAGACGGCGCGGTTGGAGTTGGTGCGCCTGCGCCTCGAGAGCGCGCGCGGCATCGACGGCGCGCTCGGCCGGGTCGCGCGCGTGTGCGCGCGGACGCTCGGGGTCGAGCGCGTCGGCGTCTGGCTGTTCGACGACGCGTACTCGCGCCTCACCTGCCACTCGCTCTACACGCAGACCGAGGACATCTCGCGCGGCGGCGACGTCCTCGACACCCGGCGCTTCCCGACCTACTGCGCGGCGCTGCGCGAGCGGCGCGCGATCGTCGCCGACGACGCGCGCACGCACCCGCTCACCCGCGAGCTCGGCGACGACTACCTCGCGCCGCTCGGCATCGTGTCGATGTTGGACGCGCCGATCTACCGGCGCGGTCACGTCGTCGGCGTCGTGTGCCACGAGCACGTCGGGCAGCCGCGCGTGTGGAAGCAGCCGGAGATCGAGTTCGCGAGCTCGGTCGCCGAGGTCGTCGGCGCGATGTACGAGCAGAGCGAGGTGCTCGCGCTCGACGACGAGCTGTCGCGGCGCGCCGCGCGCCAACACGAGGCCGATCGTCTCGAGTCGATCACGCGCGTGTGCAGCGCGGTCGCGCACGACTTCAACAACGTCTTGACGATGGTGTCGATGGTCGCCGCGCAGCTGTCGCGCAACGCGGGCTCGAAGGACATGAGCCAGGCGCTCGACAACGCGGTCGGCGTCGGCTCGCGGCTGATCAAGCAGCTGCGCTCGTTCGTCGCGCGGCCGGCGGGCGACGACATCAAGCGCGCGCGGGTCGCCGACGTCGTCGAGCACCTGCGCCCGATCCTCGAGCTGCTCCTGCGCGACGTCGTGACGTTGGTCCAGCGCATCGACGCGCCCGACGCGGAGGCCGCGATCGGGCCGGGGCCGCTCGAGCAGATCCTGCTCAACCTGTGCTTGAACGCGCGCGACGCGATCGCGGTGCGCGGCAAGGTCGAGGTCGTCGTGCGCGACGAGCCGCGCCACGTCGTGATCGAGGTCCGCGACGACGGCGCCGGCATCGCCGCCGACGTCGTGCCGCACATCTTCGAGCCGTACTTCACGACCAAGGACAAGGGCACCGGGCTCGGGCTCGCGACCGTGCGCGATCTCGTGACGGAGCACGGCGGCACGATCACGGTCGAGAGCGAGCACGGCCGCGGGACCTGCTTCACGGTGACGTTGCCGCGCGCATGACGGCCCCGATCCTCGTCGAGACGCCCGAGCTGATCGCGGTCGCGAAGCCGCCGGGCATCACCGTGATCCCGGGCCGCAACGAGCCGCCCGAGGCGTGCCTGCGCGCGCAGCTCGAGGCCGCGCGCGGCGAGAAGCTGTGGGTCGTGCACCGGATCGATCGCGACACCTCGGGCGTCGTCGTGTTCGCGCGCACCGCCGAGGCGCACCGCGCGCTGTCGCAGGTGTTCGAGAAGAAGCGCGCGGAGAAGCGCTACCTCGCGTTCGCGCACGCGCCCGCGGTCGCCGAGGGGCGGATCACGCTGCCGCTGCGCCCCGCGCGCAAGAGCCTGATGAAGATCGCGGAGCGCGGCGATCGCGAAGCGCAGGCGGCCGAGACCCACTACGTCGTGATCGAGAAGTGGACGCGCGGCGACGAGCACGCGGCGCTGATCGAGGCGCGCCCGCTGACCGGCCGCCAGCACCAGATCCGCCTGCACCTCGCCGCGACCGGCGCGCCGATCTGGTTCGATCCGCTCTACGGCGAGGGCGCCGCGCCGCCCGACGCGCCGCCGACCCGCCTCGCGTTGCACGCGGCGCGCCTCGCGCTCCCCACACCGTCGGGCCCGTGGCTGCGCATCGAAGCGCCGCTGCCCGACGATCTCGTCGCGCTCCGCGCGTGGCTCGACGGGGCGTGGTCGAAGGCTGAAGGCTGAAGGCTACTTCGTCTTCTTGCAGACCTGCGCGATCGCGAGCTTGCCGGTCCACATCGACGCGGCGGTCTTGTCGAGGATCGCGGCGTCGACGACGAACGACTTGCACTTGGGCACCGACGCGCCGATGAACTGGTTGAACGCGAGCGGCGCCTTCGCGCCCTGCGGCACCGACATCAGGTTGATCGACGCCGGCTCCTTGTCGCCGTGGATCGCGATCACCGCGAGGTGCGCGTCGGTGTTGCCCTCGGGTCCGACGACGGTGCACGTGATGCCGTCGGGCAGCTCGGGCTTCATCGTGTCGCCGTTGCCCGGATACGAGACATAGCCGGCGGCCGAATCGGCGGCGCAGTTGAGCGTGCCCTTGATCGGCTTCACCGCCGCGCACTTCGACGAGACCGCGAGCGATCCGCTCCACAACGTCTTGTCGCCCTGCGCGATCGCGGCGTCGAACTGGAGGCCGCCGCACGGCAGGAAGTCGCCGCCCGCCTTGAACGCCGGCGCGGTGAAGCGCTTGGCGTCGGGCGACGTCGCGTCTTTCAGGTGGCCCTTCACGGCGCCGATCGGCGACACGACCTTCGCGTCGATGGTCGCCTTCGCGTCGGCGGGCACGGTGCCGCTGTCGACGACGATCGAGCACGCGATGTCGTGATCGAGCGCGATCTTCTGCTTCGCCTTGAGCATCGTGCCGGCGTCGGGCGTGCACTCGAGGTGCGCCTTCACGCCGCCCGCGAACGCAGGCGCAGCGAGCCCGACGAGCGCGAGCAAGGACAGGGAAGCTAGCTTCATGGCGCGGAATCTAGCACTGGGATAACGTGCCTGCGTGCCAACCGGCGACGACCTGCAGTTCGCGGTGGTGGCGCTGTCGGCGGTGTTCTTCGTCGTCGATCCGATCGCGAACGTTCCCATCTTCCTCTCCATCACGGCGGGCGACACGCGCGACCAGCGCCGCCACACCGCGCGCCTCGCGGCGTTCGCGGCGTGGCTGACGCTGACGGTCTTCGCGGTCGCGGGTGGGCTGATCTTCGAGGCGTTCGGCATCTCGCTCGGCGCGTTCAAGATCGCCGGCGGGATCATGCTGCTCCTCATGTCGATCGACATGATGCGCGCGACGCCGTCGCCGACACGCTCGACCGCCGAGGAGCAGCAGGAGTCGAGAGCGTCGCGCGACGTCGCGATCGTGCCGATGGCGATCCCGATGCTCGCGGGTCCGGGCTCGATCGCGACGGTCATGGTCCTCATGAGCAAGGCGGCGTGGCAGCCGTTCCGCACCGGCGTCGTGCTCGGCGCTGTGGCGTTGACGTGCGCGGTCGCGTGGCTATTCATGCGCGGCGCCTCGACGGCAGAACGCTTCTTACCGAAGACGATCGTCCACGCGCTCGAGCGCGTGATGGGCCTCTTGTTGGCGGCGGTCGCGGTCGAGTTCGTGGTGGGCGGGATTCGAGATCTCTTGCCTACGATGCGGTAATGTATGGAGGTCGCGGGGCGGCATGCGACGGGTGCACCGTCACTGCCTCGATAGGGAGATCCCATGAGCGTGCTCGCTCGTACCAGCTGGACGCGTCTATCGATCCTGATCCTCGCGGCCGCATGCGGCGGGTCGTACCCGAACGCCCATGCTGCGCCCGGGCACGGCGTGAAGGCGGATCCGAACGGCGCCGGCGCGGAGCCCGCGTCGAACGACGACGACTGGGGCGAGACGCCCACGCGCGTCGCCGATTCGGGCAAGCCCGCCGCGAAGAAGCCCGGCACGCCGACGCGCCAGAAGGCCGAGGCGCTGCGCAACGCCGCCGACCTGCTCGACAAGGCGCAGGACGCGCTCGACTCCGGCAACAAGGACCTCGCCGAGATGCTGTTCTCGTCGGCGGAGATCCTGACCGGCGCCGACGCGATCGCCCCGCTCGCGCCGAGCTATCGCGAGGGCGCGCCGCCGCGCGTGGTCGCGCCGACCGTGAAGGTCGAGGACAAGGGCGCGCAGCCGAAGGCCGCCGGCTCCTCCGACGACGACGAGCCCGCCGCGAAACCGAAGCCGCAGCTCGGCGTACTCACCGGCGACATGAAGATCGACGGCAAGGCCGCGTCGGGCGCGATCGGGTTCGTCACGCTCGAGCCGGTCGGCAAGAAGTTCGCGTCGCGCGCGCCCAAGACGCGCGTGATGGAGCAGCGCAACCGCGAGTTCGCGCCGCACGTGCTCGCCGTGCCGGTCGGCTCGACGGTGCAGTTCCCGAACTACGACTCGATCTATCACAACGTGTTCTCGCGCGCGGACGCCGCGCAGTTCGACCTCGGCCTCTACAAGCAGGGCGAGGCGCGCGAGGTGAAGTTCGAGAAGGAAGGCATCGTGCACGTCGGCTGCAACCTGCACGCGAACATGTCGGCGTTCGTCGTCGTCGTCGCGGCGCCGCATTACGCGATCACCGACGAGAGCGGCCACTTCACCTTCAAGAACCTCGAGCCCGGCAAGTACACGCTCAAGGCGTGGAGCGAGAAGTCGAAGGCGCCGATCACGCAGCAGGTGACGGTGAAGTCGGGCGACAACAAGGTCGACGTCGGCGTCGCCGGAGATGCACCGTCGGGGCCGCAGCCCGACAAGTTCGGAGCGTCGCGTGGCGGCAAGGGCTGGTAGCGCGATCGCGATCGTCGCCGGCGCGGGCGCGGCGATCGGCCTGTGGTTGGCGAGCGCGGGGAAGCCGGGCAGCGGACCGACGCACGAGCAGAGCGCGGCCGCGGCGACCGAGATCGCGAGCTCGCTGCGCGCGCAAGCGCAGGCGATGCACGGACGCGCGGCGACGCTCGCGCAGCTGCCGTCGCTCGCGAAGGTGGTCGCGACCGACGCCGGCACGGTGAAGGATCAGACCGCCGAGGAGCGGATGTTCCAGCCGCAGCCCGGCGAGACGATCGACATCGGACAAGTGACGGGCGGGACCGCGACGGGGCTCTTGCGCCTGCCGGCGGATTCGCCCGTCGAGGCGCCGCTGACCGTGCCCGGCACGCACTTCTTGGTGCGCGGGCAGACCTTGATGCTCGTCGACGTCGAGACGATCCAACCGACGCAGATCCCCGCCGACAAGCCGCAGGACATCAAGGGCGTGCTCGCGCTCTCGCACACGGTCGACACCGACGAGCTCGCCGCCAAGGTCGGCGCGATCGGCGGCGGCGCGATCACGATCGGCAAGGACAGCATCGTCTTGGGCAAGGCCGCGCCCTCGGGCCCGACCGAGTCGATCGCGATCCCCGACGCGCCCGACGGCGCGGTGCTGGTCGCGCCCACCGGCGCACCCGCGGTGCCGCCGTCGACGCCGCTGCGCGCCGGCGCGATCGCCGCCGCGGTGCTGGGCTTGATCGCCGCCGCGCTGCTCGGCCGCTCGAAGAAGGGCGCGCAGCCGCAGATCCCGCCGATGCTCGCGACCGCGACCACCGCGGGCGCCGGCACCGTGACGACGCAACCGCCGCCGATGCCGCAGCGCTCGGGCTCGCCGTTCGGCCGCTACCAACCGATCAAGCTGCTCGGCTCCGGCGGCATGGCCGACGTCTACCTCGCGCGCTCGGTCGGCGAGGCCGGCTTCGAGAAGCAGGTCGCGCTCAAGATCATGCACCCGCACCTCGGGCGCGTCGAAGACGCGGTCGCGCACTTCCTCGACGAGGCGCGCCTCGCGTCGCGGCTCACGCACCCGAACATCGTGCAGATCTTCGACCTCGGGAAGAACGGCGAGGACTACTTCATCGCGATGGAGTACATCGAGGGCTCGGACCTCGAGCGCGTCTTGATCAACATGCGCGCGGGCCAGCGCAAGATCCCGGTCGCGATCGGGCTCGGCATCCTGCGCAAGGTCTGCGACGGCCTCCATGCCGCGCACACCGCCGTCGACAACACCGGCGCGCCGCTCAACCTCGTGCACCGCGACGTGAAGAGCGCCAACGTCCTCGTCTCCAAGGACGGCGCGGTGAAGGTCGCCGACTTCGGCATCGTGAAGGCCGAGCAGCAGGTCCACAAGACCTCGGTCGGTCAGGCCAAGGGCACCGCGGCGTTCATGGCGCCCGAGCAGCGCATGGGCTCGAAGGTCGACGTGCGCGCGGACGTCTACGGCGTCGGCGCGATGGGCTACGAGGTGCTCACCGGCCTCGAGGTCAACCTCGATCTCGTCGGCATGCTGCAGAAGGGCGTCGAAGGCTGGCCGCACCTCGTGCCGCCGTCGCAGGTGCGCCCGCAGGAGGTGCCGCCCGAGCTCGATCACGTGATCTGGCGCGCCCTCGCCTTCGAGCCCGACGGCCGCTACCCCACGATGTCCGCGATGGAGGACGAGCTCGCCCACATCGCGCGCGCCCGCTCCCTCGTCGCGACCGACAAAGAGATCGCGCAGTGGATCGGGGCCGAGATCGCGCTCCTGCCCCGCACCAGCGTGCAAGGCCCCGCCGCCGTCGCGCCGACCTCCGCGGTGTGACCGCGACCCTCAGGGGGCGTTGATCGCGCCCCAATCCGCGCGATCGCAGCGCCCGAAATCGAAAAATCTTCGAAAGCCGACGGCGCGGAGCCCCGTGATCGCACGAACGTCGGCGGCCGCGCCGATGCGGGCGCTCGGGAAAATCAAAGCGACTGGGCGCCGCGCTCACAGCCCGCCAAGCCATCCGAATCAGCTCGGTTTAGGTTGCAGCTTCGTCGCAAGTTGTAATATATGCCTAATTACGATGAAGGCGAGCCCGCGGACCAGATGGCGAGGCGGGCGCGGCCCGCAGAAGTCGCTCGATCTGCGCGCGCGCAATCGCGACGGCACCCTCCGCAAGAAGCGCGGGCCGAAGCCGGATCCACGGCGCCGCGATCCGCACCACGTCTCGCGTCCCGAAATCAGCGCGCGCTACCCGGTGCACGTCGTCCTCCGCACCCGCCCCGAGGTCGGCAATCTCCGCCGCTGGCACGCCTACCGCGCGATCCGCCGCGCGATCGCGCTCTGCTCCGCGCGCCACGACTATCGCGTCGTCCACGCGAGCATCCAGTCGAATCACTTGCACCTCCTCGTCGAGGCGGACGACAAGCGCGCGCTCGCGCGCGGCATGCAAGGCTTCGCGATCTGCGCGGCCAAGCGGCTCAACCGCGAGCTCCGCCGCGCCGGCGGCGAGGTCTTCCCGTTCCGCTATCACGCGACGCCCGTCACCAACCCGACCCAAGCGCGCAACGCGATCGCGTACATCCTCAACAACTGGCGTCGCCATCGCGCCGATCTCCACGCGCCGTTCCGCATCGATCCGTTCTCGAGCGGCTTCGCGTTTCACGGCTGGCGCGACGCGCACGACGAAGCTCCCCGGACCGTGCCACTACCGGTCGTCCGCGCGACAAGCTGGCTCCTCACCGACGGCTGGAAGCGCGCCGGGCCGATCGACACGCACGAGATTCCCGGACCGGATCCGATCCCGTAGCGCGCCGGAATCACGCGTCGCGCGCGTCCCCGCCGCGAGGTTCACGCGCAGCTCACTCGGGAATCGCGGCCCGGCGCGTACGATGGGATCGTGCGAATGAGGGTCCTCGTCGTCGACGACGAGCCGCTGTGCGGCGAGCTCGTCCAGCGCGCGCTGCGGCGCGAGTACGACGTGACGTTCTGCTCGCGCGGCGACGACGCGATCGCGCAGATCCGCGGCGGCGCCAGCTTCGACGCGATCCTGTGCGACCTCACGATGCCGGGCACCAGCGGCGTCGATGTCTTCCGCGCGGTCCGTGACGCGGCGCCCGCGCAGGCGGAGAAGATCGTGTTCGTCACCGGCGGCGCGACGACGGCCGACGCCAACGCGCTGCTCGCCGCGCAGCGGGGTCGAGTCCTGTTCAAGCCGTTCGATCGCGCGCGCCTGCTCCAGGCGGTCGGCACGGTCGCGAAGGGTTGACGCCGCGCCCACGACCATGGACGCTGCGCCCGTGGCGTCCTTCGATCTGTCCCCGCCGTCCGGCACGCGCGACTTCCTCCCCGACGAGGTGATCGCGCGCGACCGCGTGATCCGCACGATCAAGGACGTCTTCGAGCGCTACGGCTTCGGCCCGCTCGAGACGCCCGCGTTCGAGCGCATCGAGATCCTCACCGGCAAGTACGGCGACGAGGGCGACAAGCTGATCTTCAAGATCTTGAAGCGCGGCGAGCAAGCGGCGACCGGCGAGGCGGACTACGCGCTCCGCTACGATCTGACCGTCCCGCTCGCGCGCGTCGTCGCCAACAACCGCCACAAGCTGGGCGCGATCTGGAAGCGCTATCACATCGCGCCGGTGTGGCGCGCGGATCGTCCCGCGAAGGGGCGCTTCCGCGAGTTCTATCAGTGCGACATCGACGTCGTCGGCGCCAAGGGCCCGATCGCCGACGCCGAGGTCTTGCTCGCGATGAGCGAGGCCCTGGTCGCGTGCAAGCTCGAGACGTTCACGATCAAGCTCAACTCGCGCAAGGTGCTGCGCGGCTTGCTCGAGGCGTACGCGATCGCGCCCGAGCACCAGAAGCTCACGCTGATCGAGCTCGACAAGCTCGACAAGGAAGAGGTGCCCGCGATCCTCGCGCGCCTCGAGGCCGCCGGCGTTTCGGAGCGATCGCGCGCGCTCCTGCAAGAAGATCTCGCGACCAAGGACACCGCGAAGATCCGCGCGCGCGTCGCGACCGTGCCGCTCGGCGCCGAGGGGCTGCGCGAGGTCGACACGCTCGCCGAGCTGGTCGGCACGCCCAACATCGTGTTCGAGCCGTTCCTCGCGCGCGGCCTCGACTACTACACCGGCTGCGTCTTCGAGTTCGGCGCGCCCGGGCTCGGCTCGTCGATCGCGTCGGGCGGCCGCTACGACGAGCTGGTCGGCATGTTCTCGAACCGCCGTGTCCCGGCGTGCGGCGGATCGCTCGGCATCGAGCGCATCCTCATGCTGCTCGAGGAGCGCGAGGAAGCGACGCAGGCGTCGACGGCGCGGGTGCTGGTCACGATCTTCGACAAGGAGTCGCGGGTGCGGGCGCTGCGCACGGCGCGGCGTCTCAGAGAGGCGGGGATCGCGACCGAGGTCTTCGTGGGCGACGGCGAGCTGGGGAAGCAGCTCAAGTACGCGGCGTCGCGCTCGATCCCGCTCGCGACGATCGTCGGCCCCGACGAGGTCGCGAAGCAGCTGGTCACGATCAAGGACCTGCGCGTCGGCCAGCAGGAGAACGTTCCCGACGCAGAGCTCGAGACGGCGATCGGCCGCCTG
>DATJIA010000041.1:0-12193 GCA_035493675.1 Kofleriaceae bacterium | reverse complement strand
GGACGACGATCGCAACGATCGGCGCGAGCGCGGGCGTCGCGTGCACCGCCGCGCTGCGCGCCGGCGCATCCGCCGCCGCGACGTGCACGGTCTCGCAGCAGCAGCCGGCGCGCACCGACGTGCGGACGGGCGGCTCGTGCGTCTTCGGGTTGCAGCAGCAATGATCGCGCAGCGCGCCGTCGTGGCCGCAGCGATAGAGCGTCGCGCCGGTCGCGACCGACGGCACGATCACCGTCAGCGCGAGGAAGATCAGGACGACGCGGCGCACCCCTCCACTATACGTCATCCCCACCAATAGCTCGCCTTGATCAAGAAGACCTGCCCGCTCGGCGCGCGCAGCCCGTCGCTCCACGGCACGACCGCGCCCATGCGATCGCTGCCCTGCGCGCGCGAGTACACGACGTACAACAAGGACCCGAGCCGCCACTCCCAGCGGAACACGACGCTCGCGTTCACGATCGCGCTCGCGCCGTCGGCGTCACCGACCGGCGAGGTCGGCGCCGCGACGAGATCGTCGAGCCGGATCTCCGACGCGCCCGCCGGCGCCGTCGAGAAGTCGTGATACGCGACGCTCTCGCCGAAGATCTGGCCGTACACCTGCAGGGTCGCGCGCGGCGTGAACGTGTAGGTCGTGCGCAGCGTGAGCCCGGCGCCGAGCGCGTCCTGCTTGCCGAACGCGCGCGTACCGTCGCCGAGCGTGTCGATGTAGCGCGGCTCGCCGCGCGCGAGCTCGAGCGACGGCAACAGCTCGACGTCGAGCTGCGGCAGCGCGTGGATCGTGAGATCGCCGTCGATCGAGTACTGCAGCGCGTGCGCGAGCACGTACACCGACTGCGAGGCCTCGCCGACCACGGCGCGCCGCGGATCCGACGCGACCGACTGCTCCCACCCGATCCAGCCGCCGCGCTCGAGCGCGGTGCCGTCGCCGATCTCGCGGTCGTCGAAGTGCGCGGGACGGAAGTGGAGCTCGGTGAAGGTCGACCAGTAGTTGAGGAACGTGAGGTGCGTGTTGATCTGGTAGCCGCCGGAGAGCCGCTGGCCCTTCCAGTTCTCGCTGCCGAAGATCTCGATCTGCGTGCGGCTCTCGCGGATGTGGTCGCCGGGCTCGCTGTCCTGCCAGCCGAGATCGCCGTACGCGTGGATCAGGTTCGCGCGCTGCAGGTAGCCGGCGTCGTTCATGTCGAAGCGGCGGCCGTACGCCTCGGCCTCGGCATCGAAGACGACGCCGTCCGACTCCTTCGCGGCCGACAGGCGCGCCTGCGGCGAGACGTCGCCGTCGGCGATCACGATGCCGTCGCGCTGCGCGCGCGGCGGTCCGCCGTGGATCGCCGACGCGGCGACGTCGGCGTCGACGACGTACGCGTGATCCGCGGAGCGCCACCGCCCGTCGAGGCCCGCGACCAGCGCGTCGTGGGTCGTGCGCGGCGTGCCGTCGCCCGTGCGGCCGACCGCGGTCGCGAACGCGCCGAGGTGACCGCGCTCGCCGAGGCCGTGCCGCACGCGCGCCACGCCGAACACGGTCTGCGTCGAGTCCTGCGTGTCGCCGGTGATCGCGGCGAGCGTGCCGATCGAGGTGTCGTCGCCGGCGGTGCCGGTCAGCTTCGCCGCGCCCCACAGGCGCGCCGGCTGCCCGTCGGCCGCGATCCCGATGCGCCGCGTGTAGAGCATCATGATCGGCGCCGAGAACAGATCGACGCCCTCGAGGAAGAACGGCCGCTTCTCGGGATAGAAGGTCTCGAAGGTCGTGAGGTTCAAGACCTGCTGATCGGCCTCGACCTGCGCGAAGTCGGGGTTGAACGTCGCGTCGAGCGTGAGCGACGGCGTGAGGTGCCACTTCAGATCGCCGCCGCCGGAGAAGCGCGGCGTGTACGCGCCGCGCGGATCGCGCTCGAGCGAGGTCAGCGCGAACGGACGCAGCTCGACGCTCGCCGCGCTCGGCAGCCCGTCGAAGGGGCCGAGCGATCCGTAGCGCGAGACCTCGCCCGCCTCGCCGCGCGGGATCGGCGCGAGCTCGTCGGTCTCCTGCCGCGCCGACACGAAGCGGCGCACCTGCACGCCCCAGCGCTGGCCGTCGCGCGGCGCGTAGCGCAGGACGCGCAGCGGGATCCGGAGCTCCGCGCTCCATCCGTTCGCGGTGCGCGCGACCGCGGCCTCCCAGTTCTCGTCCCAGTCGTCGTTGCGCTCGGTGTCGTCGTAGCGCAGGCCGTCGACGAGCACGCCGGCCGCGTTGACCGCGAAGTGGAACGCGTCGCGCCCGGTGCCGCGGGTGTCGAGATCGACCTCGACGCGATCGGCGTCGACCTCGCGATCGCGGCGGGTCAAGCGCGAGACCAGCGGCGACCTCTCCTGCACGCACTCGATGCCGATCCACAACGCCTCGTCGGTGTAGACGAAGCGCACGGTGGTCGGCTCCGACGGCGGGCCGCCGGCGTCCGGGTTCTTCTGCACGAACGCGGTGAACGGCGGCGCGGTCGCCCACGCGGCGTCGTCGAGGCGTCCGTCGAGCGCCGGCGCATCGACCGTGCGCGCCGGCGCGACGTCGACACGCGCGCTCGCGAGCGCGATCACGAGCGCGATCACGAGCTACTTCGCCGGGCTCTCGTCGTCGTCGTCGTCGTGATCGCCGTCCTTGTCGCCGTCTTGGGCGGCCTCGTCGGTCTTGGAGTCCTTGTCGTCGTCCTTGACCTTCTCGTCGGTCGCCTTGTCGTGATCGTCGTCGTGGGTGACGGTCGACGAGCCTTCCGTGGTCCCGGTAGCGGGCTTGGCCTTGCCGCCGCACGCGGCGAACAGCAGCGCGGTCGCGAGCACGAATCTGCGCATGGGCGCCTCCTTGTGTGGCGCTTTGATACGACAGTTTCATCCGTGATACAACCCGCTCATGTCCTCGGGTGAGCCGCGGTGGCTCCTGCTGATCCACCAGCTCCCGGCCAAGCCCGCGTACCTGCGCGTCAAGGTGTGGCGCAGGTTGCAGCGGCTCGGCGCGATCGGGTTGCGCGGATCGGTCTACGTGCTGCCGCGCGGCGATCAGACGCTCGAGGACTTCGCGTGGCTCGCGAAGGAGATCCGCGCCGGCGGCGGTGACGCGTCGATCGCGACCGCGTCGTGGATCGACGGCACCAGCGACGCCGACCTCGAGCAGATGTTCCGCGCCGCGCGCGACGCCGACTACCGGGCCCTCGCCGACGACGTGCGCGCCCTCGCCCGCCGCTGGAAGAAGCGCCCGCCCGACGGCGCCGCCGAGGCGCTCGCGTCCCTGCGCGCGCGCAAGGCGGAGATCGTCGCGATCGACTTCTTCGGCGCGAGCGGCCGCGAGGCGGTCGCCGGCGTGCTCGGCGAGCTCGACCGCCGGCTCGAGGGGCGCCCGGCGACGCGCACGCTCAGGGCGCGCGACTACCGCGGCCGCACCTGGGTCACGCGCACCGGCATCCACGTCGATCGGATCGCGTCGGCGTGGCTGATCCGGCGCTTCATCGATCCCGACGCGCGCTTCGAGCTCGTCTCGCCGAAGGCCTACGCGCACCAGAGCGGGCACCTGCGCTTCGACATGTCCGACGGCGAGTTCACGCACGAAGGCGAGCACTGCAGCTTCGAGACGCTGGTCCATCGCTTCGCGCTCGCCGACCCCGCGCTGCACGCGCTCGCCGAGATCATCCACGACATCGATCTCAAGGACGATCGCTTCGGCCGCGCCGAGACCGCGGGCGTCGCGCAGATCCTCGCCGGCATCGCCGCGGCGACCGCCGACGACGGCGAGCGCCTCGCGCGCGGCTCGCAGCTGCTCGACGGCCTCTACGCGTCGTTCGCGACCAAGCCGAAGCCGGCGCCGCGCAAGCGACGCTAGTGATGGTCGTGGTGGACGTCGGGCGCGTGATCGTGATCGTGCTCGACGCGCGCGTGGTGATGCGGGTGCGAGTGCTCGCCGATGAACGGCGGATCGTGCGCGTGATCGTGGTGACCGTCGTCGTGGCGGTGCGGGTGATCGTGGTCGAGCGGCTCGTGGACGTGGCGATGATGATGGTGCTCGGTCGCGTGGAGGATCACGCCGAGCGCGAACAGCGCGGCGGCGCCGAGCGCGGACGCGCCCAGCGCGCGATCGCCCGCCGCGAACGCGATCGCGGCGCCGACGAACGGCGCGATCGCGAAGACCGAGCCGGTGCGCGCGGCGCCGATGCGCCGCTGCGCGAGCAGGTAGAAGCGGAGCGAGAGCCCGTAGCCGGTCGCGCCGCACGCGAGCAGCGCGGCGATCGCGCGCGTGGAAGGGCGGCCCTCGCCGGCGACGATCGCCGCGATCGTCGTGCACGCCGCGCCGAGCGACGCCTTGGCCGCGACGACGTCGAGCGGATCGCGATCGGCGAGCGGGCGCGTCAGCGTGTTGTCGAGCGCCCACGCGAGGGTCGCGCCCGCGATCGCGGCGACGCCGAGGACGCTGGTCGCGGCGCCACCGGCGTCGCCGTCGATCGACAGGGCGAGCAGCGCGCCGCCCGCGATCATCGCCGACGCGGCCAGCGCGACCCGCCGCCCGATCGGCTCGCGATGGATCGCGAAGGCCAGCGCGACCGTGAACACCGCCTCGAGGTTCAAGAGCAGCGCGCCGACGGTCGCGCCGGTGCGCGCCAGCCCCCACGCGAGCGCGGTCGGCGCGATCGCCGCGCCGGCGAGCGCGATCACGATCAGCCGCGGGAGATCGCCGCGCCGCAGCGACGCCTCGCCGCGCGCGAAGACGCGCAGCGCGATCGCGATCGCGGCCGCGCCCGCGTAGAGGAGCGCCGCGGTCGACAGCGGCCCGGCCTCGCGCCCGGCCCACGCGATCACCGGCGTGGTCGCGCCGAACGTCACCGCCGCGAGGATCGCGAAGGAGACGCCGGCGCCGAGCGGGGAGCGTGAGGCCATCGATCTCCCGACCTTAACCGACTGCAGGGTCTGCGCACGGATTGCGTATGTCGGATCAGGAGAGGACACGTGCACCACGGACACCACGGCTTCGAAGCGCTGCTCGACTCGGTCGGCGGGGCGAGCGCATACCTGAAGGTACGCGCCAAGCTCGTCGCGTACGGCGCGCGGCGCTGGCGCGGCTCCGCCGACGACGTCGCCGACGAGGCGCTCGCGCGGATCGAGGCGCAGCTCGCCGGCGGCGCGCCGGTCCGCGACGTGACGCGTTACGCGTTCGGCGTCGCGAAGCGCGTCGCGCTCGAGGCGGTGCGACGGTGGCGGCGCGAGCACGGGCGCGGCGAGTGCCCCGACGCGATCGCGCTCGAGCGCGACGGCGAGGAGCGCGATCCGGCCTGCGTGCTCGCGCGGCTGCCCGCGGACGACCGCGCGCTGCTCGTGCGCTACGGCGCGGCGCGCGGCGCGGCGCGGCGCGCGCTCGCCGACGAGCTCGGCATCAACGTCAACGCGCTGCGCATCCGCGTGCATCGCGCGCGGCGCCGCCTCCGCACGCTGTCAGGGCGCGACGCGCACGACCTCGCCGTCGCGTAGCCCGACCGCGACGTGGTGATCGCGCGTGACCGCGAGCGCGGTGGCGTCGATCGGCACGGCGTGGAAGGCGGCGCCCGGCGCCCAGCGCCACAGCGCGCCGCCGCCGTCGGCGACGATCGCGACGTCGCCGTCGAGCGCGACCGCGACCGGCGTGGTGCCGATCGCGCGCTCGTCGCGGCTCGCGCCATCCGGCGACGCGCGCACGATGCGGCCGTCGCGGCCCGCCGAGACGATCGCGCCCGCGCCGATCGCGAGCGCGATCACCGCGCCCCGGTGCTCCGCGAGCGTGCGGGGCGCGCCGATCGCTTCGCCGCGCACCGGCCACGCGCGGACGACGCCGTCGTCGCTGGCGGCGATCAGCCAGGCCCCGTCGGGCGTGAAGCCGACGTCGTGGGTGTCGCCCTTCGGCCCGGGCAGCTGCGCGAGCTCGCGCCCGTCGGCGACGCGCCACACGCGCACGACGCGGTCCTCGCCGGCGGAGGCGAGCAGCGCGCCGCCTGGCGCGAACGCGACCGCGTCGGTGCCGCCGTCGTCGCCGGCGAGCTCGGCGACGATCGCCCCGCCCTCGTCGACGATCGTGATGGGCCCGCCGCCGGTCGCGACCGCGACGCGCGCGCCGTCGGGCGACGCCGCCAGCGCGGTGATCGCGGTCGCGAGCGTGATCGCGTGTCGCTCGCCGCTGCCGTCGATCGGCCACTCGGCGAGCGTCGCGCCGCTCGCGGTGCACAGGCGATGGGCGAGGAGCGCGGTCGCGTGCACGCGATGACCGGCCGCGCCGATCAGCCGCACGCCGCCGTCGGCCGCGAGCGCGCGGATCTCGCCGCCGGTGTCGATCGCGAGCTCGCGATCACCAGCCGCGATCACGTGATCGATCGGCGCGTCGCGGCCGGTCCAGACCGACGGCGGGATCGCCGCGAGATCCCACGCGCGCACGACGCCGTCGCCGTCGCTCGACAGGAGGCCGTCGCGATCGATCACGACGTGGCGCACGCGCGCGGTGTGCCCGCGCAGGTCGACGCGGCGGCCGTTCCGGTTCCACGCGACCACCTCGCCGCCGTCGGAGCCGGCCGCCATCCACGCGCCGTCGGGCGCGATCGCGACCGTGCGCACGAGGTTCGCCAACCGGCCGAGCTCGAGCGCGTGACCGTCGTCCATGCGCACGCGCACGACGCCGCCGTCGACCCGACCGAGCAGCGCGGACGCGCCGCCCCGCGCGAACGCGGCGTCGTGGATCGGCGCGCCGATCGTCACGACGCGATCGATCGCGAACGTCCCGCCGATCTTCTTCCACGTCGTGACCGTGCCGTCCTCGGTCGCCGCGGCGATCGCGTCCTCGCTCGCCCACGCGCCGAGCACCGCGGAGTCGCCTGCGTGGACGTGCGCGATCACCGCCGGCGCCTCCGCCAACGACCACACGTAGATGTCGCCGTGATCGTCGCCGCCGTAGGCGCAGCGATCGTCCTCGCACGCGCCGAGCGCCTGCACGCTCGCGGTCGGGCCCTCGAGCGCCGCGCCGCGCGCGCCGCGCTCCCACCAGAGCCGCGCGCCGCCGTGATCGTCGGCGGTGACCAGCCAGCGTCCGTCCGGCGACCACACGAGGCGCTCGACGTCGTGCGCGTGCCCGGCGAGCGCGCGCGTCTCGCCGCGCGCGAGATCGACGATCGCCGCCTGCCCGTGATCGCCGCCGATCGCGATCAGCGCCCCGTCGGGCGAGGGCCGCGCGACGTGCGCGCGGCCGTCCGCGTGCCACCCGACGTGCGACTCGTCGCCGGTCCAGGCGCGGACGTCGCCGTCGTAGCTCGCCGTCACGATCATCGCGCCGTCGCGCGCGCGCTCGGCCCACCGCACCTCGGCGCGGTGCGCGCGCAAGACGCGGGTCGCGCCGCCGAGGCCGTGCGCGTGCGCCGCGATCAGCGCGACCTGCCACGGATCGACGCCGCGGGGGGTGAGCGTCGCGAGCGCGTCGAGCGCCATCGCGGGATCGCGCGCGAGCAGCGCCTGCGCGCGCGCCAAGGTCAGCTCGTTCGCGCGCAGCTCGAGGGCGTCACGCGACGCCACCGCGCTCTCGCGGGCGGCGCGCGCGTCGAGCCAGAGGCTCGTGATCGTGATCGCCGCGGCCGCGACGCCGAGCACGGCGGCGGCGATCGCGGCGGCCGCGCCGGGGTGACGCCGCGCCGAACGCGCGACCTGCTCGATCCACGTCGGCGATCGCGCGCTGACCGATCGCCCGTCGAGGAAGCGGCGCACGTCGTCGGCGAGCGCCGCCGCGGACGGGTAGCGATCGGCGGGCGCCTTGGCCAGCGCGCGGCGCGCGATCGCGTCGAGGTCGCCGCGCAGCGCGCGATCGATCGCGCCCAGCGGCGCCGGCTCGTCGTCGCAGATCGCGCGCGCGATCGCGGGCAGCGGCTTGTCCCGCACGTCGTACGGCAGGCGGCCCGCGCACAGCTCGTAGAGGATCACGCCCAGCGTGTAGACGTCGGAGCGCGTGTCGACCTCGTCGGGGCGGAGCCGCGCCTGCTCCGGGCTCATGTAGACGGGCGTGCCGATCAGATCGCCGGCCGCGGTCCGCTGCGAGTCGTCGCCGAGGAGCCGCGCGATCCCGAAGTCGAGCACCGCGACGCGGCCGTCGTCGCGCACCATCACGTTCGACGGCTTGAGATCGCGATGGACGACGCCCTTCACGTGCGCGTGATGGATCGCGTCGCACACGAGCGCGAACACGCGCAGCTTCTCGCGCAAGGGCGGGCGCTCGCCGCGCACGTGCTCGTCGAGCGTGACGCCGGCGACGAGCTCCATGACGAGGTACGGCGCGCCGCCCGCGTCGCCCGCGGCGTAGACGCGCGCGATGCCCGGATGATCGAGGCGCGCCATGATCTCCGCCTCGGCGGTGAAGCGCGCCATCACGACCGGGTGGCGCGCGCGCAGCACCTTGATCGCGACCTCGCGGCGCGGCGCGAGCTGCTGCCCCGCGAAGACGATCCCCATCCCGCCCTCGCCCAGCACGCGCTCGATCCGGAAGCCCGGCACCTCGATCGCGCGCGCGGGTGCGGCCGGATCGGGCGCCAGCGCGCCGGTGCGCAAGAACGCGCCCTCGTCGGCGGCGAGCAGCGACGCCAGCTCGTCGGCGAGCGCGCGATCGCCGGCGCGGACCTCGTCGAGCAGCGCCGCGCGCGCCGGCGCGTCGAGCGCGAGCGCGCGCCCGAACAGCTCCGTCATGCGCTCGTGCCGCTCGCTCGCGTCGCTCACCGCCGGCTACTCCGCGAGCGCGCGCGAGAGCCACGCGCGCGCCATCCGCCACTCCGCGTGGACCGTGCGCTCCGACAGCCCGAGCACCTCCGCGGTCTCCTCGACGGTCAGGCCGACCAGGCAGCGCAGCTCGACGATGCGCGCCTGGCGCGGCGACAACTCCTCGAGCCGGCGCAGCGCGTCCTCGATCGCGATCAGATCGACGAGCTGCCGGCCGTCGCCGAGCTCCGACAGCGTGACCCGCACGGCGTCGCCGCCGCGCTTCTGCGAGCCGCGCTTGCGCGCGCGATCGGTGAGGATCTGGCGCATCGCGAGCGCGGCGACCGCGAAGAAGTGCTTGCGATCGCGCGCTTCGATCGGAGCCGGCGCCTGCGCCAGGCGCAGGTACAGCTCGTGCACGAGGCCCTGCGGCTCGAGCGACGGATCGCCGCCGCGCACGTAGCCGCGCGCGATCGCCTCGAGATCGCCGTACACGATCGGCAGCATCGCCTCGCGCGCCGACGGATCGCCGTCGCGCATCTGCGCGAGCAACGCGGAGATCTCGCCGGGATGCACGGATCTACTATCTCGCCCAGGGCTCATGCGATCCACGCTCCTCACTCTCCGGCGGCTTCCGGCGCGACGGTGAAGGGCAGCTCGACCAGCGCGCCGCCGCGCGGCAGGATGCTCAGCGTGTACGTGCCCGGCGTCAGGTCGCCGGCGTCGATCACGACGATCGGAGGCGGCCCCGGGATCAAGGTCGCGTGCACGCGCGCGCCGTTCGGGCCGTGCACGATCGCCTCGGCGGCGCTGTCGACGTCGGGCTCGAGGCGGAGCTGCGCCGCGTGCCCGAGCCGCACGACCGGCGCGTCGGCGCCGCGGGTCGGCGCGATCAGCGCGACCGTGACCACGCCCGTGCGCTGCTCGCGTCCGCCGCGCGCGGTCCACACGAGGAGCGCGATCGCGGCGGCGGCGGCGACCAGCCCCGCGAGCCACACGCGCGGCGCCGCGTACCACGCGCGCGGCCGGTAGGTCGCGGCGGCGGCGAGGATCGCGCGCGCGGCGGCGAGGCGGCGCGCGCCCGCGGCGTCGTGGAGGAAGTGCGCCTCGAAGCGCAGCCGGCGATCGCCCGCCAGCGCGCCCTCGGCGTAGGCGTCGAACAGCTCGTCCTCGGCCGCCTTCACCTGCTCGTGCAGCTCGTCGTCGGCGAGCACGCGCTCCTCGAACGCGTCGCGCTCCGCCTCGGGCAGCTCGCCCAGCAGGTAACGCGTGGCGTCGGTGTCGAGCGGGTCGGCGGCGACCATGATCTAATGTGTCGGCGCGGCCCGAAACGTTTCGGTGCCCAGGCACTCGGCGAGGCACGCTTCGAGCCGCGCGCGCACGCGATGCGCGCGGATCCTGAGCGCGTTCAGGGGGATGCCCAGCTCGGCCGCGAGCTCGCGGCGGCGCGAGATGCGGTCGCCGCGCTCGCCGGACTCGTAGCGGAGCACGAGGTCGCGCGCGCCGCTCGGCAGCTCGCCGAGGCACTTGTCGAGGCACGCGGCGCGCACCTCGCGATCGCTGCCGTCGTCGGGCGGCGGCGGCTTGATCTCGCCGCTCTTGTACTGCTGGAACCGCTGCGCGCCGCGCGAGGCCTCGAGCGCGACCAGCCGCGCGACGCCCGCGGCGTACGCGACGACGTCGCGCGGGCGTTCGCCCTCGGTCATGCGCCGCGCGACGCGATCGAGCGTCTCGTCGGCGAGATCCTCGGGCGCCGGCAGGCCGCGCCAGCGGAACAGATCGACCAGCTTGGCGCGCAGCGCCTCGTAGCGGCGCGCCGCGAGCTCGCGATCGGGATCGAGCGCGGCGAGCAGGTTCGTCCACGCGTCCGGATCGAGCGCGGGCCCGGCGGCGTCGGCGCTACCCGCGTGCTCCATGAGCGTGAGTCTACGCCCACGCCGTGCGCGCCGCGCTACGATCGATCGCGTTCGCCGTGAGCTCGGGAAAACGCCTAACGATCGCGGCCGCGATCGCCGTCGCGTCGTGCGGTCGCCGCGCTCCGCCCGGTGATCCGCCCGCGGCGCGCGGCAAGGCGGCGCTCGACCGCGGCGATCACCTGCTCGTCGAGGACGGCAGCGTCGCCGGCGTGCGCGCGTCGCTCGCGGAGTTCGCGACCGCGTTCGACGCGTACCGCGAGGCCGGCGCGCTCGGCGACGCCGGCGACGCCGTGTGGCACGCGAGCCAGGCCCTGCACGTGCTCGGCGACGAGCGGACCTCGCTCGCGCTCGCGCTCGAGGCGCGATCGCTGTACGCGCGCGCCGGCGATCGCGTGAAGGAGGGCGACGCGCTCGACGGCGTCGCGACCTCGGAGGCGTGGCTCGGCCGGCCCGAGGACGCGTTCGCGCACTATCAGGAAGCGCTCGCGCTGTCGCGGGCCGCCGGCGATCGCTACGGGATCGCCGAGCGCGAGCTCGGCATCGGCTTCGCGTCGCTGCGCGTCGATCGCTGGCCCGAGGGCCGGCGCGCGCTCGAGGACGCGGCGTCGATCTATCACGCGCTCGGCAAGACCCGCAGCGAGGCGGTCGCGCGCTCGAACCTCGGCTACCTCTACTACCTCGAGGGCGACGCCGAGCGATCGATCGCGGCGCAGAGCGAAGCGCTCGCGATCGCGCGCGCGCGCGCCGACGTCGTGCAGATCGGCAAGTCGGAGCTGAACCTCGCCGGCGTGTACCTGACGCTCGAGGGCGACGCGCCCCGCGCGCTCGCGCTCGCCGACGACGCGGTCGCGCTGTGGCGCGCGAGGGGCCGCGCGCGCGATCTGCCGACCGCGATGACCATGCTCGCGCACGCGCGCGCCGCGACCGGCGA
Organism: Kofleriaceae bacterium; assembly: GCA_035493675.1. Lineage (GTDB taxonomy): Bacteria > Myxococcota_A > Polyangia > Haliangiales > Haliangiaceae > JAIOQA01. The sequence continues at coordinate 643 of DATJIA010000041.1, read as the reverse complement.
CGTCGACGGCGCGCTCGCGACCATGCGCCAGTCGATCGACGGCCTGCGCGCGCTCCAGATGCCGACCGAGCTCGCGAACGCGCAGCTCGAGCTCGGGGCGCTGCTCGCCCGGCGCGGCGACGCCGCGGGCGCGCGCGCGGCGCTCGACCAAGCCGTCGACGGGCTCGATCGCGCGAACGCGCGGATCGCCGCGGCGCGGGCGCGGGTCGAGCGGGCCCGGCTCGAGCGCGCCGCCGGCGAGCGCGATCGCGCGCGCGCGGATCTCGAGCGCGCGCTCGACACCTTCGAGAGCCTGCGCGCCGGCGTCGCGCAGGACGAGCTGCGCGCCAGCTACGTCGCGACCGTGCGCGGCGCGTACGAGCAGCTCGCCGATCTGCTCGCCGACGGCGGCGACGCGCGCGGCTCGTTCGCGATCAGCGAGCGCGCGCGCGCCCGCGTCCTCCACGACGCGCTCCGCCTGGCCGGCGCCGACGATCGCGGCGCGACGCCCGCGCCGCCTTCCCTCGCCGACGCGGGCGCGCTCGCCGGCGCCGACACCGCGATCGTCGAGTACCTGATCGCGCCCGGCCGCAGCTGGGCGTGGATCGCGACCGATCGCGGCGTCGAGGTCGTGCCGCTCGCCGGCGCCGCCGCGATCGACGCG
>DATJIA010000040.1:0-13340 GCA_035493675.1 Kofleriaceae bacterium | reverse complement strand
CGGCCTCGACCCGCGTGGTGCGCGCGCCGGGATGGGCGCGCAGGAACTCCTGCATCGCCGTGTTCGAGCCGAGGACGTCGCAGCGCACGCGCGTGATGCCGCGTTCGCGCGCCGCCGCGACCAGGCGCTCGAACAGGAGCGAGCCGAGGCCCTTGCCGTGCATGTCGTCGATCACCGCGATCGCGGCGTCGGCGACGCCGGGCTCACCGTCGAGCGCGATGAACCGCGCGACGCCGAGGCCGTCGTGCTCGTCGGCGGTGGTCGCGCCGATCGCGAGATGGCGGAGGTGATCGCACTCGGTCAGGTAGCGCAGCTCGTCGTCGGTCAGGGCCGACTTCGGCGTGAAGAAGCGCAGGTAGCGCGAGTGCGGCGACAAGCGCGCGAAGCCGCGCGCGAGCAGCTCCTTGTCCGCCGGGCGGACGAGCCGCAGGACCACCGCGGTGCCGTCGCGGAGCGACGTGACCTCGCGGTAGTCGTCGTCGAAGAAGAAGCTCAGCCCGGGCCCTCGAGCGTCAGGTCCTTGATCTTCGACTCTTCCTTCGCCGCGTCGTCGGCGCCGGGGAGCGCGGCCTTCTGCTCGGTGATGTTCGGCCAGTTCTCGACGCCGGCGGCCTGCGCCTTCAGGTGCTCGGGCCACTTCGAGGTGTCGACGTCCGACGCGGTCTTCACGCCGGTGACCAGCGCGTTGATGTCCTTGTAGATGGACCACTTCGCGGGGAGCTCGCTCTCCTCGAAGATCGCGGTCGACGGGCACTCCGGCTCGCAGGCGCCGCAGTCGATGCACTCGTCCGGGTTGATCGCGAGCGAGTTCTTGCCTTCGTAGAAGCAATCGACCGGGCAGACCGCCACGCAGTCGGTGTACTTGCACTTCACGCACGGGTCGGCAACGACGTATGCCATCGGGTTCTCCTGGCCCAGGGCCAGCCCCGTTGATACTGCGAAAAGCCGCGGTCTTTCCAGATCAACGCGCGGGATATATAAGGTGGGCCGAATGCGACTCCTGCTCGTCGCCGCGATCGCGCTCGGTGCCTGCCAGTCCCAGTCCAGCGGCGGCGCCGCACCGGCTTCGCCGGCCTACGCCAAGGACATCGACAAGCTCTGCAACGTGCTCGTCTATTCGGGCGCGGACAAGGAGCCCGAGGGCGGACGGCAGCTGACCGTCGCGAAGTGGCTCGGCCCGAACCTCGAGACGACCGAGGTGCACACCTTCTTGGCGAAGCTCCAGACGCTGGGGCCGGCCGCGAAGGCGGACGCGCTCGACGCCGAGGCCAAGCGGGTCGGGCTGGCGTCGTGCCCGCTGTCGGCGGAGTGGCGGAAGCCGCCGCCCGCCGATTCGCCGTGACTGTCCGTCCGAGCTTCGGACACTACGTCCGGTAGCCGGACAATCGGGACACTCGCGTACGTGGTTCCGCGCCGTTGCGCGCGGCACGGCCGTTGCTGAACGCGCGGCCAGGAGGAACCATGTCGCAGGACAAGAAAGACAAGGCGATCGCGGAGGCGATCCGCGCCATCCACAAACAGTTCGGCTCGGGCTCGATCATGCGCCTCGACGGCAGCGAGGTGCAGCAGGTCGAGGTCGTGCCGACCGGCTCGGTCGCGCTCGACGTCGCGCTCGGCATCGGCGGGCTGCCGCGCGGGCGCATCGTCGAGATCTTCGGGCCCGAGTCGTCGGGCAAGACCACGCTCACCCTGCACGCGATCGCCGAGGCGCAGCGCGCCGGCGGCGTGTGCGCGTTCGTCGACGCCGAGCACGCGCTCGACACCAGCTACGCGGGACGCCTCGGCGTCGCGCTCGACGATCTCCTCGTCAGCCAGCCCGATTGCGGCGAGCAGGCCTTGGAGATCGTCGACACGCTCGTGCGGACGAGCGCGATCGATCTGATCGTGGTCGACTCGGTCGCCGCGCTCACGCCGCGCGCCGAGATCGAGGGCGAGATGGGCGAGGCGCACATGGCGCTCCAGGCGCGCCTGATGAGCCAGGCGCTGCGCAAGCTCACGGCGATCATCTCGCGCACGCGCACCTGCGTGATCTTCATCAACCAGCTGCGGCAGAAGATCGGCGTCGTCTACGGCAACCCCGAGACCACGACCGGCGGCAACGCGCTCAAGTTCTACTGCTCGGTGCGGCTCGACATCAGGAAGAAGAAGCCGATCAAGCAGAACGACGTGATGATCGGCAGCGAGGTGAAGGTGAAGGTCGTGAAGAACAAGCTCGCGCCGCCGTTCCGCGAGGCCGAGTTCGAGATCCTGTACGGGCACGGCGTCAACAAGATGGGCGAGCTCGTCGACACCGCCGAGAAGCTCGGGCTCGTCGAGAAGAGCGGCAGCTGGTACTCGCACGAGGGCACCAAGATCGGCCAGAGCCGCGACAAGGCGATCGCGCACCTCGAAGAGCACCCCGCGCTCCAGCAGCAGCTCCGCGACGCGCTGATCAAGCAAGCCAAGCGCGCCGCGACCGGAGGCGCCAATGGCGTCGCGGCGTGAGTCCCCCGCTCGTCCCAACCCCCGTGTCAGTGGATCCGAATCGCCGGCGGCTTCCGGCGGCGATTCGGCGTCGTTGCGCTGGGCGTTCGGCGCGCTCGTCGAGAACGCCGTCGATCACACCGGCCCGGTCGACGTCGACGACTTCCAGACCTTGCGCCGCCAGGGCCTCTTCGACGACGACGGCCGCAACCCGCCGCCGTCCTGGTGGGCGCGATGAGCACCGCGTTGACCGGCATCAAGTCGATGGGCGACGCGCTCGAAGACGACCCCGCGCTGTCACCGGTACGCACCGCGGTGGAGCTCGCGGCGGCGCTGATCCCGCGCCTCGTGCGTGACGACGACGATCATCTCGCGGCCGAGCTCATCACGTCGCTCGCGATCATGGAGGAGTGCGCGGCCTCGGCGACCCTGGAGCAGGGACGCGTGCGTCGGAAGTTGATCGAGATCGCGCGCGGCAAGTGCGCGCGCGCGCGATGCTCGCTCGAGATCGCCGTCGCGTGGGAGGTCGTCACCGAAGCGGACATCGCGGAGGCCAAGGCCGCCCTCGACGCCGCGGACGCCGTGCTCGCCCCACCGCCGCGCGTTACGCTCTCGGCCTTGCTGCGCCGCTGATGACCGAGCGCCTGACCAGCCACGCGAGGGCGAGCGCGACGAGGAGCGCGGTCGAGGCGCTGCCGCCGCCGGCGGCGGAGCAGCCGTCGTAGGGGCGGCCGATGCCTTCGCACACGGTCTCCTCGACGCGGGTGACGTCGCGATCTTCGAGCGCGACGTCGTCGAGGACGTGGCCGTCGGCGGAGAAGCGCTGGACGTTCACGCGCTGGCGGCCTGTCGCGCCGACGTCGGTGCCGGTCGCGTCCTCGGCGACCGACGCGACCAGGTACGTGTCGCCGTCGACCGTGATCGACGGCGCGAAGCCGTCGGCGACGAAGAGCGGCGCGGACGACACGATGCCGTCCGCCGAGACCCGATACACCGCGAGCGTGTGCTTCGAGCGCGCCGGGAACTCGCCGTTGGTGGGCAGGTAGATCGAGACGATGAAGCCGGTGTCGGCCGCCGGCATGAGCGCGTCGTAGTAGCTCGAGCTGTCGTCGGCGGGCAGCCTCGCGGGCGCGGCCGCGCGCGGACCCGACGGATCGAGCACGGCGGCGACCAGCGCGCCGCTCAGATCGTGCCCGATCAGGATCGCGGTGTCGCCGCGCGCGACCAGATCGATCGGGCCGAACGTCGGCGCGAGCACGACCGGCGTGGTGTCGACGATCGTGCCGTCGTCGGCGACGCGCACGCCGAGCACGTCGCGCGAGTCCTCCAGCTGCCACGCGACCCACGTGACGGTGCCGATGCGCGCCGCTTGCACCCACGGCGACCACTGCGCCGGCGCGAGCGCGATCGGCGCGGCGTCGATCGGCTCGCCCATCGCGTCGAGGCGCGAGAGGTACATCTCGCGCTTGCCGGTCGACGGATCGTCGGCGGTGTACGTGACGAGGAAGCGCGCGCCGTCGAAGGTCGCGTGGATGTGGCTGTTCGCCGACTGCGGGTACGGGGCGTACGAGATCGCGCCGAGATCCGAGAAGCCCGACGAGAAGCGGCGCACGCCGATCGCGTAGGGCGCGGTGCCGACCTGCAGGTAGATCGATCCGCTCGCGACCAGCGGCGCGAGCCCGCCGCCTTCGCCCTCGGCGAACGGCAGCTGTCCGATCCTCGTCGGCGGCACACCGGGCGCGCCGATCAGCGCGGCGCTCATCACATTGTCGGGCCAACCGGTCAGGTCCGCGCGCCAGCCGACCAGCGCGCCGCCGCCGGTCGACGCGATCACCGTCTGGTAGCTGGCCAGCCCTTGCCACACGTCGATCGTGGCCAGCTTGCCGCCGGGGCAATCCTGCGCGCGCGCCGTCCCCGCCGACGCGATGATCGCGAGGCAGAGCGTGATCTCGATCGAACGTCTGAGCATCCCGCCGATACGAGCAAGCCACGTGCCTCCGCGCGCTCGCGCGGTTGCGCGCGCGAACGCGCGAGACCGCCCAGCCAGGTGGCGAATCGTCGACGGAATCCGACGCGTGGCAAGGCGAGGAAACATGCCGCCCACGCCGCCAGTGTTGGCCGCGCGCCGCTGACAATCGCGCGCAACGCCGAAAGCGACGGGTCGCGCGGATGTCGCACGCGGTCGCACGGTGACGGCGGAATGCGCGATCGATAGCATCGGTTGCGCTGCGGACCGTGCGAGGGACACGAAGCACAGAGGCGAGGCTCGTCGGCTGGGGCGCGGCGGCGTTCGCGCTCGTGCTCGCGAGCTACGCCGCGTTCCGTCCGGTGCGCGACGCGCTGATCCTCGACGGCGATCCGGATCAGATCCCGTGGCTGTTCACGGCGACGTTCGTCGCGGTCGCGATCGTGTCGCCGCTGTGGAGCGCGCTGGTCGGGCATCGCGCGCGCCGCCGCGCGCTGGTCGGCGCCGCGCTGCACGTGTTCGCCGCGTGCGAGGTCCTGTTCTTCGTGCTCGTGCGCGAGCGCGTCGCGCCGGTGACGGTCGGCCGCGTCTTCTACGTCTGGTCGGCGGTCTTCAACCTGTTCGCGGTGTCGGTCTTCTGGAGCTTGTGCGCCGATCTGCTCGGACCGAGCGCGGCGCGGCGGCTCTACGGGCCGATCGCCGCGGGCGGCACCGCCGGCACCGTGCTCGGGCCGCTCCTGACCAAGCTGTTCGTCGACGATCTCGGCGTCGACGGCATCCTGCTGTTGTCGGCGGTGATGCTCGAGCTCGCGGTGATCGCGATCGCGGGCATGCGGCGCGCGGCGAACGGATCGATCGAGCCCGAGGAACCAGCGCCCGAGAGATCTGGCGCGCTCGACGGGATCCGCCACGTCGCGCGCTCGCCGTACCTCGCCGCGATCGTCGGCTACGTCTTGTGCACCGCGACCGCCGCGACCTTCATGTACCTCGCGCAGGCGAAGATCACGCACGACGCGCTGCCCGGGCACGAAGCGCGCGCGGACTTCTTCGCGACGCTCGATCTGTGGACCGCGGGCGTGACCGCGGTCTTGCAAACACTGGTCGCGCGGCCGGCGCTCGGCCGGTTCGGGCCCGGCGTCGTCTTGATGATCCTGCCGCTCTCGCAGGCGATCGGGATCTCGAGCTTGGTCGTCGCGCCGTCGCTCGCGACGCTCGCGATCGCGCAGGTCGCGAGCCGCTCGGCGACGCACGGCCTCACGCGCCCGGCGCGCGAGATGCTGTTCACGGTCGTCAGCCGCGACGACAAGTACCGCGCGAAGAACGCGATCGACACGGTCGCGTATCGGCTCGGCGATTTCGGATCGAGCTGGCTCTACAAGGGCTTGGTCGCCGCCGGCGCGGGCGGCGGCGCGGTGATCGCCGCGAGCGCGCCGCTCGTCGCGATCTGGCTCGCGCTCGCGTTCGTCCTCGGCGCCGGGTTCCGCCGGCGCTCGCACCAGCAAGGAGAGACGTCATGATCGATCGTCGCAAGTTCCTGTTCGGCTCGCTCGCCGCCGGTGTCGCGGTCGCGTGCGGCGCACCGAAGACGCGCACGGAGGAGACGCCAACGCCGCCGCCGCCGCCGAAGAAGAAGAAGATCTTGATCCTCGGCGGCACCAAGTTCCTCGGCCCGCACGTCGTCGAGGCCGCGATCGCGCGCGGCCACACGGTCACGCTCTTCAACCGCGGCAAGACCAACCCGAAGCTCTTCCCCGAGCTCGAGAAGCTGCACGGTGATCGCGACGGTCAGCTCGACGCGCTGAAAGACCGGAAGTGGGACGCGGTCGTCGACGACAGCGGCTACGTCCCGCGCATCGTGAAGATGTCGGCCGAGCTGCTCGCGCCGAACGTCTCGCAGTACGTCTTCATCTCCACGATCAGCGTCTACAAGGACAACTCGATCGTGAACATGGACGAGTCGGGCCCGCTCGAGACCGTCGACGATCCGACGACCGAAGACGTGCCGAAGTATTACGGCGCGCTCAAGGCGCTGTGCGAGCAGGCGGCGGAGAAGGCGATGCCCGGCCGCGTCGCGAACATCCGCCCCGGCCTGATCATCGGCCCCGGCGATCCGACCGGCCGCTTCACGCACTGGCCGTGGCGCATGGCGCAAGGCGGCGAGGTGCTCGGCCCCGGCGACGGCACGACGCCCGTGCAGTGGATCGACGGCCGCGATCTCGCCGCGTGGATCGTGCACGCGATCGAGACGAACGTGACCGGGACGTACAACGCGCTCGGCCCCGACAAGAAGGTCACGATGAAGGAGGTGCTCGACGCGTGCAACGCCGCCGCCGGCGACAAGGCGACGATCACCTGGGTCGACGCCGCGTTCCTCGAGGCGCAGAAGGTCGAGCCGTGGGCCGAGCTGCCGATGTGGATCGACGCGCACGGCGACTTCGCCGGCTTCGGCACGCAGGTGAACGCGCGCGCGATCGCGAAGGGCCTCACGTTCCGCCCGATCGGTGAGACCGCGAGCGACACGCTCGCGTGGCTCGCGAGCCTCCCCGACGAGGAACGGAGCAAGGTTCAGTCCTCGGGGATTTCCCGCGAGAAGGAAGCGCAGGTCCTCGCCGCGTGGAAGGCACGCCCCTAGCAACACTCCCCGTCAACTACCCGACAGGAGGATGACGATGGGAACGTCCAACCGAGAGACCATCACCTGCTTGAACGAGCTGATCCGCCTCGACGCCGACGCGGTCGAGCTCTACCAGAGCGCGATCGATCGCGTCGACGACGCGGCCGTGAAGGCGGACCTGCTCGCGTTCCAGCGCGATCACAACACGCACATCTCCGATCTCACGCGCGTCGTCAGCGATCTCGGCGGCGAGCCCGAGCCGGCGAAGCAGGATCTCAAGGGCAAGGCCCTCGAGCTCGTCACCGCGATGCGCTCGATGACCGGCACCGAGGGCGCGCTGAAGGCGATGCGCACGAACGAGAAGCTGACCAACAAGACCTACGACGACGCCGCGGCCAAGGAGCTGCCGCCGCTCGCGCGCGCGCTGATCACGCGCAACCGCAGCGACGAGCGCCGCCACCTCGCGGCGATCGAGCGTCACCTCGAGCGCATCACGGGCAAGAAGCTCGACGAGGAGGCCCCGGAGGTCCGCGCGCCCGAGATGCAGGTGCCGACCTGGCGACACTGAGCGCCCTAGGCGTGCGCAGCACGCCGTTCCGTAGAGGCGAGTCCGACGTTCACGTCGCGACGAGCCGATCGAGCGCGGCGTGGCCTCTGGCCACGTCGCGGCGCGCCACGATCAGAACTGCTTCGAGAGGCTGATCCCGACGGTGTGGCCCAGGCTCTCGTTGTAGCGGCGCGCGGCCTGGTCGGCGATCGAGCGATCGACCGCGTGGGTCTCGGGGTTCATCTGCATCGCGCCCCAGTAGCTCGCGTAGTAGCCGCCGACGAACGTGAGCCCGCCGCCGACGCCGAGCACGGTCTTGGCGGTGGCGTTGTCGATGAACCAGCTCGCGACCATCGCGACGCCGCCGCCGACCATCCCGTAGATGCCGCGCTTGTGCCACCGCGCGCCGCTCTCGCGCATGCGCAGCGTCTCGTCCAGCGCGGCCTGATCGCCCGAGATCTTGAAGAAGTCTTCGTCGGAGAGCTGCTCGGCGCCCTGCACCGGGTACCAGATCTTCATCGCGTGGGTCTCGGTCTTGTCGGCGTAGACCGAGCCGGTGCCGACGACGTTGCCGTCGGCGTCCTTGTACTCGGTCTCGGCGACCTTCTCCTTGTGGGTCTCGGTCCAGACCTTGACGTCGTCGACGACGGCGAGCGGCTCGCCGGTCGGGACGGCGGCGTGCGGGGCTTGGCGGGGGAGGATGCAACCAGTGAACGCGAGGGCGGAGAGGAGGAGGATCGACGGACGCATGACGGTTCCTTTCGGTTTGGCGGTCCGGACGGAGGCGGGTGCGGGGGAGTCGCACTTTTTCTTCGTGCGACTCGCCTTCGGGTGGATCCGTCCGGATCCGCGTGCTGCCGCTCGCGGTCGCGTTGCCCCGTCGCGGGGCCTGGAAACCGCGCGAAGTCGCGTGGATCGCGTGGCATCATCGCGGCGTGACCGCCGGGGAGCTCGGTGCGCTCGTGCTCGCGAAGCTGCCGGCGGGGGTGCGCGCGGCGGGGCTGGACGACCGGCTCGAAGCCGGGTTGACCGCGATCCGATCGAAGTGGCCCGACGCGCCGGCGATCGGCGACGCGTTCGCCCTCTATCTAGCGGATCGGATCGCGGCGCAGGCGGACCTGGCGAACGCGATGCCGCGGCTGCGCGTCGACGATCTGTTCTTGGCGTGGTGGGCGTCGTCGGGTGACGCGCGCGGCGTCGCGGCGTTCGAGGCCGCGTTCGCCGAGGATCTGCGCAAGCTCGTGACGCGCTTCCATCGCCTGCCGGCCGACGAATTGCGCCAACGTCTGCGGATCAAGCTGTTCGTGGGGGACGCGCCGCACGTGCAGTCGTACTCCGGCTTCGGCTTCCTGCAGAACTGGCTCAAGGTCACCGCCGCGCGCGCGTTCGTCGATGTCGCGCGATCGGACGCCGCGAAGCGCGAAGACGATCTCGACGATCGCGATCTGATCGGCCTCGCCGCGCCCGCCGGCGATCCGCGCGACGCGCACGGGCGCGCGGAGATCAACGACGCCGTCAAGCGCGCGTTCGGCGGCGCGGTCGCCGCGCTCGCGCCGCGCGAGCGCACGTTCCTGCGCCACGCGATGGTCGATCAGCTCACGCTCGATCAGATCGCCGCGACGTACCAGGTGCATCGCGCGACGGTCGCGCGCACGCTCGCCGCCGCGCGCGAGAAGCTCTTGTCGGGGACGCGCGCGGGCGTGGTCGCGATCCTCGGCATCGCGCCCGACGAGCTGGCGAGCGCGATCCAGATGCTCGACAGCCGGCTCGAGCTGTCCTTGTCGCGGGTGTTGCGCGAATGACCGCGTGTCCCGACGACGACGCGCTGATCGCGCTGGTCGAGCACGCGCTCGATCCTGCCGCCCTCGCCTCGCTCGAAGGGCATGTCGATGGGTGCGCGCGATGTCGCGCGACGATCGGCCACCTCGCGGCGATCGACGACGGCGACGCGCCGCGCACGGTCGGGCGCTATCGGCTCGAGCGGCTGCTCGGCGAGGGCGGCATGGGCGTCGTGTGGCGCGCGTGGGATCCGATGCTCGAGCGCCCGGTGGCGATCAAGCTCTTGCGCGGCGAGCACGGCTCGGGGGCGCGCCTGCTGCGCGAGGGGCGCGCGCTCGCGAAGCTCGCGCACCCGAACGTGATCGCCGTGCACGACGTCGGCGAGTACGACGGCGAGGTCTTCGTCGCGACCGAGCTCGTCGAAGGCGAGCCGATGCACAAGTGGCAGGCGGAGCGCGACGCGGGCTCGATCGTGCGCGCGTACGCGCAGGCGGCGCGCGGGCTCGCGGCGGCGCACGCGCTCGGGCTCGTGCACCGCGACGTCAAGCCGTCCAACATCTTCGTCGGGAAGGACGGCCGCGTGCGCGTCGGCGACTTCGGGCTCGTCGTCGGCGATTCGAGCGCGGCGACCGACGACACGATGACGGCGAGCGGCGCGGTCGTCGGCACGCCCGCGTACATGGCGCCCGAGCAGCGCGAGGGCCGCGCGACCACCGCGCGCTCGGATCAGTTCAGCCTGTGCCTCGCGCTCGCGGAGGCGTTGATCGGCGCGCGGCCGCCGGCGGACGCGAGCGTCGCGATGCTCGCCGCCGGATCTGCCGCGGCGGCGCCGTGGAGCGCGATCGCGCGCGGGCTCGCGCGCGATCCGAACGCGCGCTTCGCGGACATGACCGCGCTCGCCGACGCGCTCGAAGGCGCGCCGCGTGCGCCGCGCGGGCGCGTGCTCGCGATCGGCGGCGCGCTGGTCGCGCTCGTCGTCGCCGGCGCGATCGGCGGATGGGCGATCCTGTCGCATGGGACGGGCCGCGCGCAGACGGTCCCGTCCGCGCACGACGTCGGCACCGCGGTGCGCGCGTCGATCGCCGCCGCCGAGGCGCACGATCCCGACGCGTGCTTCGCCGCGGTCGATCAGCTCGACGCGCTCGGCGAGTCGATCGCGCCGACCGCCGCGATGCAGCGCGGCGTCTGCGAGATGATGGCCGGCCGTTGCGACGACGGCCGCGCGCGCATCGAGGACGCGCTCGACGCGATGGGCGCGGCGCGCGACGCGTCGTTCCAGGTGAAGATGTGGTGCCCGATCGACGGCGACCTCGATCGCGCGTGGACGCAGGCGGTCGCGCACGAGAACGTCGCGTACTGCGCGGCGATCGAAGCCGACGTGCGGCGGGTCGCGACGCGCCCGACGACCTCGAACCTGGATCGCGAGCGCGCCGCGCAGGCGGTCGGCAACCTCGGCCGCTGCTACGCCCTCGCCCACCGCTGCGACGACGCGAACCGCAACTGGACGCTCGCCGCGCAGATCCGCGGCGCCGAGATCGGGCACATCAGCTGCGCGCCGCGCTGACGATCGCGTCGAGATCGATCGCGTCGAGGTCGATCGCCGCGACCGTACGCTCGAACAGCGCCCGCGCGCGCGGCCGCTTCGCGCGCAGATCGTCGGCGTCGCGCACGTAGTGCAGCTCGATCAGCTCGCGCACGACGTCGGCCGGGAAGTCGCGATCGAGGTAGCGCGGCGAGAAGTCGAAGCGCAACGGCCGGTACTTCACCGAGAGGACCGTGATCAGCGGCGTCACCGCGAGCCCGCGCCAGAAGTGGATCGCGTCGATCAGCCGGCCGCGCGCGAGCTCCTTCTCGACGAAGCTCTCGAACATCTCGAAGGTCGTCACCGCGCGCGCGAGCCCCGCGCGTAACTTGTCCCGGAACGCGTTCGCGTCGAACGGCCGTGGCGCGCTCGCGCCGATCCGATCGAAGATCACGCGCGCGACGCCGTGCTGCTCGGGATCGACGAACTTGTCGGCGGCGCTGCGCTTGATGATCGCGACGTCGACCAGGAGCCACGGCGACGCGTCGCGCAGCCGATAGATCCGCTGTGCGTGTCCATGCCACGCCGGCTCCGGCGCGTGCCACGCGAGCGCGATCGGCGATCGCGCCGACAGCGCGGCCTCGATCGGCCCCCACATCGCCGCGACCGCGTCGTCCTCGACGACGATCGAGAGATCGATGTCGGACATCGCGTCGGCCGCGCCGCGCGCGACCGACCCGCCCTCCCACATCGCGAGCGCGAGCGGCTCGACCGCCACGCGCAGCGCCTCCAGGATCTGCTCACGCGTCAACATCGCCGCATTATGCGATACGATGTCGGGTCGGTCCCTTGCTCATCGCAGGACACATCGTGGGCGGGCGCTTCGAGGTGCGGCGCCGGATCGGATCCGGCGGCATGGGCGAGGTCTTCGAAGCGTTCGATCGCGATCGCGGCGACACGATCGCGATCAAGACGCTCGCGCGCGCCGACGCCGACACCTTCGCGCGCTTCAAGCGCGAGTTCCGCGCGCTGCAGTCGACCGCGCACCCGAACCTGGTGTCGATCCGCGAGCTGATCAACGCGGACAACCTCTGGTTCTTCACGATGGAGCTCGTCGACGGGCGCCACTTCCTCGAGCACGTGCGCGGCGATCGCGACAAGCTGCGCGCGGCGCTGCGCCAGCTCGTGATCGGGCTGTGCGCGCTGCACGCCGCGGGGCTCGTCCATCGCGACATCAAGCCGTCGAACATCATGGTGACGCGCGAGGGCCGCGTCGTGATCCTCGACTTCGGCCTCGTCACCAACCTGGATCCGACGCGGCAGTCGACGGCGGCCGGGCCGATCGGCACCGTCGAGTACATGGCGCCCGAGCAGGCGACCGGCCGCCAGGTCGGCGAGGCCGCCGATTGGTACTCGGTCGGCGTGATCCTCTACGAAGCGCTGACCGGCAAGGTCCCGCACAACGGGCACGCGCTGCAGATCCTCGTCGAGAAGCAGCAGGTCGAGCCGACCCACCCGCAGGAGCTCTCGCCCGGCGCGCCCGCCGATCTGTGCGACCTGTGCATGGAGCTGCTCGCGATCGAGCCGACCGACCGGCCGAAGGGCTCGGCGATCGCGCGGTCGCTCGGCATCGAGCTCGGCGACGGCGCGCCCACGACCTCGACGCCGATGACGTCGCCGGTGTTCGTCGGGCGCGACCGCGAGCTCGCCGCGCTCGAGGCCGCGGCGGAGCGCGCGCGATCGTCGGCGCGCGTGCACCTCGTCGTCGGCGAGTCCGGCATCGGCAAGTCCGAGCTGGTCGCGCGGTTCGCGCGCGCGCTCGCCGAGCGCGAGCCCGACGCGCTGATCCTCTCGGGCCGCTGCTACGAGCGCGAGAGCGTGCCGTACAAGGCCTTCGACGGCGTCGCCGACGGGTTCGCGCAGGAGCTCGCGCGCATGCGCGACGCCGACCTCGCGCCGCTCCTGCCCGAGCGGCCGTCGCTGCTCGTGCGCTTGTTCCCGGTCTTCCAGCGGGTCGAGCTGATCGCGAGCGCGCCGGCGCCGGAGCGCGAGGTCGGCGAGCCGCACGAGCAGCGGCGCCGCATGTTCGCGGCGCTGCGCGAGCTGCTCGGCGCGTGCGCGCGCGCGCGCCGCATCGTGATCACGATCGACGATCTGCAGTGGGCCGACGCCGACAGCTTCCTGCTATTGCGCGAGCTGTTCCGCGGCGCCGGCGCGCCGCCGGTGCTCGTGCTCGCGACCGTGCGCGGCGGCGAGCGCGACGCCGACGCGCTCGCGCTCGACGGCCTGCAGCTCGAACGCACGCGCGTCGGGCCGCTCACCGACGAGGAGTCGCACGCGCTCGCCGAGCGCGTCATGCCGGGCGCGGCGGCGCGCTTCGATCTCGAGCGCGTCGCGCGCGAGGCCGGCCCGCGCGAGCCCGTCCAGGGCCCGGCGCGCGAGGCCGGCT
>DATJIA010000039.1:0-6715 GCA_035493675.1 Kofleriaceae bacterium | reverse complement strand
GCTCGCGGAGCCCTCGGCGATCCGCGCGCTGCACCCGAGCGGCACGCGGCGCGCGGCGCTGATCGTCGTGGCCGACGACGAGCCCGCCGCGAAGCTCCGCCTCGCGTCGCCGATCGTCGATTGGTTGTGCGGCGACGATCGCCTGCCGGAGCCGCTCGCGTCGTGCGCGCGCATCTCGTCTGCGGACGGCGCGCCGGCCGTGCACCTGCCCGCGGCGGTCACGACCGCCGTCGACGAGGTCGCGTCGTGGCTCGCCGATGATCCGCGCGCGATCGCCGCGTTCGTCGGACCGCGCGGCGTCGGGCGGCGCGCGGCGGCGCACCGGCTCGCGCGCGCGCTCGGCCGCGCGTTGATCGACGCGCCGCTCGACAAGCTGCTCGAGCTCGAGAAGAAGGATCGCGGCAAGCAGCTCGTGCCGCAGCTGCTCACGCAGGCGCGCCTGCGCGGCGCGCTCGTCTATCTCGGCGAGATCGACTCGCTGTGGAGCGACGGTAAGGATCCGGATCCGATCGTGATGCGCGCGCTCGCGGATCATCCCGCGCCGTTCGCGATCGGCGCGATCGGACGCGGCGGCGCGAACCTGCCGTTCGGGCGCCCGGTGCACGCGGTGCGCATGCCGCGCGTCGACCTCGAGGATCGCGAGCGCGCGTGGATGCTCGCGGTGTCGGACGCCGCGCTGGCCGCCGAGCTCGGCGGCCGCTACGTGATCGGCCCGGGCGCGATCGCGGAGGTCGCCGCCGAGGCCGCCGCGCACGCGGCCTCTCGCAAGGCGCAGCTCGATCGCAACGCGCTCGAAGACGCCGTCGCGCGCCGCCTCTCGATCCGCCTCGGGGCGTTCGGCACGCTGATCACGCGCAAGGCGCGCTTCGACGAGATGGTCCTCCCCGACGACGTCGTCGAGACCCTGCACGACATGATCGCGATGGTGCGCGAGCGCTCGCAGATCCTCGAGCGCTGGGGCTACGCGCGCCACCTCGGGCTCACGCGCGGCGTGTCGGGGTTGTTCAGCGGCGAGCCCGGCACCGGCAAGACGATGGCGGCCTCGGTGGTCGCGTCCGAGCTCGGCCTCGAGCTCATGCGCATCGATCTCAGCGCGATCGTCTCCAAGTACGTCGGCGAGACCGAGAAGAACCTCGGGCGCGTCTTCGATCAGGCGCAGGACGCGCACGCGATGCTGCTCTTCGACGAGGCCGACTCGCTGTTCGGCAAGCGCACCGAGGTCAAGACCGCGCAGGATCGCTACGCGAACCTCGAGGTGAACTATCTCTTGCAGCGGATGGAGACCTTCGACGGCGTCAGCGTGCTCACCTCGAACCTCGAGGGCTCGATCGACAACGCGCTCTTGCGCCGCCTGAACTTCCGCATCCGCTTCCCCGAGCCCGAGGCGGAGGAGCGCGTGCTGCTCTGGCAGAAGCTCTTGCCGCCGGAGACCGGCCTGCACGCGCAGGTCGACTTCCTCGCGCTCGCGAACAAGTTCGAGATGACCGGCGGCTACATCAAGAACGCGGTCGTGCGCGCCGCGGTGATCGCCGCGCGCGACGGGCGCGTGATGACGCCCGACGATCTCTGGAGCGGCGCGCACCACGAGTACGCCGAGATGGGTAAGGTCATGCCGACGGAGACGCGCGCGCCATGACCGACGTCACCACGACCGCGACCAAGCAGGCGAAGGCGATCGCCGCCGCGCTCGCGTTCGCGTCCGCCGCCGCGCTCGCGTGGTCGAGCTTCTCGTCGGAGTGGGCCCACCAGCTCTCGTACGGCCACGACACCTTCGGCCTGCGCGAGTGGATCTCGTGCGCCGAGGACGGCACGCTGTGCGAGTCGCGCTCGATCGCCTCGCTCGCGCGCTTCGCGAAGACCGATCTGTTCCCGACCTTCGGATGGATCTGCTCGGTCTCGATGTGGCTCGCCGCGCTCTCGCTCGCCGGCTCCGCCGCGCTCATGCTCGCCGGCCGCTTCATCGGCCGCCCGATCGCGCTGACCACGGTCGCGCTCCTCGCCTTGGCCGTCGGCTTGATCAGCGGCTTCATCTTCCTCGCGACGCGCCCGCCCGAGAACTACGGGCCCGGCCCCGGCTTCTGGGCCTTCGCCGCCGGCGAGCTGGTCGGCATCGTCGCGACGATCCTCGTCGCGCGCATCCGCCCGGCCGACCCCGAGTGGGACGACCCGGAGACGTTCGACGAAGAGAAGTGGTGACGCTGCGACGCACGTGTGTCGACACGTGTCGGGTGAGACTCGCCTCGCCTCGCCGACTTGCAGCGCGCCGCGGTGGTACAAGCCTTGCTCATCGCACGCCGAAGGAGGCGCGGGATGAGGACACCTAGGGCGAGCATCGCGGCGATCGCGATCGCGGCGGGATGCGTGAAGGCGACGACCGTTCCTTATGGTGCGCTGTCGGTCGTGAAGCTCGACTCCGTGGGATCGCTGCGCGAGCGCATCGCGCGCGCGATCACCACGGCGGACCGAGAGAGCGTCGAGTACCTCGCTGGCTACTACAGGTACCTCGCGCCGCGCGCGTTGCCGCGCGACACGATCGATCGCACACGCTACCTCGCGGCGCTCGATCACCAACTCCACATGCCCGTGCCGATCTGGGTGAAGCACCTCGCCGGTGGGGCGTGGCGCGAGCCGCCGCACACGGGCTCGGGCACGTGGCGGAACCACGCGTTGATGCGCGGCTGGCGGCTCGTCGGCCCGACCAACATCGTCGCCGGCGGCTCGAACGAGAGCGGGCGCGTGAACGCGATCGCGTATGACGCGGCGAATCCCACGATCATCTATGTCGCATCGGCGCAGGGCGGGTTGTGGCGCAGCACCAGCCGGGGCCAGACGTGGGAGCCGCTCTCCGACGACTGGCCGACGCTCGCGACCAGCAGCATCGCGATCGATCCGATCGACCCGTCGACGTTGTACGTCGGCACCGGCGATTTCCCAGGCGTGATCGGCTACGCGGCGGGCATCATGAAGAGCACCGACGGCGGCGGCTCGTGGTCGCAGCTCGGCACCGCCGAGCTCGGGACCGCGGCCATCCCGCGGATCCTGGTCGATCCGGATCATCCGGAGATCGTCGTCGCCGCGGCGGCGAACGGCTTGTGGCGATCGACCAACGGCGGCGCGAGCTGGGATCGCGCGCAGACCTCGAGCGGCGCGATCCCGACCTCGATCTTCTTCGACGCCGAGATCGGCGGACCGTCGAAGTCCGCGTCGAGCGGGCGTTGGTACTTCGCGATCGCATCACGCGGTGGTCAGGCGTTCGTCTACCGATCA
This sequence comes from Kofleriaceae bacterium, assembly GCA_035493675.1. Classification (GTDB taxonomy): domain Bacteria; phylum Myxococcota_A; class Polyangia; order Haliangiales; family Haliangiaceae; genus JAIOQA01. The sequence continues at coordinate 3,448 of DATJIA010000039.1, read as the reverse complement.
CCGGATCGCGGCGAGACCTGGACCGAGCAGGCGGTACCGCAGACGTCGACCAATCAATACGGCCTCCAGCTCGCCGTCTCACCGCTCGACGGCGATCGTCTCTACGTGCTCCTCGGCGCCGACGAGAACGTGCTGCAGTCCACCGACGCCGCGGCGAGCTGGACCGGCGACCGAGGCGATCTCACGCAGGCCGATTGGGATTGGAACCAGAGCTGGTACGACTACGCGCTCGCATGCTCGTCGTCGCAAGGGCATGACGTCGTCTACGTCGGCCTCAAGCACATCTTCCAATCGACGACGCTCGCCAAGTGGACGCAGATCGCGCGCGCGCACGACGACCAACACGTCATCGAGATCGATCCGCACAACGCCGACCAGATGCTGGTCGGCAGCGACGGGGGGATCCATCGCGAGACGTGGACCCACACCGGCGACGGCTGGTCGCTCGAGGGCTTGAACGTCGGGCTCGCGACCGCGCTGTTCTACTCGGTCGCAACCTCGCAGGCGAACCCGTCCGTCGTCATCGGCGGCACGCAGGACAACGGCACGATCGGTGTCTTCGGCGACGAAGGGACGACGCTCGATCCGGCGATGCAATGGCGCTATCTCGCGAACGGCGACGGCGGCGTCGCGGCGATCAACGGCGACGACGACAACATCCAATACGCCGACGACTCGCAAGGTGCGTACGGCCTGTTCCGGACCGGCGATCGATGGCAGTCGCGGAAAGAGATCACGCCCCCGGCGAACGGCTCGCCGATGGCGCCGGTCGCGCTCGACCCGACCAACCCGCGGCTCGCCTACTGGGGCACCGACTATCTCTATCAGCACGATGATCGCAGCGGCCGCTGGGTCGCTCAGCTCGGCAACCAGAAGCTCGCCGACTGCACGTACTGCTTCATCACGACGATCGCGGTCGCGCCCAGCGACCCGTTCCACATCTATGTCGGCACCAGCGACGGCAAGCTCTGGATGACAGGCTTCGCCGGCAACGCGTGGCTCGAGATCGGCGCCGGTACCCTACCGGGCTATCCGGTCGAGTCGATCTCGATCAGCCCGAACGATCCCGAACAGATCCTCGTCGGGCTCGGAAGCACGGGCGGCGATCACGTCTGGCGCTGCGAGCACGCGTCGTCGTCGTCGCGCGTGTGGACGAGCGTGAGCGGCGCGGGGGTCTCGGCGCTGCCCGACGCGGCGGTGTGGGCGATCACGCGTGACTTCCGCGAGCCGTCGACGTCCTTCTGGGTCGGCACCGATCTCGGCGTGTTCTTCTCGAACGACGCCGGCGCCTCCTGGATCGATGCGGGACCGAAGTTCGGAATGCCGCGCGCGATCGTCAGCGGCCTCGAGATCCTCTCGAACGGCGAGCTGCAGGCCTCGACGTTCGGTCGCGGGATCTGGCGCCTGCCGCTGCGGATGGTCGAGAACGACACCGCCGACTTCGACGTCGTCGCGCACGTACAGGACCGAGGTGACGTGCGCGATCACGCGTACGCGTGGCTCGGCTCGAAGCACGCGGACAAGCGCATCGAAGGCTTCGAGATCGATCCTGCGAGCGCGTGGTCGGATCTCGGCGTCGAGGCGATGGGGCACGTGCAAGACCACGGCGACACCGCGTGGGTGCCGGCCGGCACGTTCGTCGGAACGCGCGGCGAGTCGCGGCGTCTCGAGGGATTCGCGGTTCGTCTCACCGGCGCGCAGGCGAAGGACTACGACGTGCTGTACCAAGCGCACCTTGCGGGGACCGGTGACACCCGCGTGTATCGCAACGGCGAATTCTGCGGCACGCGCGGCGAGTCGCGCGCGATCGAAGCGATCCGCATCTGGATCGCGCACAAGTGAACGAGGCGATCATGAGGATCCACGCCATCGCCGCGCTCGCGCTGGTCGCGGGCTGCCCCGTCAAGCGCGTCACGGTACCGACCGACCCGAGCCTCGACGCGCCGCCGATCATCACGCTGACCGCGGTCCCGATCACACCGACGGGTCCTGGTGCGATCGGCGACGTCGAGCCCGGGAAGTCGAACGTCTCGACGACGACGAGCGTGCAGGTGTCACGTGATTCCGGCGTCCAGCTGATCGGCAACGCGCGCAACGAGGGCGGCGTGAAGACGTTCGCGATCTCGATCGCGCGCCACGGCATGCCGTTCCTGAAGGCGAGCGCGAGCCAGGACGTCGATGCGGCGGGCACTGCGCTGAACACGTTGACGCTGCGCAATCCCGACGGCGCGCCGAACAGCTCGATCGACGTGAAGGTGAGCGATCCGATCGAGGTGACCGCGACGGCGACCAACTTCAACGGGCAGACGACGACGATCACCGTGACGTATACCCCGGCCGACTTGCAGGTGACGTTGGTCGCGAGCCCGACGACGATCGGCTATCAAGCCGCCGGACAGGCGACGCTGACATGGTCGGTCCTGTACGGCGTGCCTCCGATCAAGATCGATCTCTCCGACAACCTCGCGCCGGAGCCGGTGCCGGCGATCGGCAGCGCGACCGTCGCGCCCAAGCAGACGACGCAGTACTACCTCGGCGCGACCGATCAGAAGGGCACGCGCGCGGCGACCGCGACGGTGACGGTGCGGCAGCCACCGCCGCCGCCTTCGGTGAAGCTGAGCGCCTCGCCCAACGACGGCTACAACTGCATCGACACGACCGACACCCTCGCGTGGAACGTCTCCAACTGCGGAGCCGACTGCCACGTCACGTTGAGCGGACACGGTTTCGGCTACGCGCAGAAGTTCCAGATCTCGCTTCCCAACCTGCCCGCGAACGGATCGTACTCGACGAACCCCGCCGATCAGATCGATTTCACGGTGACCGCGACCTCGCCATTCGGATCCAACAGCGCGAGCAAGAGCCTGAGGATCGCCTCGCCGAGCGTTTGCCCGGGCGGATCGACACAGCCGGGCCTCGCGATCTTCTACTTCGCGGTGAAGGCGTCGAGCGACCTCGTGGAGAAGTGCAATTGGCTCGCGGTCTGGGCCGACACCGAGGACAACGCGCAGGCCGCGGTGGAACGCGCGTACGGCTCGACCTACACCGTCACGTCGATCACCGAGGACGACTACAATCACCAACTGAAGTGCCCGTGACAGGGCTTCACGACCGATCGCGGTAGCCGCGACCGGGGCGCTTGCGTTAGCGTCCGCGCATGTCTCTCAAGGGCAAGACCCTGTTCATCACCGGCGCGAGCCGCGGCATCGGCAAGGCGATCGGGCTGCGCGCCGCGCGCGACGGCGCGAACGTCGCGATCATCGCGAAGACGACCGAGCCGCACCCGAAGCTGCCGGGCACGATCTACCGCGCCGCCGAGGAGATCAACGCGGCGGGCGGCAAGGCGCTGCCGCTCGCGGTCGACATCCGCGACGAGAACGCGGTCGCCGAGGCGGTCAAGAAGACCGTCGAGACGTTCGGCGGCATCGACATCCTCGTCAACAACGCG
>DATJIA010000038.1:0-21219 GCA_035493675.1 Kofleriaceae bacterium | reverse complement strand
TAGTCGCTGCGCGCGCGGGCGTTCGCGATCGCGCGGCGGATCGCGCGATAGGCGTGACGCGTGCGCAGGTTGGACACCTCGCGCGTGACGCGCAAGACGACGTGCACCGGGTGGCGGGGATCCAGGTCGGGACGCGTGCGGTGGCGCGGATCCATCCGGCGGTGGGTGATCGGACGGCCGAGCTTTTTGCGGACCGTGCCGCGCTTGGTGCGCGGGCGTAGATCGATCTCGAGCTGGCCCTTGCGTCGCTGGTTCCACGCCGACTTCCGCCGCCGCCGCCTCGTCATACTTAGGGCAGTTTATATGCAGAGAGCGAATACGAAACCCGATCGATACGGCATTTCGCGGCATGCGGCACCGCGACCGCGGGTCTGGAACGCGATCGGATCCTTATGCTGCACGAAGCTCGCGTGCGTACGAGGCGTGCATGCGCGCGAAGCATGGTTGAAGGCGACCGCTGAGAAGGAGCGTGCGAACGACCAGACACGTGACGAGGCCGGATGGCGACCACCGTTGACCGGAGCGCTTGCAGCGAGCCGTGACGACCGACTTGCAGGCTCCTTCGGTGACGCCGCTGCCAATCGGGAAGCCGCGCCGTCGCGCGCTCGCGTAGCGCATGCGCGCCTTGTGCCGGACGAAGTACATGACGTGAGTCGAGAGCGCGCGTTGTTCGTCGGACGACAACTCGTGCTTGATGATTCCTCGCCATCGTCGAGGCAGACGCAATTCCGCCGAGCCGATGCCCAGCACGCAGTCGAGCGCAGCGAGCGTCTTGGTGATGCGATCGATCGCGGTGTCGCTTCGCGCCAACGAGGCGCGCCAGCGCTCGTGCAACCGGTGCGCGGCGTAGGCATCGACGCAGAGGATCTCGAGGGCTGCCGCGAGATGCTCGTGCACGTGAAACCAGTCGATGAGGCGTACGTCGGGCTTGAGCCCTCGACGAAGACACTCGCGATCGACGAGCTTCCACAGCTCGGGTGCGCCGTCTTGCACGACGACGATATGCGCATCGCGCTGCTGGATGCGCAGGTGCTCGACCTCGGCGAACATGCGCCGCACCACATCGCGTGGGCCCTCGGCCGCGCTCGCGGCGAAACGACGCGTACCCACGACCGCGCCGTCGCGATCGTGTAGCGCGACCGTGCCGACATACGACATCCGATAGACGACCTCGACGGGCGGCGGCGGTGTTCGAACGTAGTCACGCCGCCGCGGCAGCGCTTCGTCACGCTGCTCGGCCATCGGCGTCGCGACCCGATCTAGACCCAACGAGATGGTGCTGAATTCGGGCAGTTCTTCTTCGACGCGCACGAGTGGCTCGATGACCGGCAGCGCTCGCTTGATCGCGGTCGCGCAAACCTTGGCCGCGCGCTCCAACTTGGTTCGCGATGGCAAGCGTCGATGCGCCGCGCACATCTCGGCTTCGTAGTCGCGTAGCGGCATCGCGGCGTAGCCTTGCGTCACGCTGTTGGCGAGCGCTGGCGTTGTTCCTGCGATGATGCCCGCCGCGAGCTCGACGGGCGCGATCGTCGGTCCGTTGTGAACCCCGATTGCGCGATACGTGCATCGCGTGACACGAACCGGCCCGCACAAGCTGTCGTACGTGATCTCGCCCGGCTCATGTCGACGGTAGTGCCGTCCGTCGACGACAAGCTCCCGCGACAAGCCGTTCTCGATCGTGCTCAGCTCGTGTTCGATCCATCGGCGAACGAGTTCGTTCGCCAACGCGAGCGCGGCGGCTTCCCGTTGCGCAAACGTTCCATCGATCGTCTCCATCGCACCAACGAAGCCGTCGCTGATCCGCGCGATCGCATCCGTGCTCGCGTTCACCACTAGCAATGCTGTAGCGTCCATCCGGGATCCCTCCTCGGGCCGGCAAGCCCGCGTCGTGTTCGTGATTGCTCACGCTGGAGGTATCCCGTTTTTCATTTCCGGAACAGATCGCGTTTGGCTCCGGGCGCGATCCAGACCCGGTCCTCGTTTGTGCCCGCTCGCAGGCGGCGCACGAGTGAGCGACGCACGCCGTTGGGTTGATTTTCCCGAGCGCCGACATCGGCGCGGCCGCCGACCTTCGTGCGATCACGAGGCTCCGCGCCGCCGGCCTTTTGAGATTTTTCGGGTTGAATGGTCGAGCAACGCGCTCAGGGCTGTCTGACAGCGCGCAAGTCAACGGTCGTGCGATCGCTCTCAGTCCACTCGACGGTCGGCGCAGCCGGCAAACGCTCGCTTCAACGTGAAAGCGAGGTAGTCACTCGGCCCAGTCGATCCACGTGCGCGTCGGGCCCGGCCCGCCGTGCAGGAACTCGATCAGATCCGGCGGACCGCCGGGGCCGAGGTAGTCGACGCTCGGCACGATCAGCGCGGCGCCCGGCGCGATCGCGGTGTGCGCGACCGGACCCGCGAGCGGATCGAGATCGCCGGAGGCCTTGACCTCGAGCGGGCGCGACGACGCGTTGACGACCCACACGCCGCTCGACGGACGCTCGAGCGCGAGCTCGGTGCCGTGCGCGACGATCGACGCGTCGCCGATCTGGCGCATCCACTGCGTCGCGAGCGCGCGGCCGGCGCCGTCGCTCGGATCGGAGACGATCAGCACGCGCGCGTTGCTCGTGAAGAGCCAGACGAGCGCGATGATCCCGGCGAGCGTGAACGTCGCGGCGATCGCGCGCGCGATCGTCCCGGTGCCGCGGCGCGCGGGCGCCGGCGGCGCCGCCGACTCGGTCAGCGACGGCATGGTGCGCACGCGCGGCGGCGCCGCGCGCACGATCCACACGAGCGCCCCCGCGCCGCCCGCGAGCGCCGCGATCGCCGCGACCTCGAGCAGCACGAACGTGCCGTCGGCGATCAACATCTAGGTGAGCGTGACGAGCAGATCGCCGGTGTCGACCGGCTGACCGGCCTGCTTGTGGATCGACGCGACCGTGCCGCCGCGCTCGGCGACGAGCTCGTTCTCCATCTTCATCGCCTCGAGGACGATCACGCCCTGGCCCGCACTCACGGTGGCGCCCACCTCGACGAGCAGCTTGACGACCTTGCCCGCGATCGGCGCGCGCAGCTCTTCGCCGGTCGACGCGAGGCCCTCGCGGTGCGCGGCCTTCGCGAGCCGCTTGCGGCGCGCGTCTTCGATCGTCGCGACCGTCTCGGCGAGGCGCGACGACAGCGCCGTGCCCTGCTTCCTTCGATCGAGATCGACGAGGTACGCGCGCCCGTCGATCACGAGCGACCACGTGCCGGGTCGGATCTGCCGCGCGTCGACCTCGCGGGTCGCGCCGTCGATCGTGATCCGCCAGCGTCCGTCGTCGCCGGGCTCGACGGAGATCTCGATCTCGCGGCCACCGGCCGTGGCGATCAGCTCGCGCTTCATGGGCGCGCAGTATACGCGCGCGCAACGCGCCGCATGCATCGCGCATCGCATTCGGCCGTGGAATCGCGCTCAGGTCCGCCCCATTGTGCCCGCGACTTGGCGCATGCTACGGGTTCACACCCCGCCGTGACCGCCGCGCCTGTGACCGCCGCGCCCAACCTCGCCCCCGCCGTCGCGCAGAAGCGCATCCTCGTGTGCGTCGGCTCGGGCGGCGTCGGCAAGACGACCACCGCGGCGACGCTCGGGCTCGCCGCCGCGCGCCGCGGGCGCAAGACGCTGGTCATCACGATCGATCCGGCGCGCCGACTCGCGAACTCGCTCGGCCTCGACACGCTCGGGCACGACATCAAGCAGGTCGATCCCGCGCTGGTCGGCGCCGCCGCAGGCGGCGAGCTGCACGCGATGATGCTCGATCAGAAGAAGGCATTCGACGAGGTCGTCTCGCGCCACGCGAAGGATCCGAAAGCGGTCGGCCGCATCCTCGGCAACCCGATCTACGGCCAGATCTCGGGCTCGCTCGCCGGCGCGCACGAGTACGCCGCGATGGCGAAGCTGCAGGAGCTCGACGCGACCGGCGCGTGGGATCTGATCGTGATCGACACGCCGCCGACCCAGCACGCGCTCGACTTCCTCGACGCGCCCGAGAAGCTGACGACCGCGATCGACTCGCCCGCGATCGAATGGTTCCGCAAGCTGCAGGGCGGACAGAAGAGCGGCTGGAGCGTCGTCGGGCGCACCGGCTCGTTCATCCTGAAGCGGCTCGCGAAGTTCGTCGGCTCGCAGTTCCTCGACGACCTCGCGATCTTCTTCACCGAGTTCCACGACGTGCTCGGCGGCTTCCGCCAGCGCGCGGAAGAGACGATGGCCTTGCTCCACCAGGACAAGGTCGGCTTCGTGCTCGTCGCGTCGCCCGAGGCGATGGCGGTGCAAGAGGCGCTCTACTTCCACGAGCGCTTGATGAAGGCGAAGATGCCGTTCGTCGGGTTCGTCGTGAACCGCGTGCATCCGGCGCGTCCGGTGCAAGCCGCGCCGGGCTCGATCGAGAAGCTGCTCGCGGCGACGCCCAGCGTGAGCGCGCTCGGCTTGAGCGGCACGTCGCTCCGCATGGCGAGCGATGCGCTCACCGCGGCGCACGCGGATCTCGAGGTCCTCGCGCACGCCGATCAACACTCGATCGCGCGCCTGCGCACCGCCGACGGCCCCGGCGCGGTGCTCGTCCAGGTGCCGTTCCTCCGCGAGGACGTCCACGACGTCTCGCGCTTGATCGATCTCGCGACCTACTTGGTCGGCTGAGCCTGCGGCTGCCCGAGGTGGCGATCGATCGATCGCACGCCCGGCATCGCCGGCGCCGCGGGTTGCTCGGCCGCCGAATCGATGTCGGCGGAGACCTGCTGGTGCTGCGCCTGATCCCACTCGAGCCAGTCGAGCAGCTCGGGCGTCATGCCGGTGAGCTGGTAGTAGCGATCGAGGTACGACTGCTCGACGTCGTGGATCGTCTGCCAGCGATCGGCGTCGGGCGCGCCGGCGGCGACCTGGTCGCGCAGCTTCGCCGTCATGTCCGCGCTCGCATCGAGCATCGCGCGCGCGGCGTAGCTGCGCGCGTTCGGCGCGATCGGGTGCCCGGTCACCGTCTCGACCGCGTCCCAGTCGAGCGACGTGCGCGCGACGAACGCGAAGTAGGTCAGCTCGCGCGTCTCTTCCATCGAGATCTTCTCGTGGGCGACGTGCTCCTTCACCGCGTCGGCCTGGTTCGCCATGAAGTCGTCGGTGTACGCGCGCAGCGCGGTCTCGCCCGGGTGCTCGTCGTTCTCGGCGAGCGCCTGGTACTCGGGCGGACCGATCGTGAGGTGCGGGCGCGCGTGATCGATCGACGCGCCGGCGACCTGCGCCGCGGGCGCGGGCCCCGCTTCGCGCGACGTCGTGTCCGCGCGCGACGTCCCCGACGACGCGCCCATCCAGATCGCGATCACGCCGACGGCGATCGCGAGCGCGACCAGGAGCCAGCTCGACCTCTTCACGCTCACCAGCACGGGCTCGCGATCGAGATGGACGATCCGTGCTCGCACGTCGAGAAGTCGCGGATCCAGCAGTCGCTGTTGCAGTTGGTGATGACGTTGTAGCTGCAGCTGTTCGAGCGACGCTGGTAGTTCGGCGTGTTGTAGTCGGTGTTCGCCTTCGAGCCGCACGACTCGAACCAGTTCTTGATCGTCTGCCACGTGTAGCCGGCGTACATGTACGAGATCATGTACGTCGTCGAGCCGCCGCGCGTGGACGGGTCGGTGATGTTCTGCCCGTAGCGGCAGTAGTCGGTGTCGGTGAAGCCGTCGTACTCCTTGTCGTCGACGATCATCATGTCGTTCGAGAAGCAGCCGAAGCGGTGGTACGCGATGCCGAGGAAGAGGTTGTTCTTCCAGTAGTCGATGTACCAGGTGCTGCCCGCGGTCGCGGTGGTCGTCGAGCCGTTGACGCCGAGGTTGAACTCGGCGCGCATCTGCACGGTGTTGTAGTTCGAGTAGCCGTCGACGCACGCCCAGTAGTACTGGTCGGCGCCGGTGCCGATCGTGAACGAGCAGCTCTCTTCGTTGCCGCTGACGTACGGCCGGCACACGTAGCCGCCCGCCTTGGTCGCGGGCTTGGTCGTGTTGCCGGCGGTCGTCGCGTAGACGTAGAGGTCGGCGTCGCCGCCCGCGTTCGAGCACGAGCCGCTCGCGCACACGCTCGAGACGCCGGTGATGAGGATCTTCGCGCTGGTCGATCCCTTCGGGAACCGGACCTGGTAGCAGCTGCCCGACCACCCGTTCGAGTAGTAGATCGGAGCGCCGTCCTGGCCGGCGGACTGCGCGAACGCGGAGCCCGCGGTCGCGATGAGCACGAAGAGCGTCGCGAAGAGACCGAGCTTCATGGTCCCGCCGCGCAGTGCAGAAGGCGTGCCCCGCGTTACACTGATAACAACCGCGCGGAATCTTAGGCGCGGGAGAAGATCCCTCAGATCCTTTCTCGAACAAGACTTGAGCGTCGTCGTTCAACGCTTGAACGGTCTTGTTCAGCGGCGTGGACGCTTCGCCGGCGCGGTCCAGAGCTGCGCGCGCAGATCGTCGGCGAGCGGCGCGGGGCATCCGACGACGATCATCACGTCCTTGCCGCGGCGCTCGACCCACGACACCCGGCCGTCGTCGATCCAGCGGCCGCCGTCATCGGTCCGCTCGGCGGCGGCGCCGGCGAACGCGTCGAGCGCGCGCACGAGCGCTTCGGTCGCTTCCTGCGCGTCGACGTCGGAGTCCCACGCGGTGTGCGCGACGCCGATCGCGTGCAGCGGATCGTCGTCGCCCTCGCGCGCGTAGACCGCGAGCCGATCGCCGCCCCATCCCGCCGCCGCCTCGAGCGCCGTCGCGTCGGCGACGCCGTGCGCGCGCAGGAACGTGCCCCATCGCTCCTCGCCCCAGACGTCGGTCCAGACCTTCCTGAGCTCCGGCAAGAGCGCCGGCAGCTTGATCGCGATCGGCTTGTCGTCGGATCGATAGAGCTCCGGGTGGAGGATCTGCTCGGTCGAGCGCGGCGGGCGACGATACGCGGCGTCGACCGAGCTCCACGGGTGGCGCCGGCGGATCGACGCGACGAACGCGAGGCCCGCGCGATACGGGAAGATCAGGTTCTCGCGCACCCACAGCGGCGCCGCGCCGAGGTGCGCGCTCGCGGGGCCGTCGGCGTCCATCGTGTGCATGAGCATCGACGTGAGATCCGGATCGGTCCACGGCGCGGCCTTGCCCTTGTCGGCGAGCAGGTACTCGATCATGAGCGCCATGCCGTCGCCCTCGACGAGCGCGCGGCGCGCGAGCTCGGCGTCGCCCTCGCCGTCGGGCAGCTTCATCAGCTTGCCGAGATCGAACGATTGATCGGTCAGCGCGTGATCGATCTCGTGCGAGAGCAGCATCTCGCCCCAGTCTTCGCTGTCGGGATCCGCCGCCGCCGGATCGCGCGACGCGATGTAGAGCGTGCGCGCGTCGTGATCGTAGTAGCCGGCGATCTGCTCGGTCAGCACGTCGACCAGCATCGCGCCGTAGTCGGTGCCGATCGGCAGGACGCCCCAGCGCTCGAGCGCGATCGACTCCGACGCGAGCTCCGCGGCGTTCTTCTCGTTCGACGCGTTGTCGGCGAGCCGCTTGCGCAGGTCCTCGATCGAGACGACCTCGCGCTTGATCGGCTTCTTGCGCGGCAGCCCGCGCAGGTGACCGACCTCCTTCGCGACGCGATCGACCTCCTCGATCAGCTTCGCCGACCAATCCTGCTGGACCGCTTGCGCGACCGCGGGCTCGTCGGGCGCCGCGCTCGCGATCGCGGACGCGCACACGATCGACGCGATGAGCACGGGACGCATCGGCCGAGCATAGCGCGCGTGCTAGCTTGCCGCCGTGTCCGCTCCGGCATCGGTCGGCGATCTCGCGCGCGCCCTCGCGTCGGGCCCGGTGATCGCGTACGGCATGCCGCCGGCGTACGCGGCGTTCGCGGCGGCGCGGCTGTCGCGCGACGGGCTGGTGATCGTGGTCGTGCCCGACGAGGAGGCCGCCCGCGCGCTCGAGGCCGACCTGCGCTTCTGGCGGTGCGATCCGCCCGGCGATCTGCCGCGGATCGCGCAGCTGCCCGGCGTCGACGTCTCGCCGTACGCGGATCTCGCGCCCGATCGCGCGCAGCTCGCGCAGCGGCTGACGACCTTGTTCCGCCTGACGCGCGAAGACCTCGCGCCCGCGGTCGTGATCACGACCGCGCCGGCGCTCTTGCGCCGCACCATCCCGCGCGCGTCGTGGACCGCGCTCGCGACCGCGCTGCACAAGGGCGAGACCGCGAACCGCGACGAGCTCGCCGCGCGGCTGGTCGCGAACGGCTACGGCCGCGTGCCGATCGTCGAGGACGCCGGCACCTTCGCGGTGCGCGGCGGCGTGATCGACGTGTTCTCGCCGGTGCACGCGTATCCGGTGCGCATCGATCTGTTCGGCGACGACCTCGAGTCGTTGCGCCTGTTCGATCCGCAGTCGCAGCGCACGCTGCGCGAGATCGAGACCCTCTTCATCCATCCGGTGCGCGAGACGATCGCGACCGGCGCCGGCGTGCGCCAGAAGATCCTCGACGCCGCCGACGCCGTCTTGCACCCGTCGAAGCAGACGCGCCGCCTCTTGGATCGCTTGGATCAGGGCGAGGTCTTCGTCGGGATCGAGACGCTCACGCCCGCGTTCCACGACGCGATGGATCTGCCCGCGGCGTACGTGCCCGACGGCGCGACCTGGATCGTCGTCGATCCCGACGCGGTCCGGCGCGCCGCCGCCGACGAGCTGAAGGACGCCGACGCGCGCCACGCCGAGCGCACCGCCGCGCGCGCGATCGCGTTCCCGGTCGCGAGCCACTACGGATCGATCGACGATCTCGAACGCGCGCTCCTCGCGCCCAAGCGCCGCGTGATCGCGCCCACGCTCGAGCTGACCGGCGACCTGCGCGCGGTCGGCGCCGAGGTCCTGCGCTTCGCCGCCGACGATCACCGCGCGCTGCGCGCCGATCTCGATCGCGCGCGCCACGAGCACGTCGACGACATGGCCGCGCCGCTCGCGATCGCCGTCAAGAAGTGGCTGGCCGACGGCCTCGCGGTCGTGATCTGCTCGGACAGCGCGAACCGCGCCGATCGTCTCGCCGGGCTGCTCGAGCACCACGACGTGCACCACCGGCGCGCGAACGCCGACGAGAGCCCCGCCGAGATCCACGACACCGTCCCCGTGATCTTCGTCGGCGCGCTCGCCGACGGCTTCACCGCGCGCGCGGACAACCTGTCCGTCGTCACCGCCGGCGACGTCTTCGGCGCGCGCAAGGCCGCGCCGCCGCGCGCGCGCTCCGCGCAGAAGAAGGCGAAGGCCGCGCTGCTCGGCGCGACCGGCGACTTCTCGCAGCTCGTCGTCGGCGATTACCTCGTGCACCAGCTGCACGGCGTCGGCCGCTATCGCGGCCTGGTGAAGATCCCGGTGGCCGACCTCCAGCTCGAGGCGCTCCACCTCGAGTACGACGGCGGCACCCTCTATCTCCCGGTCTATCGCCTCGGTGAGGTGCAGCGCTACGTCGGCGCCGAGGGCCACGAGCCGCGGCTCGACAAGCTCGGCGGCATCACGTGGGAGAAGTCGCGCTCGAAGGTGTCGCGCGCGGTGCGCGCGCTCGCCGAGGAGCTCCTGCAGATCTACGCGCAGCGGAAGGCGCTCCCCGGTCATCGCTTCCCGCCCTCCGACGAGACCTATCGCGACTTCGAGGCGACCTTCCCGTTCGAGGAGACGCCCGATCAACAAGCCGCGATCGACGCCGTCATGAACGACATGGAGGCGGGCAAGGCGATGGATCGCCTCGTCTGCGGCGACGTCGGCTACGGCAAGACCGAGGTCGCGTTGCGCGCGATCTTCAAGGCCGCGCTCGCGGGCAAGCAAGCCGCGCTGCTCGCGCCGACCACCGTCCTCGTCGAGCAGCACGTGCGCACGATGACCGAGCGCTTCGACGGCTGGCCGATCAACCTCGGCAAGCTGTCGCGCTTCCAGTCGAAGGCGGAGCAGGTCGCGACCGTGAAGGCGCTCGCCGAGGGCAAGCTCGACGCCGTCGTGGGGACGCACCGGTTGTTGTCCCCGGATGTCCGCTTCAAGGATCTCGGCTTGATCGTGATCGACGAGGAGCAGCGCTTCGGCGTCGCGCACAAGGAGCGGCTCAAGCGCATGCGCACGCAGACCGACGTGCTGACGCTGACCGCGACGCCGATCCCGCGCACGCTCCACCTCGCGATGACCGGCCTGCGCGATCTCTCGATCATCGCGACGCCGCCCGCCGATCGCCGCGCGGTGCGCACGTTCGTCTCGCGCGTCGACGACGGCGTCGTGAAGGAGGCGATCACGCGCGAGCTCGCGCGCGGCGGCCAGGTCTTCTTCATCGCCAGGCACATCACGGGCAACCCCAAGCAACAGCAGACCGCCGACGATCGATCGCTCGGCGAGTGGGCCGACTACCTGCACGACCTCGTCCCCGACGCGAAGATCGCGATCGCGCACGGCCAGCTGCCCGAGGCGGAGCTCGAGCGCGTGATGGTCGACTTCGTCGACGGCAAGGCCGACATCCTGGTGTCGACGACGATCGTCGAGAGCGGCCTCGACATCCCGCGGGCGAACACGATGTTCGTCGCGCGCGCCGACGCGTTCGGCCTCTCGCAGCTGTATCAGCTGCGCGGCCGCATCGGACGCTCGAAGGAGCGCGCGTACTGCTACCTGCTCGTGCCCGCGCCCGACAAGCTCACCGACGAGGCGCGACGCCGCCTCGAGGCCTTGCAGCGCTTCACCGAGCTCGGCGCCGGCTTCCACATCGCGTCGCAGGATCTCGAGATCCGCGGCGGCGGCGAGCTGCTCGGCGCGAAGCAGTCGGGATCGATCGCCGCGGTCGGCTTCGAGACGTACGTGCGGCTCTTGGACGAGGCGGTCGCCGAGGTGAAGGGCGAGCCGATCCACTCGCTCGTCGATCCCGAGCTCACGGTCGATCATCCCGGCTTCATCCCCGACGACTACGTCCCCGACCCGGGGCAACGCTTGGATCTCTACAAGCGCCTCTCGTCCGCCGAGGACGACGACGAGATCCGCGCCGTGCTCGACGAGATCGCCGATCGCTACGGGCCGCTGCCCGGCGACGTGATCATCTTGGCGGATCTGATGGGCGTGAAGGCGATCGCGCGCACGCTCGACGCGACGTCGCTCGAGATCACGCGCGCCCGCGTCGCGCTCGCGCTCGCCGCCTCGACATCGATCGACGTCGCGCAGCTGAAGGCGCCGTGGAAGCTCACCCCCGACGGGCGCCTCTTGCGCGCGCTCACCGCCGATGAATCGCGCGCGCCGGTCGAGGCCGCCAGACGGCACTTGCAGGGGCTGCCTCGTCGTGCTACCTGAGCAAGAATTCCTGTGTGGGCGACACGACTTGCATGCATCCTCGCTGTCTGCGCAGCGTGCGATAAGAAGCCCGAGTCGACCGTCGATTACGACAAGCCTCGCCCGCTCGGCGGCCCGCCCGCGCCGAAGCAGTCGCCCGAAGAGCTGAACGCGCCGCTCGCGAAGGTCGACGACGTGACGATCACCGTCGGCCAGTTCGAGAGCCGCCTCGATCGCCAGTCGCCGTACATCCGCGCGCGTTACACGTCGCTCGAGCAGAAGCGCGAGTTCCTCGACGCGATGATCAAGTTCGAGATCCTCGCGAAAGAGGCGCAGCGCCGCGGCTACGACAAGGATCCCGAGGTCGTGATGGCGATGAAGCAGGTCATGATCCAGAAGCTGATGAAGGATCAGTTCGATCAGACCGTCACGCCCGACTCGATCTCCGACGCGGACCTCAAGGCCTACTACGACGCGAACCAGCAGGAGTACGTGAAGCCCGAAGAGGTGCGCGTCTCGGCGGTGATCGTGAAGTCGAAGGCGCAGGCCGAGCGCGTCGCCGCCGAGGCCGCGGGCGACGCCGGCAAGACCAACAAGGGCTTCCGCGATCTCGTCGAGAAGTACTCGCAGGATCCGGATACGAAGCTCCGCTCCGGCGATCTGCGCTACCTCTCGCAGGCGACGCCCGATCCGAGCGTGCCGAAGCCGGTCGTCGACGCGGCGTTCAACCTGATCAAGATCGGCGACGTCTCCGGCGTCGTCGACGCCGGCAACGGCAGCTTCTACATCCTCAAGGTCACCGGCCGCCGGCGCGCGATGGTCAAGACCTTCGACGACGCCAAGGCCGCGATCCGCAACAAGCTCTATCACGACCGTCGCGCCGACGCGCAGAAGACCTTCATGGACGACCTGCGGCAGAAGGCGCAGATCCAGGTCTTCGACGACAACCTCGGCAAGGTGAAGATCGACCTCTCCGGTGCGAGCGGCGACTCGCACGGGATGGAGCTGCCGACCCTCCCCGCCGACCCGACGCCCCCGCCTTCGCCGTAGGCAACCGCCCCGCCCCGTCCGAGAGTCTCACCGATGAAGATGCGTTTCCTGGTCGCCGCGCTGCTCCTGATCTCGACGTTCTCCGCCGGCGCGCACGCGCAGCCCGCGGCGAAAGCTCCGACCGATCATCGCAGCTTCGTCGTCGATCGCGTCGTCGCGATCGTGAACGACACGATCATCCTCGAGAGCGAGCTGCGCGCGCGGCTCGCGTCGATGGTGCCGGACCTGCAGAACATCCAGGATCCGAAGGAGCGCGCGCGCCGGCTCGACAAGCTGAAGACGCAGATGCTCGACGAGATGGTCAACGAAGAGCTGATCGTGCAAGCGGCGGCCGAGGCCCGCATCGACGTCGACGCGTCCGAGGTGCAGGCCGCGCTCGACGAGATCAAGAAGCAGAACAAGCTCGACGACGCCGGCCTCGCCGCCGCGCTCAGCGAGCAGGGCTACACGCTCGCCGCGTATCGCGAGGATCTGCGCCGCCAGCTGCTGCGCCTGCGCGCGATCAACCAGCTCGTCCGCCCGAAGGTCAACATCACCGACGAGGACGTGAAGGCGAAGTACGACGAGATGTCGCGTCGGTCCAACGCCGTGAGCGCGGTGCAGCTCGCGCACATCTTGATCAAGGTCCCCGACAAGGCGAGCGAGCAGGACCTGTCCGCCGCGAAGGACAAGGCCGCGACCGCGATCCAGCGCGTGAAGGCGGGCGAGGCGTTCGACAAGGTCGCTGCGGAAATGTCTGATGACGACGCCACCAAGACCACCGGCGGACAGCTCGGCTGGTTCGAACGCGGCTCGATGGCTCCGGAGTGGGAGGTCGTCGTGTTCGCGATGGACAAGGGCGACGTGCGCGGTCCCGTGAGCGGACCGCAGGGCCTCGAGGTCTTCTACGTCACCGACATCAAGCGGAACGACCTGCAGAAGTTCGACGATCTGAAGGAGAAGATCCGCGCCGACCTGCAGCGCCGCGAGATGGACAAGCAGACGCAGCAGTGGGTCGACGAGCTGAAGAAGAAGGCCTACATCGACATCAAGATGTGAGATCCGCGTGGCGCGCGTGCGTTCGCGGGCCGACGCCGATTACAATGAGCGGAACCCTTCGGAGAGGCTCGTGGCCGACAACCGCCGCTCATCGACCCGACACGACGTCGACATCGACGGCACGCTTGCCGTCGGCGGCGCCGGCGCCACCGCCGAGCCCGTCAAGATCAGGAACCTCTCGCTCGGCGGCGCGTTGATCGACACGCGCAAGCTGCCGATGGGCGAGCGCGTGCACGTGACCTTCCGCCTGCCGACGCTCGAGGATCCGGTGACCACCGCGGCGACCGTGCGGTGGTCGAGCGAGACCGGCGTCGGCGTGCAGTTCGACGGCCTGCGCGCGCGTGACGTATGGGCGCTCGGCAAGTACTTCGAGTCGTTGTAGCGATCGCTGCGATCAGCGGCGTCGCGCACGCGCAGCCGCGCGGCAAGCTCGCCGTCACGCACGACGAGGACCTCGTGCTCGTCGATCTGCGCGCGCCCGACGCGAAGGATCGCGACGCCACGCGCGCGGCGTTGGCCGACGAGCTCGACAAGCTGCAAGGCATCCACGTGATGCGCGGCGGCGGGTTGGATCTCGCGCTCGCCGGCGGCGGGGGCGGCGATTCGGCGGATGCCGCCGCGGCGCTCGACGCGGCGAAGACCGCGTACGGCGCGCTCGATTGCAAGACCGCGCGCGCGTCGGCGGAGCGCGCCGCGGTCCTGTACGCGGGGCGGCTCGCGTCCGGCGAACCGGACGAAGGATCGGCGCGCGCGGCGTGGGCGTACGTGATGCTGTGCGCGGATCGCGACGGCGATCATGCGGGCGCGGCGGTGGCGGCCTCGATGCTGCGCGCGCTCGGCGTGAAGGACGGCGGCGATGCCGGCATCGGCGTCGATACGTGGGCGAAGTATCCCGACGTCGACGCGCGCACGGCGTCGCTGGTCGAGCTCACGGTGAAGGCCGACGCCGGCGCCGACGTCTACGTCGATCTGAAGAAGGTCGGGCCCGCGCCGGCAACGATCGTAGTCGCGCAGGGCGATCACGTGATCGCGGCGGCGGCGGGCGCGCGGCGCGCGGCCGAGCGCGTGACGATCGCGAAGGCCGTGGCGGTCGAGCTCGCGCTCGTCGATCAGAGCGCGGGCGCGTGGAGCGACGTCGCCGCGAAGGTGCGCGCGTGGCGAAGGGCGGCGCCCTCGCCCGCCGAGCTCGCGAGCTTGATGCAGCCGCTGCACGTGCGCTTCGCGTTCGTGCTGCAGTCGGGCGGCACGCTCGACGTCTGGGTGATGGGCCCCGACGACAAGGTCGCGCGCAGGATCGAGAACGCCTCGATCGACGACGCCGGCGCGCTCGGGTCGATCGTGCGCGATCGCGTCTCCGCGTGGGACGGGCGCGCGCCCGATCCCGATCGGCCGCTGCTCGTCGAGGATCCGAACGCGCGCGGCGCCGGCAAGGTCAAGGCGGATGACCACTGGTGGGTCTACGCGAGCTTGATCGGCGCGGTCGTGCTAGGTGGAGTGGTGGTGTACGCCCACGACAGTGCGACCGACCACCAGCGCGTCGAGCTGCGGTTTCCGTGATGCGGCGCTGGTTGATGATGATCACGCTGTTCGTCGCAGCGTGGATCGCGCCTGCGCGTGCGGACGATCAGGCCCATATCCGCGCGCCGTCGGGCTCGGGCGCGGTCGCGACGCCCGCGTGGAGCGCGCCGGTCGCCGCGCCCGACGGTGAGCTCGCGCTGCCGATCGTGTACACGCACGGGCGGATCACGGTGCGCGCGGAGGCGGGGCTCGACGCGCGCGTCACCGCGCTCGCCGCGCACGCCGATCACGCGCTCGCCGACGCCGCCTCCGATCTCGACGGGCTCGCGGTGCCCGGCCACGTCGAGGTGCGCCTGGTGCGCGACGCGCGCGATCTCGCCCGCGCGGCGCCGCGCGGCCGCGGCGCGCCCGAGTGGGCCGCCGGCGTCGCGTATCCCGATCTCGGCGTGGTCGTCGTCGCGCTCGCGCGCGGCGGCGATCCGCTCGATCTCGACGGCACCACCTCGCACGAGATGGCGCACCTCGCGCTCGGCGCCGCGCTCGGCGATCGCGCGCCGCACTGGCTGCACGAAGGCTTCGCGTGGCAGCACTCGCCGACCGACTTCGGCGACAGCCGCGTCACCACGCTGGTCGGCATGACCTGGTTCGGCTCGACGATCCCGCTCGACGAGCTCGATCGATCGTTCCCCGCCGGCGAGCTGCCGGCGTCGCGCGCCTACGCGGAGAGCTACGAGCTCGTGCAGTTCCTCGCCGAGCGCGGCCGCTGGGACGATCAGAGCGATCACGGCGATCGCGTGCCGTTCCGCAAGTTCCTGCGCAACCTCGCGCACGGCGAGGATCTCGATCTCGCGGCGAAGCACGCGTTCGGCCGGCCGATGTCGTCGCTGTTCGACGAGTGGGAGTCCGATCTCAAGAACCGCTACCTGTGGGTGCCGGTCGAGCTGTTCGGGCTGCTCTTGTGGCTGGTCGCGGCGCTCTTGCTCGTGCTCGCGTGGCGGCGCCGCAAGCGCCAGCGCAAGATCATCCTCGACGCGTGGGCGCGCCAAGAAGCGGCCGCGCACCCGCCGGCGAGCGACGTCTTGTCGGCGTTCGACGACATGGACGATCCCGACGAGCGCGACGAAGACGACGACGCGCCGCGTGGACCGCTGCTCAACTGACGCCGCGACTTCGTGGTGAAGACCCGCGGTGATCGCCGCGAATCACGGAGATCTCACCACTTTGCTCGTGCACGCCGCGTTGGCTGCGTTTCAGATCGAGCGGTGAGCGGAAAATCCGGCGACCTTTTTTTCTCACGCCCCACTAAGGCTGACGTGGCTCGGACTCCATCGACGGTGGGTGGTGAGGTGTGTGTGTGCGTGAAGTCTGACGTCGGCGCGGTGCGCGATCGCAACGAGGACGCCGCCTACGCCGATCCGGACGGACGCTTCGTGATCCTCGCCGACGGCATGGGCGGTCACAGCGCCGGTGACGTCGCGAGCGCGATGGCGGTCGAGATCGCGCGCGAGATGCTCGAAGCGGGCGCGCACGAGCTCGCCGCGTTCGCGTCGGATCCGACGGTCGCGCGGCGGCGTCGCGTGCGCGCGATGCTCGATCGCGCGATCCAGCTCGCGAACGAGGCGATCTCGCTGCGCGCGCGCCGCGAGCCCGACAAGCGCGGCATGGGCACGACGCTCGAGCTCGTCGTGCTCGCCGGCGACGAGATCCTCGTCGCGCACGTCGGCGACAGCCGCACGTACCTGTTGCGCGACGGCGCGCTCACGCAGCTCACGTTCGATCACACCGTCGCGGAGACCATGCGCCGCGCCGGCACGTGGACCGACGAGGAAGCCGACGCGTCGCCGATGCGCAGCGCGCTGTCGAGCGCGGTCGGCGTGATGGACGATCCGATGATCGATCACGTCGGCGTGCCGCTCGAGCCCGGCGATCGCGTGCTCGTCTGCAGCGACGGGCTCTACGACTACTTCAAGGCCGACGAGCTCGGCGCGCTGCTCGCGGGCGATGATCCCGACGCCGCGCTCACGGCGCTGATCGCCGAGGCGCGCGCGCGGGGCGGCCACGACAACATCACCGGCGTGATCGTCGACGTCGATCCCGACGGCGCGCCCGACGCGCTCGACGACGAGCCGACCACGCCGATCAACGTCCCGCTCGAGCCCGCCGGACCGCTGAACGGCATGGGCGAGAAGACGATGACGGACCTGCTCGATCGCGTGCTCGGCCCGACGACCGAGCTCACGAACTGATCGTCGTCTCGGTCAGTTGACCGGGTGGACGAAGACGAAGTCCTTGGGCGGCTGGAAGCGATAGCCGTCTTCGGTGACGCGGATGATCTCCGCGCCGTCTTCGCCGAGCAGGCGGCGGATGCGCATGATGTTGGTGAAGAGCGCGGCGTCGTGGCGGAGCGGGTGGTACTCGACGTTCCACACCGACTGCACGATGTCTTCCTTGGAGAACGTGCGCCCGGGCTGCGACGCGAAGAGGAAGAGCAGGCGCTTGAGCAGCGAGCGGCGGCGGAGATCCGCGAGCTCGACGCCGCTGCGCCAGATCACCTCGCGCACGCCGTCGACGGCGAGCGAGCGCGCCGGCAGGCGCAGCACCTCGGGATCGGCGTCGGCGACGTCGGAGATGCCGCCTTCGGCGGACACGACGCGGAACGGACGCATCGCGGTGAGGCCGAGATCGCCGAGCAGACGGCCGGCGGCCTCGATCGCGGCGGGCGTCATCGTCGCGGCGGAGCCGTGCGAGCTGTCGGCGCGCGCCTCGCCGCCGGCGATCGCGTCGAGCGCGCCGTTCGCGGCGAGCCGCTCGACCGGGAGGCCGGCGGCGTGCGCGAGATCGGCGGCGTCGCGCGCGTAGGCCGCGGCGGCCGAGACGTCGCCGTCGTCGCGCGCGAGCGCGGCGAGGGCGAGCAGCGCCTGGCAGCGCGGGCGGACCAGACCGGAGGTCGCGGCTTCACGCGCGGCGCGTGACGCGGCGGCCATCGCGGGCACGCGCTCACCGCGCGCGAGCTCGAGGCGCGCGAGCACGACCAGCGCGCTCGCGAGATCGCCGATGCGGCCGGCGCGCTCGGCGCGGGCCGCGACGGTGCGCGCGGCGTCGAGCGCGGTGCCGACGTCGCCCGCCGACATCGCGACCATCGCGACCGCGAGCTCGCGATCGATGTCGTCGCGGACTTCGTCGGTGCCCGCGCTGCGCGCGATCTCGATCGCGCCGGTGCGGTGGCCGATCGACGCGCGCGCGTCCGCGGCGGTGACCGCGGCGAACGCGCGCGACGCGGCGTCGAGCGATTGCGACATGCCGAGCCGCTCGAGCGCGGCGATCGCGGTGTCGAGGCGGACCTCGGCGACGTCGATCGCGGCGAGCACGACCTCGGCGCGCGCCGAGACGTGCCCGAGGCGGCGGCGCGACGACGCGCCCTGCGCCGCGGCGGCGAGCTCGGCGGCGAGGACGACCTCGCCCCGGCGCAGGAAGACCTCGGCGAGATCGACCTCGACGATCAGCGCGCCGGTCTCGTCACCACGCGCGCGGCGCGACGCGACCAACTCGCGCAGGATCGCGACCGCGGTGTCGGTGTCGCCGCGGCGCGCGGCGACCTGCGCGCGGCTCGCGCGGACTTCATCCGCGACGGCGAGCGCATCGACCTCGCGCGCGGCCGCCTCGGCGGCGTCGAGCGCGGCGGTCGCTTCCGACAGGCGGCCTTCACGCGCCAGGCACAGCGCGCGGCGCGCATCGATGAGCGCGCCGAGCTCGACCGCGGCGACGCCGCCGGCGCCCGACGCGCGGAACGCACCCTGCGCCCGCGCGAGCGCGGCGCGCGCCGACGCGACCCGACCCGCGAAGTCTTCGACGCGCGCCTGCGCGAGGTACAACCGCGCGCGCGACGCCGCGTCGAGATCGTCGCGATCGCGCTCGAGCGCGCCGGTGATCAGCTCGGCCGCGCGCGACGCGTTGCCGCGCAAGAGCTCGATGTCCGCGAGCAGCGCGACCGCGCGCGCCCGCTCGTCGGCCGCGGCGTGATCCACCGCGTGCGCGAGGATCTGCACCGCGCCGCCGACGTCACCGCCGGCGAGCGCGAGCTCGGCCGCGAGCACCGGCGACGCGACGCCGCGTCCCGCCGACAGCTCGCTCGCCTCGGCGACGCGACCCGCGCGCGCCGCGAGCTCGACCTGGATCGACCGCAGCGAGGGATCCGCGCCGGGGCCGATCGCGATGATCAACGCCTCGATCTCGCCGGCCGCGCCGCGGCGCGCCGCGACCTCGCGCTCGGTGGCGAGGTGCTGGATCGCGAGCGCGACGTCACCCGCCGCGAGATGATGCAAGACGACCTCGCGCAGGCGATCGATCGGATCGAGCGCGCCGAGCGCGCCGTCGTCGCCGGCCTCCCACGCGGGGCGCTTCGATCCCTTGCCGCGCCCGGTGCCCGCGACCAGCTGGGCCGCGCGGCGCTCGAGCTCGACCCGCTCGTCGATCGCGATCTGCGGGATGACCTCGTCGTGGACGACGTCGTGCACCGCGAAGCGACCGTCCTCGAGCGGATCGATCAGCTGGCGCGCGGCCAGCTCGATCAGGCCCGACTCGGCCGACGGCGACATCGCCGCGACCGCGGCGGGCGCCGCGGGAATGCGAAGGACCGCCAGCGCGGCGAGCGCCTTGCGGAGCGGCGGCGTCAGCTCGTCGAGCTTCCACGCGTCGCACGCGAACGCGGCGCGCGCGTACTCGCGGCGCATCGCGAGCGGCATGCCGCGCGTCTTCGCGATCGCGGCGTCGATCGCGCCGTGCGGCGTCGGACCGTAGGCCTCCTCGAGGTGCGCCCACAGCTCGCGCGCCGCGACGTCGTCGAGGCCGCCGATCGCGACCTCGCCCGGCGCGAGCGTGCGGCCGAGCGGCAGCGCGTCGCGCGTGATCAGCACGAGACGCCCGAGCGCCGTCGGACCGGGCACGAGCCCGGGCAGCTCGGCGGCCGCTTCGTCTTCGGAGAGGTGATGCGCGTCGTCGATCACGAGGACGCGCACCTCGGACTGCAGCGCTTGCGCGAGCCCGCCGGGCAGGCAGCGCATCGCGCGTTCGGCGCGCGACTTCAGTGCGGCGCCGCGATCGCCCGGGAACGCGCGCACGAACGCGACCGGCACGTCGAGGCTCGCCGCGAGCTGGCGGACGAGGCGGGTCTTGCCCGAGCCGACCGCGCCGTGGACGACGGTGACCGGCGCGACCGAGAGCTGATCGCGGAGTTGCGACAGCTCGGCCTGGCGGCCGAAGAAGGGGGGCGGGCTGATGCGACCTAGCCGTGGCAGCGGGCCCGTGACGCGACGCGGACGATCCGCATCCTCATCCTGCTGCAGCTCCGGGTTGGTCGGCTTCGAGGTACGACGACGCATACGGCTCCTCGAGGGATGCTCCCTCTCCCGCCGTTCCTCTTAGGCAAGCGTCGCGCCAGTGATGCCGCTGTCTGCCTGCGCTGTCGCTGGTGCGTTCTTCAATAAGCGAAACCGCGTGTAACCGCTCGTGTCTGTGAGGAGCTGCGAAGCACGGGAGCTAGGTGCCACGACACGCAGATCGTGGGGACTAGTCCCACCTCGCCGCCATGCATTGATGCGTCGACGCATCGATCAGACCACCTGTCCGGGGAATTTCGCGACGGCACTTTTCCGCTCGTTTCTGGGCGGTTTCGCGCGCTAACGCGAAATGGCGGTGAGCTTCGCTACGATCTGGGGGAGCGGGTCCCGGTCGTCGGGGCCTTGGCGGAGGAAGCGCTCGAGGTCGGGCGCGTGCGCGACCGCGTCGTCGAGCGCGCGATCGGCGCCGGGCTTGTACGCGCCGAGCGTGATCAGGTCGCGATGCTCCTCGTAGATCGCGAGCCGGCGGCGCGAGGCGGCGGCGGCCGCGCGATGCGCGTCGTCGGTGACGTGCGGCATCACGCGCGAGACCGACGCGACCACGTCGATCGGCGGGAAGTGCGAGCGCGCGGCGAGGCGGCGATCGAGCACGAGGTGGCCGTCGACGATGCCGCGCACCTCGTCGGCGATCGGCTCGTCGAGATCGCCGCCCGCGACCAGCACCGTGTACACGCCGGTGATCGATCCGCGCGCCGACGTGCCGGCGCGCTCGACCAGGCGCGGCAGCATCGCGAAGACGCTCGGCGGATAGCCGTGACGCGCGGGCGGCTCGCCGGCGGAGAGGCCGACCTCGCGCTGCGCGCGCGCGACGCGCGTCAGCGAGTCGACGAGCAACAGCACGCTCGCACCGCGGCGCTCGCGGAACCACTCCGCGATCGCGGTCGCGACGTGCACGGCGCGCAAGCGCACCAGCGGCGGCGCGTCGCTGGTC
>DATJIA010000037.1:0-26460 GCA_035493675.1 Kofleriaceae bacterium | reverse complement strand
TCTACGCGCGCCACGCGCAGCAGGGCGGCGCCGACGTCACCTTCTTCGTGCGCGAGAAGTATCGCGACGAGGTCGCGCGCGGCCTCGATCTCTATCCGCTGAACAAGCGCAAGAAGCCGCCGATGGCGCCGGTGCGCTTCGGCGGCTTCGAGGTGGTGGCGCGGCCGGACGAGGTGCGCGCGCAGACGTTCGATCAAGTCTACCTCACCGTGTCGTCGCCGGCGTTGCGCGGGCCGTGGCTCGGCGAGCTGCTCGCCGCCTGCGGCGACGCGACGATCGTCGCCTTGCAACCGGGCCGCGAGGACCGCGACACGATCGTCGCCGCCGGATGTCCGCCCGAGCGGCTGGTGTCGGGGATGATCACGCTGATCAGCTACAGCGCGCCGCTCTCCGGCGAGACGCGCTTCCCGTCGCCGGGGATGGCGTACTGGTTCCCGCCGCTGACGCCGGCGCCGTTCTCGGGCGCGTCTCGCGAGCGCGTCGCGGCGGTCGTGGCCTTGATGAAGCAGGGCAAGCTGCCCGCGAAGAAGCACAAAGACGTTCCGCGCGCGGTCGCGTTCCCGTCGGCGATCTTGATGACGTACCTGGTCGCGCTCGAGATCGCGGGCTGGTCGTTCCGCGGGCTCGTGCGCGGACCGATCGGGCTGGGCGCGCGCGGCGCGCGGCAGGCGCTCGCGATCGTCGGCGGCGGGCGCGCGCCCTTCTTCGCGCGCCTCTTGGCGCGGCCGCGCATCCTGCGCATGGGGTTGTGGATCGGGCGCCGCGTCGTGCCGCTGCCGCTCGAGACGTACTTGAAGGAGCACTTCACGAAGGTCGGCGAGCAGACGCGCGAGTTCATGCACGGCTACATCGCGCGCGGGAAGGCGACGGCGATGCCGGTCGACGCGCTCGAAGCGCTGATGGCGCAGCTGCCCGCGCTTCAGTCGAGCGCGAGCTCGACCGAGAGCGCGAACAAGTCTCGATCGGTCGTGTAGGTCCCGAGGTTCGCGACGGCGGCGCCGGCCGCGAACGGATTGACCTGCGTGACCGCGCCCTGATCGATCACGGCGGTCGCCGCGAACGTGCGCGACCAGCCGGCGGTGATCGTGAAGCCCTGCGCGGTGAGCTCGAGGCCGGCGGCGGCGGTGTGGCCGCCGAGCTCGGCGAAGACCGGCGCGGTCGTGACCAGCGGCGTCGAGCGCGACGACCACGCGTAGCCCGCGGTCAGCCAGCACAGGCCCTCGGCGATCTCGACGTCGACGGCGGCGCGCGCGCTGCCGTGCGCGCCGGTCGTGTACAGCGACGGCACGCTCGTCAGATCCGCGGCGACCTTGGTCGTCGGATCGATCACGCGCACGCCCTCGATCGCCCAGGTCGGCTCGCTGCGCGCGGGCGCGAGCGCGAGGTCGCCGCCGATCTCGAGCGTCCACCGCTCGGCGAGGAAGCGGGCGCCGGCGCGGACCGTGAGCGACGCGGGCAGATCGATCCGCGCGCTCGGCGCGACCTCCTCGACGGTCGGCGCGCCGACCTGCGCGGCGGTGACGTCGCCGTCGAGGTGCGCGGGCGCGGTGGCGCCGGCGGCGACCGCGAGCTCGATCGGCGCGTCGGTGGGCGCGAACAGCGCGCCGATCGCGCCGCCCGGCACGACGCCGTCCGATCCGCGCAGCTGCAGATCGACGTCGCGGGTCGGATCGTTCGCGTCGTCGCGGCCCGCGAAGCCGGCCCACAGCCGGCGGCGCTCGTCGAGCGAGACCTGATCGAGCCGCGCGCTCGCGCCGATCGCGAGCGAGTCGGTCGCGCGCCACGCGAGCGCGGCGGCGACCGTGCGACGCGTGAACGATCCGCCGAGGCCGGCGTAGCGGTGCGGGTAGAGCTTCGCGACGTCCATCGCGGGCTGGCCGCCGGCGGGGACGGGCAGGGCGCGCGTCCACGCCGCGGTCGTCGCGTAGCCGGCGCCGACGACCAGCGCGTCGCCGATCGCGTCCTCCGCGGCGGCCGCGGGCGCGAGCGCGCCGCTCGCTTGATCGCCGATCGTGATCGAGCCGGTCGCGTACGAGAGGTCCTGATCATCGGACACGAGGCTCGCCTGGCCGCGCGCCTGCCCGCGCCGCGCGAGCGCGCCCGGGTTCGCGATCAACGCGCCGGCGCCGTCGTCGGAGACCAACCCCGTGCCGGCGCGCCCGACTGCGCGCGCGGCGGGTAGATCGTCGCCGGGCGCGTCCGCGAACGCGCGCGCGCTCGCGACAACGATCACGATCGCAACCCACACGCGCACGCGCGCGCGACTACACCACATCCCGCGCACCGGCGCGAGGCGGCGCTAGTATGTAGGCGTGGCCCTGTTCACGATCCAGGTCGAGGAGAAGGCGAAGCTCACCCAGGTGACCTTGAGCGGGGTCGTCGACGAGACCGCCGACTTCGCGCCGCTCGCCGAGCTCACCGGCGCGGTCGAGATCCACTGCGGCGACGTGCGCCGCCTCAACTCGATGGGGGTGAGGCTCTGGTCCGACGCGATGCGCGCGCTCACGCAGCACGCCGACGTCGCGTTCGTCGCGTGCTCGCGCGCGGTCGTGCACCAGATCAGCATGATCGGCGGCTTCCTCGGCAAGGGTCGGGTCGCGTCGTTCCACGCGCCGATGCGCTGCGAGGTGTGCGACTACGAGGCCGATCACTTCATCGACGCGGACGCCTATGTCGCGAGCGGACGCATGCCGCCGCTCGCGTGCCCGAACGGTCACGGGCCGATGGTTCTCGACGAGATCGAGGACATCTACCTGCAGTTCTTGTCGACCTGATCAGCGGCAGTCGCAGCAGCGCTGTTGCGCGCGCTCGCACGCCGCCTTGCCGCTGGCGCACTTGTCCGCGGCCCACGCGTCGCCGGGCAGCTCGTCGGCGAGCTCGCAGATGCGGCCGGCGTCGTGGCAGATCGAGTCGCCGAGCTTGCACGCGTCGGTGCAGGTCTCGCTCGGCGCGGGCGGCGGTGTGCAGACCTTCGCCACGAAGTCCAGCGGCATCGCGCGCGCCGCCTCGATCTCGTCGGCGGTCGGCGCGGTGATGCTCGCGCCGCCGAGCTGCGCCTGGATCTCGCGATCGAGCTCCTCGATCTCGGTGTGGCGATCGCCGGGACGCCCGACCATCGCGTCCATCCTCGCCGGCGCCGACGGCTTCGAGCTCTGGTACACGCCCGCGCCGCACGCGACGAACAGCGCGATCACGATCGCGATCGAGAGCGCCTTCATGGCTCGGCTCCGTGCTCGCACTCGCAGCAGCGCTTCTTGGCTTCCTTGCACGACGCCTTCGCGCTGTCGCACTTCTCCTTGGCCCAGCTCGCCCACTGGGTGTCGTCGAGATCGCCGGCGAGGCCGCAGATGCGCTCGGCGTTGTCGCAGATCGCGTCGGCGGGATCGCAGACGTCGTTGCACGCGGGCGGCACCGCGTGGCCGTCGGGGCACGTCGCGATCGCGACCTGCACGGTCTGCGAGCGCATCGCGATCACCGACGCCGCGGCGGGCTCGAGATCCATCTTCGCCTCGTGGCGCCACTGGCGGATCTGCCCCCACAGCATCGTGATCTCCTGCACCGCGGGCGGCTGCGACGGCATCGGCGGGTGCGCGCACGCGAAGATCATCAGGGCCAACGCGATCCCGAACAGCAGGCCTCTCACGGACGCCGCTCCACGAGCCGCTTCTGCAGCTGCTCGTTGATCGAGATCGACTTGTCGTACGCGGCGATCGCGGCCTTGCGCGCGTCGGCGGCGCGGGTCTTGCCGTCGGGGGAGCCGTCGTCGGCGAGCGCGGCGGTCGCCTCGAAGACCTCGCCGCGCACCGTGTACAAGTTCGCGAGGAAGAAGCTGTCGCGGGACGCCGAGGCGATGCCCTCGTCGACGACGCGCTTGGCCTCCTCGACCTTGCCCTGGCCGACGAGCAGCTTGGCGAGCAGCGCACGCGCGTCGAGGCGGACGTCCTCGGCTTCGGGCGCGCCGAGCGGGAACTGGATGGCGAGGATCTGGCGCACGGAGGCGACGGCTTCGTCGAGGTTGCCGTCGCTCATGTAGACCTTGGCCTTGTGGTGGAAATTCTTCGCCTGCGCCAGCGCGACCATCAGATCTTCGCTGAGCGCGTCTTCGGGCTCGGTCAGGCGGGTCGCGCCGCCGGTCGGAGCGCGATCGTCGTCACGGGTCGCGCACGAGACCGCGCCGGCCGCGAACGCGAGGGCGAGCGCCAGCGGGATCCCCCAGACCGACAATCGACGTCGCAATCGAGGGCTCATCGGGTACCTCCTCGCAGGGCGAGCTCGCGATAGCCGTCCAGGCGGTCGGCATAGATCGCATCGATGCGGGTCGCGGCGTCGCCGGAGCGATCGCGCGCGATCACGCCGACCAGGTCGTCGGCGGGGCGCGAGCGCAACATCTCGGGCAGCGGCGCGCGCGCGACCGGTGCGCGCGCCGGCGCGTGACGCCCGACCCCGGCGATCAGCATCGCGATCGCGGCCGCGGCGATCGCGCTCGTCGCGCCGGCGATCGACCACGGCAGCCAGCGGCGCTTCGGCGCGGCGGTGATCGGCGTGACGTTGCCTCCACCGATCGGCGGCAGCGTGGTGGTGCGCGGGCGATCCTTGTCGACCGCCGCGGCGAGCGCGGCCTCGATCAGGTTGCTCGCGCGCGACGCCTCGAGCTCGACCTTGCCGGCGGCGCCGCGGATCACGGTCGCGACCTCGATCAACGCGCGGTCGTCGGGCGACATCGCGGCGGGCGCGCGGCCCGCGACCGCACGATCGACGAGATCGCCGAACGATCGCGCGCGCGCCTTCTCGGCGGCGGTGGGCTCGTCGTCGGGACCGGGGATGTCGTCGTCGAGGTCGCGGGTCATGGCTCATCCTCTCGGGCGCCGTAGCGCTTGCGGAACGCGCGTACGGCGCGGAACAGGAGCACGTCGAAGGTCCCGACCGTCACGTCGAGGCGGCGCGCGCACTCCTCGCGCGACAGCTCGTCGACCAGGCGGAGCTCGATCGCGACGCGATACCGCTCGGGCATCACGGCGAGGGTCTCGTCGATGCGCGCGCGGTTGGAGCGCTGCTCTTGCTGCGCGATCAGGAGCGCGTCGGGGTTGTCCTCGGGCGCGCTCTCGGCCGGCAGCTCTTGCGCCATCGCGTCGGCGAGGCGGCGCGAGCGCTTCGCGTGACGATGCAGGTCGTAGACCTTGTTGATCGCGATCTGCCGCAGCCACGGATAGATCGTCTTGCCCTGCCACGCGAAGCGGCCGATCTTCTCGACCGCGGTCGCCATCGTGTCGCGCAGGATCTCCTCCGCGGTCGCGGCGTCGCCGGTGCGCGGCAGGATGACCGTGCCGTACAGGGGCGGGGCGTAGCGTTCGAAGATAGGCCGCATGGCGTCGAGGTTGCCGCGCTGGGCCTCTTCGATCAGGCGCTGCTCTTCTTCGAGCTCGACGCCAGGCTGTGTGGCAGCTTCCGAGGCCAAGTGCCGTCTCTCCAACGCGGAGCGCGGCCGCTTACTTACAGCGCTCCCCGGCGCCCATCATAATGCACGGCGAGGAGCTCCAGGCCGTGAGCGGGCGCCGTCTGTCCGGCGGCCTCGCGCTGCCTCGCTCGAAGGATCTCGGGCATTTGCGTCGGTTGGGTCCGGCCCTCGCCGATATCGACGAGGGTTCCGACGAGGATCCTGACCATGTGGCGCAAGAACGCGTTGCCCCGGACGTCGAAGGCAATGACGTCCGGCTCCGATGCCGGGCGGCCGATCGCGAGCTCGTCGATGCGGCGCGTGGTGGTCTTGGCGCTGCAGCCGGCGGCGCGGAACGACGTGAAGTCGTGCTCGCCGATCAGCGCGGCGGCGGCGACGCGCATCGCGGCCTCGTCGAGCCCGTACGGGCGATGCCACGCGCGGTGGGTGAAGCGCGGCGCGCGATCCTGACGCGCGAGCACCAGGTAGCGGTAGTGCTTGCCGGTCGCGGAGAAGCGAGGGTGGAAGTCTTCGGAGACCTCGGTCGCGTCGGTGATCGCGATCTGCTCGGGCAAGAGCGTGTTGAGCCCGCGACGGATCCCGTACAGCGGGATCGGCTTCTCGGTGTGGAACAGCGCGACTTGGCCGCGCGCGTGGACGCCGGCGTCGGTGCGCGACGCGCCGGTGACGCGCGTCTCCTGTTGGAGCATCGTCGCGAGCGCGGCCTCGAGATGACCTTGCACGGTCGGCGCGTTGTGCTGGCGCTGCCAGCCGCCGAGGCCGGTGCCGTCGTACTCGATCGTGAGCCGGATGTGGCGCACGCCCTAACGTACACGACTCGATGGGCCTAGAAGGCTCCGGAGGCCTTCGTCGCCGTCGCCGTCGCCGTCGCCGTCAAGGTCAACGGTGGCCCTTCGACTCCGCGCTCGCTGGCGCTCGCGCTCCGCTCAGGACGATCGGGGGAGCGGCGGAGCGATCGACAGTGCGCAGCGATCACCGTTGACGTCGACGTTGACCTTGACGTGAGCGTTGCCACCGTGGTCGTCGACCTCGACGGCGACGGCGACGGCGACGCAACTCGACCGCACTGACGGCACCGTGGTGCACGTCTGTGATTCTCAGAACTCGAACGTCACGCCGCCGAAGAACGTCGTGTCGCCGAGCGAGAAGCGGTGCGCGTTGCCGAAGCTGTCGACCCACGCGGTCGAGAGCTCGGCGTAGAAGCCGGCGTGATCGATGCCGCCGTCGCGCATCGACGCCGCGGCGTCGGGATCGATGCGCTCGCCGCGGATCGCGATGCCGATCGAGCCGACCAGGCCCATCGACGCGCCGATCGCGGTCTGCTTGGGGCAGGTCATCGTCGCCGTGTCGGGGTGGCAGTTGCCGTCGCCGACGAACGCGAGGTTGCCGTTGGGCGCGTTGATCCACCACGCGTAGTACGCGAGGCCGCCGCGCGCGTACGGGATGATCGGGATGCCCCACTGATCGTCGAGGTACGAGAAGCGATACGCGACGGTCGCGGCCATCGGCACCATGCGGAACGAGTTCGAGTCGCCCTCGGAGCGCGTGCGATCCGGGTCGGTCGGCATCGACAGCGCGTCGAACGCCTTCGCGCTCTTCGCGAGCAGGCCGATCGATCCACCGACAGTGAGCTGGCCGATCCCGTGCCACACGACGCGATCGACCTCGATCGTCGGCATCAGGTTGTAGCCGCCGAACATCTGGTGGTACGGGCGCGTCGTCTTGCCGGTCTGCGCTTGGAACTGCGCGTCGATCTGCGGGATGTACGGCCCGAGCTTGATGCCGACGATCCACACCGGATCGTGCACGCCGACCGGCGCGTCGTCCTCGCCGATGTACGTCCAGTCGTCGTCGCTCTGCGCGTGGGCGGTGCCGGTGCCCGCGAGCACCGCGAGGACGATCGCGCTCGCCATCGCGAGCCGCGCGACCGTGCGCGCGCGCGCCCGACGTCGCCGCCACAGCCAGAACGCGAGCCCGAGCGCGAACAGGCCCGGCAAGGTCAGCACGTGCCACGCGAGCGCGAGCATCACGAGCGGCGCGAGCACGATCGCCGCGACGACGCGCAGCGGCCAGTACGCGCGCACGTACGCGCCGAGCCACGCGACGTGCGCGTAGTAGAAGCGCGTGAACGCGCGGCCGAAGCCGGTCGCGCCGAGCGTGTCGTCGCGGAACGCGCGCATCGCGTTCGTGATCGGCCCGCCGCCGCCGTACGTATCGGAGATCAAGCAGAAGCCGCTCTCGATCTGGCTGCCCTGATCGTGGAGGTCTTCCCAGTCGTCGGTGACCGGCTGCGGCTGGATCGACTCGATGAACTTCACGCCGGTCGCGTTGCCCGACTTGTCGATCGCCAGGAGGATCACGTTGTACGCGGTGTTGTTGTCCAGGTCCTTGATGCGCATCCCGTTGTCGGTGCCCGCGGTCTCGCCGCACAGGAAGCTCTCGTCGAGGCCGTCGAAGGTGCCGTCGCCGGGCGGCACCGCGTTGATCGAGCCGCCGGCGGACGCGACCGCCGCGTCGAACGCGGGCTGCGCGTCGGGGACGTTGGCGTCGGGCGGCGGGTTCAGCGACGGATCGGTGTGGACCTGCGTGATGTCGATGTCGGTCGCGTTCGCGCCGCACTCGAGGAACGGCGTGTCGTAGCGCGGCGTGAGGCCCTCGGGGCCCTTCGCGCGCGCGACGCCCGCGGTCGTCTGGCAGAGCGCCTGGAAATAGGCGATCTCGGACGTGCTCGCGTTCGGCAGCGTCCAGTCGAGCTGGATCGCGTTCTCACCGCCCGACGCCTTGATGTCGGTCGGCATCGGCGGCGGCAGCTTGTCGAACGGCACGGGCACCGAGCCCATGCTGTCGAGCGTGCTGCCGGTGCCGTTCGAGTCGACGAGGAACCACACCGTCGACGATCCCTGCGTGCGGCTGCACGCGTCGCTACTCTTGAGATCGACGACCGGACGCATCGGCATCACGTGATCGGTCGTCGTGAGGAGCGTGTCGTAGTCGCTGATCGGCGCCTGCGGCGTGATCTCCACGC
The DNA here is from genome assembly GCA_035493675.1 of Kofleriaceae bacterium. GTDB lineage: Bacteria > Myxococcota_A > Polyangia > Haliangiales > Haliangiaceae > JAIOQA01. Next base: position 17,980 of record DATJIA010000037.1, on the reverse strand, counting down.
AGCTGTTGGTGCGCGTGGTGAGGTCGTTGCAGTTGTCGCCGGCCCACAGCTCGACCTTCTTGTTCGCGAGCGGGGTCGGGCGCGACGCGCCGGTGATCGTCACGCGGATCGCGAAGTCGCGCGCGCACGCGCAGCCCGCGAGGTTGAAGTAGTAGCCCTGCGCCTGCGTCGTGCCGGGCGGGACCCACGAGGTCGGGTTGCCCTGATCGCCGTTCGGATCCGGGATGCGGACCTCGAAGGCCGCGGTGCCTGTGCCCGCGGGGAGATCCGCGCGCGCGATGCTCGAGGCGCAGAGCGCGAGGCCGACGGGCAAAAGAAGTCGACGAGACATCAGGAGGATCCTGTGCAAGCAGGGTGCCGCCGAGCGGACCGCGGCTTCTGCTAGCTAACACGCGACCACGACACCATCAACAATGCGGCGCGCTGCTGCCAATTTGGCGCGCGGATCGCGTGGTGCGCGTCACCGCGACTCGCGGAGCGCCGCCTCGATCTCCCGACGGAGCGCCGCCGCCCTCGCGACCGCCTGGGCGGGCGCGTCGCCGCCCCACTCGGCGCGGTAGTAGAGCTCGGTCAGCTCGTCGAGCTGCGCGGCGCCGGGCGCGCCGCGGTGGCGGAGCGATCGCGCCAGCTCGCGCGGGGTCGCCGCCGGATCCCGCGGATAGCCGCGCTTCGCCAGCCGCGCGAGCACGGCCGCGTACGCCGCCGCGATCGGGCCGTGCGCGCGATGCCGTGCGCGCGCGATCGCCAGCGCGCTCCTCGGCCGCCGGCGCACGCGCCGCGCGATCAGCGCCGCCGCGATCAAGCCGAGCGCGAGCGTGACGTACCAGCGCCGCCCCGCCCAGCGCGCGCTCGCGACGCCGGCGTCCTCGATCGCGTGCGCTGCCGCCTTGATCGCGTGCCCGATCGTGCGGAACAGCGCGAGCTGCGAGTACAGATCGTACTCGACGACCCACTTGGTCCAGTGGAAGCGCAGCGTGTCGAAGAAGCGCCGGATGCGCGCGATGAGGCCGGTGCCGCCGCGGCCGAGCTCGTCGATCTCCGCCGACGGCGTCGGATCGAACGTGACCCAGCCGACGCCCGGGAAGTAGACCTCGGCCCACGAGTGCGCGTCGCCGGCGCGGACCGCGATGTAGTCGTCGTACTCGTTCCACTCGCCGCCGAGGAAGCCGTTGACGACGCGCGCGGGGATGCCCGCCGAGCGCGCGAGCATCACGAACGACGACGCGAAGTACTCGCAGTGGCCCTTCTTGCGATCGAAGAGGAAGAAGTCGATCGGATCCTGATCGCCGGGGTCGGCGAGATCGAGCGTGTACGAGTAGTTGTCGAGCAGGTAGTCGCGGATCGCGACCGCCTTGTCGAATTCGGTCTTCGCGTCGGCGGTGATCTCGAGCGCCTTCTCGACGGTGCGCTCGGTCATGCCGTCGTGGTTCGTGTAGAGCTCGTAGCCGCGCGGCAGCTCGGTGCCGGCGTTGCGCAGCCACTGCGGCGGCGGCAGATCGATCCGCGACCACACCTCGTAGTGGATCGCGCTGCCGTGCTCGAAGCGGAGCTCGTCGTTCTTCTCCTCGCCGGGATGCGGGCGCGCGCCGCCGAGCGGGGCGTCGAGCTCGAACGCGAGCGGCATCGACGCGCCGAACAAGACGTCGGAGTCGAGCGGCTCGAGCCAGATGTCCTGGTGCACCGCCTTGCCGAGATCCTGCTCGATCTCCGACGACGTGCGCTCGCCGCGATCGTAGTCGAGGAAGTAGCGGACGCGCCCGGTGCGCGGCTGACCGGGCTGCTCCTCGGTGCGCGGCGCCTGCGGGCTGCGCGACCACGCGCCGTGGTCGTACTTGTCGAACGAGACGCCGCGCCAGTGCACGTACGGCGCCTCGCGGCCCTCGTACGGATCGTCGATCTTCACGCGCATCACGACGGTCGAGTCGCTCTTGATGCGGCCGTGCCCGCCGAGCCTGGAGCCATCCGAGAAGCCGGCGAGGGTCAGGCCGTTGCGGCTCTTCCAGAAGAAGCCGACGCCGACGCGCGGGATCGCCAGGAAGATGATCGCGGACAGGACGAACACGCCGATCGAGACGAGGCCGGTCCCGACGAAGAAGCGGCGATCGACGATGCGGCGCGACTCGAGGATGCGGCGGACCTCGACGCGCTCGCTGTGATCGTCGGCGTGCTTGAGGAGGAAGTTGTCCTCCATCTCTCGCCGCAGATGGAACAGGATCAAGGACCACGTCGCGGCGACGACGAACACGAGGAAGCTCGCGCCGAAAGTCAGATCGGTGTTGAGCACCGATCCGGCGACGAGCATCAAGAAGCTCAAGAGGTAGAGCTGCTGCCAGTCCTTCGCGGCGCGCCGGTTGTGCGCCTTGACGACGACGAGCCACACCAAGAAGTTCGCGCCGGTGCCGAGGATGTCGCCGCTCGCGAACGCGAGCGTCACGCTCATCGCGAGCACGACCAAGGACGCGATCGTCCACGCGAGCGCCCACTTCTCGAACCGCACGCGCGGCGGCTCCCAGAACCAGCTCGTGACCAAGCCCGTGAACCCGAGGAGCGCCGTCAGCGGCGACACCGTGCCACCCGTGACGAGCGCGCCGAAGGCGGAGCCCACCATGAGATAGCTGGATGTCTTATGTGCTTGAGCGAAGCGCATCGTTGCGGGCCGCTATCGACTTCCGACGTCCGACTTCCGTCTTCCGGATCCCAGATCGAAAGCGCGTGAGTCGCGATCCGAAATCCGGAAGACGGAAGTCGGAGGACGGAAGTCGTTCTTCATCAGGCCTCCATCACTCGCGCAGCGTTCGATGGACGCCCACCAACGACAACTCCGCGCGGCAGGACGACGACGCTCTCGACGCGCGGAGGCAGCGGCGTCGCGAAGGTCTCCTCGGGATCGACGGTGGGGAGGAGGGCGAGCTCCTTCAAGATGCGCGCGGCTTGCGGCTTGCCGGCGGAGGAGGGGACGTGGAGGCCGCGCGCGATCAGCTCGACGGACCAGCCGGCGTCGAGGTACGCGATCGCGAGCGAGGCGGCGAGCGAGATCGCGCGCTCGAGCGCGTCGGCCTCGGGAGGGTTGGCGCCGTCCTCGATCGCGGCGAGCACGTCGGCGGGCAGCGCGTTGTCGACGACGACCGCGACCTTGCGGTTGAGCTCGTCCTCGTACTCGCGCACGAGCATGCGGCCGGTGCGCGCGGACGACTTCCAGTGCACGTCGCGGCGATCGTCGCCCTCGCGATATTCGCGCAGGCCGTAGAAGTCGCCGCGGCGGCCGAGGCGCGACGCGGTCGCGTCGCCCGCGGACTCGGTGCGCGGCGTCGGGCGCGCGACCGGCACGAGCTGCGGATAGACCAGCACCTCGCCCTCGGTGTCGATGTCGCGGGACTTGCGGAACAGGCCGAACGGGAACTTGGTCGCGACGCGGAAGCCGTCGAAGACATAGAGGCCGCGGCGCGAGAACGTGTGGCGGTACGAGGTCCGCTGCGTCTTGCCCGCGGGGATCTTCAGGAAGTAGCACTTCTTGTCGAGCGGCCGCTCGCCGACGAGATCCTCGATCTCGATCGAGAACGACGCGAGCTTGGGCTTGGTGTTCTCGACGGAGATCTCCATCAAGAACGGCTGGCCCGCGAACACGCGCGGCGGCGGACGGCGGCGCACGCTGAGCCCGCGCATCGTCGTCTCGCTCAGGAACCCGCTCGCGATGATGAACGAACAGATCCACCCGAGCAGCAGGTAGAGCAGGTTGTTGCCGGTGTTGATCGCGCCGAAGCCGACGCCGAGCGCGATCAGCACCACCGTGCGGCCCTCGCGCGTGAAGCTCAGCCGTCGCGGCGGGCGCCACTTGCGCAGCGCGCGCCCGATCCAGCTCACGTGGGTACCGGCACGCGGCCGACGACGTCGGCGATCGCGCGCTCGGCCTCCGCGCGCGCGCGCCCGAGCGACTCGTGCGTGGCGGCGAGCATCACGCGGTGCGCGAGCGCGGGGACGGCGAGCGACTTGAGATCATCGGGCACGATGAAGTCGCGACCCTCGACGAGCGCGTGCGCCTGCGCCGCGCGGTACCAGGCGAGCGCGCCGCGCGTCGACACGCCGACCGCGACCAGCGGCGAGCGGCGGGTCTCGTCGACGACGTGCATCGCGTAGTCGAGCAGGGCGTCGTCGACGCGCACGTGCTCGACGGCGTCTTGCAACTGGCGCACGGTCGGGCCGTCGATCACCGGCTCGAGCCGCGTGATCGGATCGCCGCCGGCGCGCTCCTTCAGGATGTCGCGCTCGACCTTGCGCTCGGGATATCCGATCTGGATGCGCAGGAGGAAGCGATCCATCTGCGACTCGGGCAAGGGATACGTGCCGTAGTGCTCGGCCGGGTTCTGCGTCGCCATGACGAGGAACGGCTGATCGAGCGTGTGGGTCGCGTCGTCGATCGAGACCTGGCCCTCGCTCATCGCCTCGAGCAGCGCCGACTGCGTGCGCGGCGTCGTGCGGTTGATCTCGTCGGCGAGCACGACGTTGGCGAAGATGGGCCCCTTCTTCAGCTCGAAGGTGTTCTTCGCCTGATCCCAGACGGTCACGCCGAGGATGTCCGACGGCAAGAGGTCGCTCGTGAACTGGATGCGGCGGAAGGTGCCGCCCAAGCTCGCGGCGAGCGCGCGCGCGAGCGTCGTCTTGCCGACGCCGGGGATGTCCTCGATCAGGAGGTGGCCGCGCGCGAGCAGCGTGGTGACCGCGAGGCGGATCGCCTGCGGCTTGCCGCGGATCACCTCGGCGACGTTCGACTCGAGACGCCGGATCGCGGCGACGAGGTCGCGGCGCTCCCCCACGACGGCCGGGACGACAGCAGGCACGGAATAGATGATACGCCGAAAACGCCGACGGGGCCGCCCCCAAGGACGGCCCCGCCGATTGCCAGCTCGGCCCGAAAGCCTAGCGGCGGTTGAGCTCCATCATCAGGCGGAGCACGTACCAGAACAGGGTCGCGATCGTCGAGAACAGCATCAGCGCCGCGGCGACGTAGCCGGTCGGCGGGAAGTACTGCATGACGAGGCTGGTCTGGTAGAGCACGTAGAGCGACATCAAGAGGATCATCGCGCCCGAGAAGATCGCGCCCAGCTGGAAGCCGAAGATCATCGAGCCCACGATGACGCCGAGCGCCGCGAAGGTCGCGATCGTCAGCGCGCCGCGCATGAAGGAGAAGTCCTTCTTGGTGATGAACACCGTCGCGGTGAGGCCGACGAAGATCACCATCGTGATGATGATCGACTCCATCAGGATCTTGATCGCGAGGCCCGACGCGGCGAACGCCGTGATGTTGCCGGCGGCGTTGAACGTGAAGTCATTCTCGTGGCCGAAGCGGAGGAACAGCACCCACAGCATCGGCTGCAGGATCACGCCCTCGGCGATGCACGCGAGCGCGAGGCCGCCGTACTGCAGGCCCTTCGACGTCTCGCTGCGCGCGAGGCGCTCGGCGACCCAGCCGACGACCATGAACGCGATGAGCACCATGGCCCAGTTCCAGCGGCCCTCGAAGGCGAACTTCGAGAACTTGAAGCTGGTCTCGGTCATGAAGCGCATCATGAAGCCGGTCACGCCAGCGAACACGAGCAGCGCCACGGCGAGGTGCGCGTAGGTCTTGCGTAGGAACGCGACGCGATCGCTGACACCGAGGGTGGCGACGGCGCCTTCGATGGGACGTGCGGACGATTGGGCGAATGCCATGGCTCTCTCCTGCCTCCGGTTGAGGCGAGGGTATCATGCCCCCAAACCCGCGGTTTGCAATCAGACCACGGCCACCGATAGGACCTCGTAATCGTTCTTTGCCGGCGCGGCGCGGAGCAGGCCGAAGCCGGGCTCGGGGTCGCAGGCGCGGGCGGCCGCGGCGTCGTGATAGACGAGCGTGTCGCCGTCGTGACCGACGATCACGATCGAGTGCTCGCGATCGCCGATCACGCGCGCGTGCAGGACATGACCGGCGTCGAGCGCGTCGCGCGCGTGGTCGAGCGCGAGCGTGCCGTTGCCCGGCGCCGACGGCCCGCGCGCCTTGTAGCGCCGCGCGATCATGAGCGCGTGGAACTGCGACGCCTCGTCGTTCCAGCGCGCGAGCGTCGCGAGCGTGACGAACGATCGATACTGCGCGAGCGCGGGCGTGCGGTTGGCGAGGTTGCGCGGATCGTTGAGCTGCGTCCACAAGAGCGCCTCGAGCCCGACGCCGCCGGCGTGGCCGTGGAACATCAGGCGCTGCATGAGCCCGCGGCCGCTCGAGTCGGTCACGAGCGAGAGACGGCGCAGCTCGCCGAGCTCGGGCGCGTCGCTCGATCGCGAGAGCTTCGCGGCCGCCGCGCACGCGAGCGCCGCGAAGCGCTGCGCGTCGGCGTCGTCGGGCAGCGCGCGCAGCGATCGCACGATCTCGTCGCCGATGCGCTTCGCCCAGAAGCGCGCGCCGTGCGCCGACATCGAGTCGTCGCCGGTCGCGTCGGCGGGCTCGACCCGCGCCTTGAAACGACGGATCGCGTCCTCGATCCGTTCGATCGCCGCGGGCACCATGCCTGGTTGTGCCAGCCGGCGCCCTCTGTGACGTCAGCGGCTCGCTTTTACCTTCTTGATCTCGGCGATCAGCTCCGGGATCGCCTTCTCCCACTCGGCGACGAGCCCGTAATCGGCGACTTGGAAGATCGGCGCTTCCTTGTCCTTGTTGATCGCGACGATCGTCTTCGATCCCTTCATGCCGGCGAGGTGTTGGATCGCACCGGAGATCGCGACGGCGAAGTAGAGGTTCGGCGCGACGATCTTGCCGGTTTGTCCGACTTGCCAGTCGGCGGGGACCATGCCCGCGTCGGTAGCGGCGCGCGACGCGCCCATCGCGGCGCCGAGCAGATCGGCGAGCTCTTCGAGCACCTTGAAGTTCTCGCCGGACTTCATGCCGCGGCCGCCGGAGACGACGACCTTGGCGTCGCCGAGATCGGGACGATCCGACTTCTGCGACTCGAGGCGCTCGAACGTCGCGCCCTTCGCATCGACCGATCCGGCCGGCGCGTTCGAGACCGCGCCGGCGGCGCCGAGCGGCTCGGCCGGCGTGAACTCCGACTGGCGCGGCGTCACGACGATCACCGGCGAGTTGATCTCGACCTTCGAGTACGCGTTGCCGGCGAGGATCGGGCGCACGAACTGATTCTTCGCGCTGATGCCCGAGACATCCGACGCCATGCCGGCGTCGAGCAGCGCGGACACGCGCGGCATCAGATCCTTGCCGACGCTCGTCGCGGTCGCCGAGACCACCGACGCGTTGTTGTCGGTCGCGAGCTTCGCGACGATCGGCGCGAACGTCTCGGCGAGGTACTCGCCGAGCGCCGCGTCGTCGACCGTGATGACCTTCGGCGCGTACTTCGCCGTATCGGCCGCAGCGGCGGCCGCGCCCTTTCCGACGAGCAGCGCGATCACTTCACCGCCGTGCAGCTCGGCGGCCTTGCGCGCGAAGGCGATATTGGCGAGCGCGGACGACTTCGGGGCCGACCCGCTGAACTCACAGAATGCGAGGACGTTTCCCATGTTCGACTCCGCTTCCTAAAGGGCCTTCGCCTCGTCGGCGAGCTTCTTCACGAGGGTGGGGACATCGGCGACGATCTGGCCGGCCGGACGCGGCGGCGGCAGCTCGACGCCGATCTCGCGGACCTGCGCTTCGACCGCCACGCCGAGATCGGCGAGCTTCTTCACGTCCATCGGCTTCTTCTTCGCCGCCATGATGCCCTTGAGCGACGCATAGCGAGGACCGTCGCCGTACGCGAACGCGTCGGGCGTGACGTGGTTCTTGACCGCCTTCGGCGACACGATGCGCAGATCGACCGTGAGCACGCCGGGCAGCGCGATCTTCTTGTACTCGACGCCGGCGTCGACCTCGCGGCCGACGGTCAGCGACTTCTGATCCGCGGGCATCTCGACCGACGCGGCGAAGGTCGCCTGCGGCCAACCGAGCGCGCCGGCGAGCCGCTGGCCGACCTGGTTGGCGTCGCCGTCGACCGCCTGCTTGCCGCAGATCACGAGGTCGGGCTTCTCCGTCTCGATGATCTTCTGCAGCACCGCGGTGACGACCCGCGCGTCGAGCGCCTTGTCGTCGGCGTCGACGCGGATCGCGCGATCCGCGCCGGTCGCGAGCGCGCTGCGGAGCTGCTGCGCGCTGTCTTCGGGGCCGATCGTCACGACGACGATCTCGGCGCCCGCGTTGCGCGCGCCGCTCTCGCCGTTCTCGCTCAGACGCAGCGCGGTCTCGACCGCGTACTCGTCGAACGGATTGACGACCCAGTTGGCGCCGGTCAAGTCGATGCTGCCGTCCTTGACCTTGGTCTTGAGCGCCGGGTCGGGGACTCGTTTGATCGGGACCAGGATCTTCACTGCGTGCTCCTTCGTTCGAGGCCTTGCGTGATCAGGGCGCCGACCCAGTCGGCGGCGCGGACGATATCGAACTTCTTGCCGCGCGGGGCGGACTCGGGCGTCTTGTCGCCGAGCAACCACGCGAGCGCCATCTCGTCGACGAGGCCGAAGATCATGCGCGCGGCGACCGGCGCGGGAATCGCGTCGGTGAAGACGCCCGCGGCTTGCCCCTCGCCGACGATCGTCGCGAGCAAGCGCAGGAGCTCGGCGAACTTCGGGTTGGTCGGCTGCCCCTTCATGAACTTCGCCGACTGGCGCAGCTCGACGGTGAGCACCTCGGCGGCCGCCGGCTGCTCCTTCACGAGCGCGAGGTACGCGCGGATGAAGGCGTCGAGCTTCTCTTTCGGCTTGGTGTGCTTCGCGACGTGCGACGCGAGGTGCGCGTTGACGCGCTCCATGCGCGACTCGAACAGGGAGATCAGCAGATCGTCCTTGTTCTTGAAGTAGAGGTAGATCGTGCCGTCCGCGACGCCGGCGCGCTCCGCGATCTCGCTGACCTTGGCGGCGAAGAAGCCGTGCGCGGCGAAGACGTGCTCGGCGGCGTCGAGGATGCGCTCGCGCTTGTCGCCCTTCTCGGGGGGCGCCGGCTTGCCTGGCTCGGCTGAATGAGCCGTCATTCAGTGCATTGATACCGGTCTTGACGCAAAACGTCAAGACGGCACGAAGGGCGGCTTCGCTTGCACGGTTGCATTCGTTCGCCTACAACCGCGGGGTGCCATCGCACCGAATCGTCACGAGAAAATGGGTCCCGCTCGCGGTCCTCATGATCTGGCCGCTCCTCGCGGGCGCCTCCTGCGGCAAGAAGTCGTCGAGTGATCCCGCGCCTTCGGCGGATCCCGCCGAGATCCTGAAGGCGGCCGACGCCGCCCACAAGGGCTCGGGCGCGGGCACCGGCTCGGCCGCGTCGCCGGCCGTGAAGGTCGATACGACGCCGCTCGCCGGCGTCGACCTCGGCAAGCTGACCGACGAGAAGAAGAACACCTTCTACAAGCTCGTCGACTCGCTGCCGTCGCCGTGCGGCAAGGCCCACTCGCTGCGCACGTCGTACAACGACGACAAGAGCTGCAAGCGCGCGCCGTTCGCGGTGCGCTACGTCGCCGCGCTGCTCGAGGACGAAGCCTCCGAAGATCAGATCAAGGAGGAGTTCGACATCCACTACAAGCCGGGCAAGACCTACCAGTTCAAGCTCGACGGCGTTCCGTTCGTCGGCAAGCCCGAGTCGAAGATCAAGCTCGTCGAGTTCTACGACTACGGCTGCCCGGCGTGCCGCGAGTTCAAGCCGATGATGGATCAGATCATCAAGGACCACGGCGGACAGATCGTCGTCTACTACAAGATGTTCCCGCTCGTGCACCGCCACCCGAACTCGATGAGCGCGGCGAAGGCGGCGATCGCGGCGCTCGCGCAGGGCAAGTTCCACGAGATGCACGACATGCTGTTCGCGAAGGATCCGGACGATCACACGCGCGACGGCGTGATGGACATGGCGAAGGAGCTCGGCCTCGACATGGCGAAGTTCACGACCGACTACGACGCCGCCGAGCCGCGCGTGAAGGCCGACATGGACGAGGGCGACGCCTCCGACGTGGACTCGACGCCGACGCTCTTCTTCCAGGGCCGCCCCTACAAGGGCCCCATGCATCCCCGCTACATCGGGATGTGGATCGACGAAGAGTCGGTGGTGAATCCGTGAGCGGGTCGCGCCGTCAGAGCTTCATGCGCGCGCTCCTGGTGTTGTCTGCGCTCCTGATCGCGACTCCGGCGATGGCCGAGGTGAAGGAGGGCGACCACTTCGTCGAGCTCGACATCGCGAAGACGGCGCAGGGCAAGAAGTTCCGCCTGAAGGACATGGCGGGGAAGTGGGTCCTGTACACGTTCGGCGCCAAGTGGTGCCAGCCGTGCCACAAGGAGCTCCCCGCGTGGGACAAGCTCGCGCCGAAGTACGCGGGCAAGGTCCTGTTCGTCGCGGTCAACATCAACAACGACGTCGACGAGGGCAAGAAGTTCGTCGATTCGCTGAAGCTCAAGCACATGCTCGCGGTCTTCCTGCCCGACGACAAGAGCGCCGCGATGAAGAGCTACGATCCCGATCACATGCCGTCGACGTTCGTGATCGATCCGAAGGGCATCGTGCGCCTCGTGCAGTACGGGTACGACAAGGGCGACGAGCAGAAGCTCGCCGACAAGCTCGACAAGCTGATGCCGTAGCTCTCACGCTTCTCACGCTTGGCGACGCGCGCGCGGTGGGTCACCGTGGATCGGTGAGCGGGAGGCGGAGGGTCAAGATGGGCGCGATCCGCGATCCGCTGATCGGGATGCGCGCGGATCGCTTCGCGCTCGTGCGCGCGATCGGCGCCGGCGGCATGGGCCGCGTGTACGTCGCCGAGGACGACCACGGCGAGCGCGTCGCGGTGAAGACGGTCTTGCCCGAGCTCGCGGCCTCGCCGGCGATCCGCGAGCGGTTCGCGCTCGAGGCGCGCGCGTCGGACGCGATCGCGCACCCGCGGGTCGTGCAGGTGCTGGGCACCGGCCGCTTCGACGGCGGCGAGCCGTGGCTGATGATGGACCTCGTCGACGGCGCGGATCTCTGGCGCCGCGTGAAGCGCGACGGCCCGCTCGCGCCGCGCGACGCGCTCGCGATCCTCGCGCAGGTCTGCGACGGCCTGCACGCCGCGCATCGCGCCGGGATCGTGCACCGCGATCTCAAGCCCGATCACGTCGTCGTCGACGACCGCGGCGCCGCGACGATCGTCGACTTCGGCGTCGCGCAGGTGAGCGATCCGGGCCTGCCGCAGATCGCGCACGGCGACGTCGTCGGCTCCGCCGGCTTCATGGCGCCCGAGCAGGCCGGCGGCGGGCCGGTCGATCGCCGCGCCGACGTCTTCGCGCTGGGCGCGGTCGCGTACTGGACGATCACGGGCGCGCCCGCGTTCCGCGGCGAGACGATCGAGGAGTACGTCGCGGAGGTCGCGCGCGGCCGCGCGCCGCGGTTCGGCGCGGGCGTCCCGGCGGCGTGGGCCGACGCGATCACGCGCGCGGTGCATCGCGATCCGCGCGAGCGACCGGCGAGCGCGATCGAGCTCGCGACGGCGCTCGCGGACGGCGTCGCGCGCGGCGGGGCGATCGTGAAGGCGGTCGCGCCGTCGCTGTTCGCGGACGCGCGTGAGGTGCCCACCGACAAGATGCCCGCGCAGCCGAAGCGCGGCCGCCGTCAGACCAGCGCGCGTTCGTAGGCGCGCCTACCGTGCTCCGCGCGGGGGCGTGCGCGTGGGCACGATCCGCACGAACGCCACGCTCCGCGCGTCGCTGCGCGCCGCAAGCGCGTCATGGCTCCGGGCGCGCGCGTTGCACCATGGCTCGGTCCGATGAGAGCGGAGCGAGTGAAGATGCCGGCGCTGCGGTTCACGGAGTCCGATCCGATGCTGGGCCAACGCGCCGGTCGGCATGTGCTCACGGGTACGCTGGGGGCGGGTGGTATGGGACGCGTGTACCTCGCCGAGGACGATCGCGGCTCGCGCGTCGCGGTGAAGACCGTGCTGCCCGAGCTCGCGCGCTCGGCGCCGATCCTCGAGCGGTTCGCGCTCGAGGCGCGGGTGTCGGCCGCGCTCGCGCACCCGCGCGTCGTCGAGGTGCTCGACACCGGCCGCTTCGCGCACGGCGCGCCGTGGCTGATGATGGAGCTCCTGATCGGCGGCGACGTGCGCGCGCGCGTGCGCCGCGACGGTCCGCTGCCGCTCGACTACGCGCTCGTGATCCTCGCGCAGGCCTGCGAAGGCCTCGACGCCGCGCACCGCGCCGGCGTCGTGCACCGCGATCTCAAGCCCGATCACGTCTTCGTGCAGGACTCGGGCGCGGTCACGCTCCTCGATCTCGGCGTCGCGCAGGTCGACGATCCGAGCCTATCCTGCGGACGCGATCGCGAGGTCGTCGGATCGATCGGCACGATGGCGCCCGAGCAGGCGCAGGGCGGGGCGGTCGATCGGCGCGCCGACGTCTTCGCGCTCGGCGTGGTCGCGTACTGGATGTTGACCGGCACGCAGCCGTTCGCCGGCGACACGATCGACGCGTACCTCGAGGCGGTCCATCGAGGCGCGCCCGACCCGCGCCTGCTGCGCACCGACGTGCCGGCGCCGTGGGCGGCGGTGATCGCGCGCGCGCTGCGGTTCGATCGCGACGAACGCCCGCCGACCGCCGGCGACGTCGCGCGCGCGATGATCTCGGGCGTCACGCTCGGCGTCTCGATCGTGCGCGCGGTCGCGCCGTCGTTGCTCGAGGATCTGCGCGAGCGGCCGACCGACAAGATGCCCGCGCAGCCGCGCCGTCACTCGAAGGCGGAGTAGGCCTTGCCCGCGACCGGCGCCTCGTCGGCGTTCTCGACGTGCAACCGGAACGGGAACGATCGCGCGTGCGCGCCCGACATCGCGCTCATCACCTCGAAGTGCAGGTGCGGCACCGCGGCGTAGCCGGTGAAGCCCGAGCGCGCGATCGGATCGCCGCGCAGGACGCGCTGCCCGATCGCCGCGGTGACGCCGCCGGGCGCGAGGTGCCAGTACGCGCCGAGCGTGCCGTCGTCGTGCTGGACGAAGACCCAGTTCGCGCGCGCCATGTCCTTCCACTCGGGCGTCGTGCCGTGCCCGGTCGCGCCGTCGTTCGACGCGACGACGACGCCGTCGCGCGCGGCGCGCACGATCGTCCCCTCGGGCATCTCGAAGTCGATCGCGTACTCGCTGTCGCCTTGGTGGCTGAACGCGCCGTCGAAGCCCTGGATCAAGGTGTGCGTCTCGCCGGCGGGGAACGGCAGGCCGTACGCGTACGGCGCCGGCTGCGCGCCCGGCGCGCCCAAGCGCGCGGCGAACCGCGAGTCCTCGCGCCAGCGCAGGTTCGAGTCGTCGACGCGCCAGAGGCCGATCAAGACGTTCTTGCCGGGCGGGATCATGATCGTCGGCGGCAGCGGCACGACCGGCGCGAGGTTCGCGGTCGCGCGCGCGACGTCGATCGTGACCGGCACGCGGTACTCGTTGGTCACCCACTCGGCGACCTCGTCGTTCTGGATCAAGACGACGTGCATCGCGCCGCCGTCGAAGCTGAGGAAGCGGTAGTCGGCGATCAGCGCGCCGTTGTCGGGCGACTCGGCCGGGCTCCGGAACGGCGCGCACGCCGCGACGAGCACCAACAGCCATCGCATGGCCCGATTCAATCGCGTTCTCGGACCAAGGTCCACGTGATCGGCGCGGCCGGCGCCGCGACGCAGCGCGCCCAGTCGGACGGCGGCGACGGCGGCACCAGCTCGAGCGTCGCGCGGTCCGCCTTGCAGTCGTGGATCCGCGCGGGCGTGCGGATCGTGCAGCTGTCGTTGCCGCGCATGAAGCGGCGCGTCTGGAAGCCGGCGTCGCGCGCGAGATCGAACGCGGCGGGCGCGACGATCAGCGCGGTCGCGGTCGTCTCCTTGCGATCGCTCGGCGCGAGCAGGCTGTCGTCGAACATCGGATAGATCTCGATCGCGCGGCGCAGATCGACGACGAAGTAGCGGCGCGGCTCGCCGCTCGGGGTCGTGGCGTCCTTGCCGTCGACGCGCCAGACGCCGGCGAGGTCGTCATCGCAGCTGTCGAGCGAAGGTGGGGCAGGGCGGCAGGCAGCGAGCGCGATCAGCAGCAGGCGCTTCACGCCGCGCCCGCCGCCTTGAGCTGCTCGGCCTGCGCGTTCGCGCGCAAGGCATCGACGAACGCGCCGAGATCGCCGTCCATCACCGCCGGCAGGTTGTGCTTCGTCAGCCCGATGCGGTGATCGGTCACGCGATCCTGCGGGAAGTTGTACGTGCGGATCTTCTCCGAGCGATCGCCCGAGCCGACCTGCGACTTGCGCTGCGCGCTCTCGGCGGCGCGCTGCGCCTCCTGCTCCGCCTCGAGCAGGCGCGAGCGCAGGATCTTCATCGCCTTCGACTTGTTCTTGTGCTGCGACTTCTCGTCCTGACAGACGACCATGATCCCGGTCGGCGCGTGCGTGATGCGCACGGCGGAGTCGGTCGTGTTGACCGACTGCCCGCCGGGGCCGCTCGAGCGGAAGACGTCGATGCGCAGATCCTTGTCGTCGATCTTCACGTCGACTTCTTCGGCCTCGGGCAGCACCGCGACCGTCGCCGCGCTGGTGTGGATGCGGCCCTGCGCCTCGGTCGCGGGCACGCGCTGCACGCGGTGCACGCCGCTCTCGAACTTGAGCGACGCGTAGACGTCGCGCCCGTCGACGAGCACGATGACCTCCTTGAAGCCGCCGGCCGCGCCCTCCGACTGCGACATGATCTCGACCTTCCAGCCCATGCGCTCCGCGTAGCGCATGTACATGCGGAAGAGATCGCCGGCGAACAGCGCCGCCTCGTCGCCGCCGGTGCCGGCGCGGATCTCGAGGATCGTGTTCTTCGCGTCGTTCGGATCCTTGGGAAGGAGCAGGACCTTGATGTCCTGCTCCATCGTGGCCTTGGTCTCCTCGAGCTGCTTGAGCTCGTCCTTGGCCATCTCGCGCAGATCGGCGTCGCTCTCGGTCTCGAGCATCGTGCGCGCCTGGCCGAGATCGGCGACGACCTTGCGGTACGCGCGCCACGCGTTGACCAGCGGATCGAGCTCCGCGTGCTCGCGCGAGAGCTTCAGGAACTCGGCGCGCTTCGAGATGACGTCGGGCGACCCGAGCAGCGCTGACACTTCGTCGTGGCGCCGCTCGAGGGCCGCCATCTTGTCGATGAAGGCGGGCTCTCCGAACATAGTGAGGCCCGGCTACGGGATCAGGCCGGCTTCTTCGCTTCGCCGCGGTTGTACTTCTTGTTGAAGCGGTCGATGCGGCCGGCGGTGTCCATCAGCTTCTGCTTGCCCGTGAAGAACGGGTGGCAGTTCGAGCAGATGTCGACCGAGAAGTCCCCGCGGGTGCTGAACGTCTCGTGGACCATCCCGCACGCGCAGGAGATCTTGGAGGGGCGATAGTGGGGGTGACCAGCGGTGTCCTTCATGGCGTCCTCGATTGAGCTGGTTTCCTTAGCACGGCGACAGCCGGAAGGTCCATGCTCGAAGGGGCGCTACTCTAAGGCCCCCGGCGCCGGTGTCAAGCCGCTCGTCCGCCCAGGGAGGACGGCGCCTTGTCGGGATACAAGGGCCTGATCTCCTTGCCGATTCGCAGCTCGTGGACGGTCCGATAATGCGCGGCGAGGTCGAGGTCCAGGTAGACCTTGTTGGAGTCGAAGACACCGAAGCTCGTGGAGACGACGAGCTGCTCGTCGCCGATCCGCTCGAAGCCCTCGGGGATGACGTCGTGGCCGTAGATGCTGATCGTGCCGCCCATCGCGCGGACGAAGCGCGCGGCGGTGTCGGGGTGCGCGCTGCGGGCCCAGAGGATCGGGCCGATCACCGGCGTGTCGAGGATCTCGAGCGGCGAGCCGAGCTCGAAGCCGGATAGATCCGCGGCCTCGACCTCGCTGATCGATCGGATCTCGGCGGCGGGCGCGCCGTGCGTGAAGACCGCGCCGCACGGCGCGACGGCGGCGAGCGGCAGCGTCTCGAGGATCTCCTTCAAGCGTTCGGTGCCGGCGGGGCCGAGCAGGTTCTCGAGCAGGATGACCTCGTCGGCGGCGAACTTGGCGGTGTGCGGGCCGCCGATGTGGCCGTGCTCGTGGTTGCCGACCAGCGCGTGGACGCGGCCGGGCTCGCGCACGGCGAGCTGCACGAACGCGTCGACCAGCGCGCCCGATTCGTCGCGGTAGTACTCGCCGAGGAAGTCGGGCCACTCCTCTTCGGCGAGGTGCGGGCCGTGGATCAGATCGCCGGTGAAGAGCAGATAGGCGTCGCCGTCGGTCGCGTCCATCGCCTCGTGGAAGATGTCCACGATGCGACGGTAGTCGCGCATGCATCCTTGGAGATCGGTGCACACGATGAGCCGGCCGTGATCCGGCAGTCGCAGCACGCGCGCCATCGGATCGACGGTACCAGTCGCGCGCGCGCCGGCAAAGGCACGCGGTCGGGAACCGTGAGGTAGAGTGGGCCCATGAGCGACGCCGATCGAAAGCGCATTCGCGCGATCGTGCGAGGGTTGGTGCAGGGCGTGTCGTTTCGCGCGACGACGAGACGTGAGGCGGCGCGGCTCGGCTTGTCGGGCTGGGTGCGCAATCAGCCCGACGGATCGGTCTCGCTCGAGGCGCAGGGCCCCGCCGATCGCGTCGACGCGCTGGTCGCGTGGTGCCGCAAGGGACCGCCGGCCGCGGAGGTCGCGTCGGTCGAGATCGAGGCGATGCCCGCCGTCGACGGCGAGCACGACTTCGCGATCCGCTACTGAGGCGCGAGCACGATCGCGGGCAGCGCGCGGCTCGGCGCGCGCGACAAGAGGATCTCGCCGAGCAGATGCGCGAGCGGGCGGCCGGTGCCGGGGCGATGCTCGACGACCTCGACGCCGGCGATCCGGAACGTCGCCATCACGTGCGCGAGCAGCTCGCTCGCCTGGTAGTACGTGAGGCCGCCGGGGAACGCGTCGTGCTCGAGGCAGTCGGCGCTGATGCTGAGGTAATAGGGGAGATCGGCGGGCACGCCCTCGAAGACCGCGACGGGCGAGAGGCGCTGCGCTTCGCGCGCGGAGACGTAGGTGACGCGATCGTCGTCGACGAAGCGATCGGCCGGCATGAGCTGGAAGCCGGCGCGGCGCAAGCCGACCGCGTGGAGGCGCCGGAGCGACGGCTGCGCGAGCACGCGGCCGAGCGCGTTGAAGTTGTGCACGCCCGGCTGATGCGGGCGCGGATCGTAGAAGCGCGTCTGGCCGTCGAAGTGGATCATGCCGAGCGCGGCGTGCGCCTCGAGGTGCGGCGCGATCGCGAACGGCGTGATCGAGTGATCGCCGCCGATCACGACCGGCGTCATGCCGGCGCGGACGATCTCCCCGCTCATGCGCGCGAGGCGCGCGCCGAACGCGTCGAGCGATTCGCCGCGCTGGTAGTAGACGTCGCCGAGATCGCGCACGCCGAGCGCGCCGACGTCGTAGAGGCGCCGGCGATCGAGATCCATCAGCTCGGCGGCGGGCCGCACGATCTCGCCGACGTGCGCGCGCAGCTCGTCCGGACCGAGCCGCGCGCCCGCGCGGTACGCGGCCGCAAGATCGACCGGCGCGCCGAGCACGACGAACGTGTCCGCGCGCGCGTCGCGTCGGATCGATCGCAGCGTCGCAGGCGCGCCGACCGGCTGCTTCGCGGCGCGCAGCGAGCCGTAGCGGAACAGCTCGAGGTCGCGCTCGTCGATCAGGATCAACGCATCGACGAGCTCGGCGAGGACGTCGTCGCTGAAGCCGTCGAAGGCTTCGTGCACCGCGGCGAGCGGCGCTGGCTCGGTGAACACCGCGAGCACCTCGGTGATCGCGGAGTGCAACGAGAGGGCCGTGAAGTGCACGACGTTCTCGATCGTCAGGCGATCGCCCGCGTGGGTGATCCGCAGGTTCGGAGCCTGGACGTAACGCGGCGCCCCCATTCGCGAATCACGATAGCGCAGTTGTTCCCACGGTGGCTCCAACGCTGGCTCCCATGCGGCGGTCCGATGCTGGGCATGCACTT
>DATJIA010000036.1:0-15260 GCA_035493675.1 Kofleriaceae bacterium | reverse complement strand
TGGCAGCAGATCGGGCTGGTCGCGTTGATCGTCTCCGCGCTGGCCGCGGTCGGGCTCGCCGCGATGCACGTGCGCACCAGCGTCGCCGAGGAAGGGCTCGCGGTGCGGCGCGCCTCGCTCGAGCAGGCGCACAAGCGCGCGGTGTCGCTGTCGCGGTTCGCGGAGCTCGTGCAGAACAGCCGCGACGCGGGCGAGATCCGCACCGCGACGGTGACGATGCTCGAGAGCTCGCTGCCCGGCGGCGAGGTGCAGGTCGCCGAGTGGGCCGAGAGCCGCGATCGCCTGGTCACGACCTGGCCCGCGCCCGGCGAGGCGCACGATCCGGCGTCGGGGATCCCGATGGAGAAGTGCCCGGTCGTGCGGCGGCAGCGGTTGGTGCGCGCCGAGGTCGGGACGCCGCAGGCGTGCGCGAATTGCGCGTTCGGCGTGCCGAGCGCGGGCGCCTACGCGTGCGTGCCGATGCGCGCCGCCGGCGAGGTGATCGGGCTCGCCAACATCCGCACGTCGAAGACCGGCTGGACCCACAACGAGCTCATGCTCGCGCAGAGCTACGTGAGCTTCGCCGCGGCCGCGCTCGAGGCGCTGCGCGTGCTCGCGTCGATCCACGATCGCGCGGTCAAGGACGGCCTCACCGGCGCGTACAACCGCCGCTTCCTCGACGAGTACCTGCAGCGCCGCCTCGCCGAAGGCGTGCGCCACGGCCAGTCGCTCTCGCTGATGATGATCGATCTCGATCACTTCAAGAAGCTGAACGACACCTGCGGGCACGCGACCGGCGACCGCGCGCTGATCGAGACCGCCGCGGTCGTCAACAGCAAGATCCGCGCGAGCGACGTGCTCGTGCGCTACGGCGGCGAGGAGTTCTGTCTCGTCCTCGGCGCGACCGATCACGCGGGCGCGATGGTCGTCGCCGAGCGCATCCGCGCCGCGGTCGAGCTCGTGCGCCTGAACGTGCCCGGCCGTGAGGAGCCCGCCACCATCACCACGTCGATCGGCGTCGCGTCGGCGCCCGAGCACGGCGAGACCGCGTCGGAGCTGCTGCTCGTCGGCGATCGCGCGCTCTATCGCGCCAAGCACGGCGGCCGCAATCGCGTCGAGGCGGGCGAGCGGCTACCCGACGACATATCCAAAGAAGTCTCGCGTTCGGGATGACGCTTTCACCCGACGGGGGTGAGCCGCGAACGCCTGCGACGCGATACCATTGCTGCGATGACGGGGTTGTCGGAGCGGGAACGTCTGCTCGTCGAGGCGATCCCTACGGCGTACATCGCGATCGATCGCGAGGGTCACTACCTCGCGTTCAACGATGCCGCC
This sequence comes from Kofleriaceae bacterium, assembly GCA_035493675.1. Taxonomy (GTDB): domain Bacteria; phylum Myxococcota_A; class Polyangia; order Haliangiales; family Haliangiaceae; genus JAIOQA01. Next base: position 13,946 of record DATJIA010000036.1, on the reverse strand, counting down.
GCGGCGCTGCTCGGCGGACGTCCCGCGCCCGGTGATCGCGCGGGCGCGCCGCGCTACGTCAAGCTCTTCCATCCCGACGGCGTCACGCCGATGGCCGACGACGAGATCCCGATCGTGCGCGCGCTCGGCGGCGAGGTCTTCACCGGCGTCGAGCTCGTGATCCAGCGCGCCGGCGAGACCGCGCAGCGCCACGTCGCGGCGAGCGCGTCGCCGATCCGCGACGCGTCGGGCGTGGTGATGGGCGCGAGCGTCGTCTTGCACGACATCACCGAGCTGGTCGCGGCGCGCAAGCGCATCGAGGACACCGCGCGCGCGCTCGAGCGCACGCAGAAGATGGACGCGATCGGCCGCCTCGCCGGCGCGGTCGCGCACGACTTCAACAACCTCCTCACCGTGATCGCGAGCTACGCGCACATGCTCGAGCCGACCTTCGACGAAGGTGACGAGCGCGTCGAGGACGTCGCCGAGATCCGCCGCGCGACCGAGCGCGCGAGCGCGCTGACCAAGCAGCTCCTGCTGGTCAGCCGGCAGGGCCCGTCGCAGGCGCAGCGCCTCGATCTCGCGGCGATCGTCACCGCGCTGGCCGCGCCGTTCCGCCGGCTCGCCGGTCCGCACACCGAGCTGATCGTGCACGCGCACGCCACGCCGCCGGTCGATCTCGATCTCGTGCAGATCGAGCAAGCGCTGATCAACCTCGTGATCAACGCGCGCGACGCGATGCCCGACGGCGGCCGCCTCGTGATCGAGACCGGCGCCGAGGATCTCGACGAGGGCGCGGCGCAGGCGCGCGGCGTCGCGCGCGGCCGCTACGCGACGATCTCGGTCACCGACACCGGCGTCGGCATGGATCGCGCGACCCAGCGCCGCGTCTTCGAGCCGTACTTCACGACCAAGGACGCGCGCGGCACCGGGCTCGGGCTCTCGATCGTGCACGGCGTCGTGCAGAAGGCGGGCGGCGCGATCACCGTGTACAGCGAGCTCGGCCAGGGCTCGACGTTCCGCTTGTTCTTCCCGATCGCGACCGGCGAGGCCGCGGTCGCGCCGGCGCCGCCGCCGATCGAGCCGCCCGAGCGCTTGCCGCCGCTGCGCGTCTTGGTCGCCGACGACGATCGCCACGTGCGCACCGCGGCGGCGCGCATCCTGGTCGCCGCGGGCTGCACCGTGATCGAGGCGTCGAGCGCCGACGAGGCGCGCCACGCGTGCGTCGGCGACGAGGCCGCGATCGACGTGCTCCTCACCGACGTGATCCTCGGCGGCGATCGCGGCGACGTGCTCGCGCGCGATCTCGCGGAGCTGCGCCCCGGGCTGCGCACCGTGATCATGTCGGGCTTCCCCGCCGGCGCGATCGCGACGTCGGGGCGGCTCCTGCAGAAGCCGTTCAGCCCCGCCGAGCTGCGCACCGCGATCGGCGGCGCGATCGCGGCGTGGACCGAGGGCAGCGGCCCGATCGTCCCCGATCCGGGCCGGCCCGGCGTCGCGCGCGTGCTGGTCGTCGACGACGACGCGCTGGTGCGCCGATCGATCGTGCGCGTGCTCAAGCTCGCCGGCTTCGCGGTCACCGAGGCCGACGGCGGCGTCGCGGCGAGCGCGCAGCTCGAGCACGAGCACGCGGACGTCGTGATCAGCGATCTCGAGATGCCGGGCGGCGGCGGGCTCGATCTGCTGCGCCGCGTGCGCCGGATCGATCTCGACGTGCCGGTGATCCTGATCACCGGCAAGCCCGACGTGACGAGCGCGGCGCGCGCGATCGAGCACGGCGTGTTCCGCTACATGACGAAGCCGCTCGACCTCGGCGCGCTCGAGAAGGCGGTGCGCCACGCGTCGCGCGCGCACGCGCTCGCGAAGATCCGCCGCCAGGCGTTCTCGGCGAGCGGCAACATCCACGCGCGCCACGCCGCCGATCGCGCGGGTCTCGAGGTCCGGCTCGACGCCGCGCTCGACAGCCTGTGGCTCGCGTTCCAACCGATCGTCGACGCGCGCACGGGCGCGCCGTTCGGCGTGGAGGCGCTGCTGCGATCCGACGAGCCGTCGATGCCGAGCCCGATGGACGTGCTCGACGCCGCCACCGAGCTCGGGCGCATCTACCAGCTCGGCCGCCGCATCCGCGCGCTCGCCGCCGCCGCGATCGCGACGCGCGGCGACGACCTCGTCTTCTTCGTGAACCTCCACCCCGACGAGCTCGGCGACGCGGAGCTGGTCGCCGACGCCGCGCCGCTGGTGCCGTTCGCGAAGCGGATCGTGCTCGAGGTGACCGAGCGCGCGTCGCTGCGCTCGTCGGCGGCGCTCAGCGCGCGGTTCGCGAAGCTGCGCGAGCTCGGCTTCCGCCTCGCGATCGACGACATCGGCGCCGGCTACTCGGGGCTCACGAGCTTCGCGGATCTCATCCCCGAGGTCGTGAAGGTCGACATGAGCCTCGTGCGCGACGTCCACACCAGCGCGGTCAAGCAGCGCACGATCCGATCGCTGTGCGCGCTCTCGCACGAGATCGGCTCGATCGTCGTCGGGGAAGGCGTCGAGACCGAGGCGGAGCGCGACTGTCTGCGCGAGCTCGGCTGCGATCTGTTCCAGGGCTACTTCTTCGGACGTCCCCAGCGCGCGCTTCCGTGACGCGCGCGTGAGCCGCTCACTCATCCCTCACGTTGTGCGAGCACCTGCACAGCGCCTGACATGCGTGTCCGATCGACGCGCGTTCGCGCGCCGGATCCTCGCGATCGATCGTCGTGGCACGCGCGCTGCTCTACCTCGCGGCATGCGAAACACCATCGTCTTCTTGTTCTTGATCGGGTGCACCTCGGCGGATCAGCCCGCGACCGACGTGAGCGGCCACGCGATCTATCGCGACTCGACGACCAACAGCGACAACACTCCGCACCAAGCCGCGCAGCCCGCGGCGCAGCAGGCCAAGGTCACGCTCGAGGTGCGCGGCACCGGCACGATGAGCGGCCTCGACGCGAGCTGCCTCGACGGCGCGAGCGGCCAGTTCCAGGCGCTCTATCACGGCGACGCGAGCCTCGGCTCGAGCGGCTCGGTCGACGCGGCGCTCGACGCCGCGGGGACGATCACGACGCCGACCGGCTGCGCGATCCCGACGCTCACCGTCGGCGCGGTCACCGGCGTGACCTTGCGCGCCGAGCTCGACACCACGACCGAGAACTGCGACACGTACTGCGCCGCGAGCGCGCGCGCCGACGCCGAGTCGCAGTGCGCGGGTCAAGCCGACGAGGCGAGCTGCCGCGCGAGCGCCGAGGCGAGCGCGCAGGCGTCGTGCAAGACGACCTGCACCACGCAGTCGCACGCGATCGTCGCCGAGACCGATCTCGGCATCGCGGCGCTCGGCCAGCTCACCGCCGATCAGCTGAAGGCGGGCGCGTTCGGCTCGCTGACCGCGGACCTCACGTTCGCGCACCTCGAGTAACCAGACAGACGCGCGCGTGCGCGTTGATCGCGCTGATCGTCGGCTCGGGCTGCTCGCGCCACGGCGCGTGCCCGACGCCGGCGAGCACGAGGCGCTCGAACGGACCGCGCACGCCGCGCTCGATCGCGTCGACCTGCGCGAGCGTGCCGTAGGGATCGGCGTCGCCTTGGATCACGAGCGTCGGCACCGTGATCGCGGCGAGGTGCGACTCGATGTTCCACGACTTGAACGCGGGATCGAGCCACGCGCGGTTCCAGCCCCAGAACGCGTGGTCGACGTTCTGGCCGTGGAACTTGCCGAGCCGCTTGCGCAGGTCGGTGTGGCGGAACGCGTCCTTCGCCTTCGCGATCGACGCGACCGAGACGTCCTCGACGAAGACGTGGGGCGCGAGCAGCGCGAGCCCGCGGACGCGCGGATCGCGCGCCATGATCGCGATCGATCCGCCGTCGGAGTGGCCGACCAGGACGCAGTCCTTCACGCGCGCGGCGTCGAGGACCGCGGGGACGATCGCCGCCTCGGCCTCCATGTAGTCGAGCGGCCACGGCGCGGGGCGTGGATCGCTGTCGCCGTAGCCCCAACGGCTGTAGACGAACACGCCGCAGCCGGCCGCGCGCACGAGCTCGGCGGGGAACGTGCGCCACGCGGCGACCGAGCCGAGCCCTTCGTGCAGGAGCACGATCGTCGGCGCGCGCTCGGGGTGCGGTCCGTGCCACGCGCACTCGAGGTGATGACCACCCGCTTCGATCGTGAATCGGTCGGCGCTCATGAGGCTCGCAGCTTGAAGCGTTGGATCTTGCCGGTCGCCGTCTTCGGCAGCTCGCCGACGAAGTCGATCCAGCGCGGGTACTTGTACGGCGCGAGGCGCTCCTTCACGAAGCTCTTCAGCTCCTCGGCCGAGACGTGCGCGCCGGGCTTCAAGACGACGAACGCCTTCGGCTTGATCAGCTGATCGGCGTCGGCGTGCCCGACCACCGCGCACTCGAGCACCGCGGCGTGCGCTGCGAGCGCCGACTCGACCTCGAACGGCGAGACCCAGATGCCGCCGACCTTGAGCATGTCGTCGGCGCGCCCGCCGTAGACGTAGTAGCCGTCGTCGTCGATCGAGTAGCGATCGCCGGTGCGCGTCCATCCGCCCTCGAAGGTCGCCAGCGACCTCTCGCGCTGGTTCCAATAGCTCGTGCACGCCGACGGGCCGCGCACCCACAGCTCGTCGCCGCTGCCGCGCAGCGCGAGCTCGTAGCCGGGCACCGGCTTGCCGCTGGTGCCGTACTTCACGTCGCCATGCCGGTTCGACAGGAAGATGTGCAGCATCTCCGTCGAGCCGATGCCGTCGAGGATGTCGGTGCCGAAGCGCTCGCGCCAGGCGCGGCCGACGTGTGCGGGCAAGGCTTCACCGGCGGAGATGCTCACGCGCAGCTTCGGCGAGACCTGGAAGCTCGGATCCGCGAGCAGGGCCGCGAACAAGGTCGGCACGCCGCAGAAGATCGTCGGCTCGTGCGTCTTCATGATGCGCGCGACGACCGCGGGCGTCGGCCGCTCGGCGGTGAGCACGGCGCTCGCGCCGGCCGAGAGCGTGAAGGTCAGCGCGTTGCCGAGCCCGTACGCGAAGAACAGCTTGGCGGCGGAATAGATCACGTCATCGGGCTTCACGCCGAGGATCTCGCGCCCGTACAAGATCGCGGTCCACATCAGGTGCGCGTGCAGGTGCACCGCGCCTTTCGGCGCGCCGGTCGAGCCCGACGAGTACAACCAGAACGCGGCGTCGTCGGGCGTCGACGCGAAGATCGGCGCCGCGGTCGCCTGCTGGTGGATCGTCGCGACCGGCAGCGAGCCCGGCAGCTTCTCGCGCAGCGGATCGCTCGCGACGATCACGCGCGCGCGGCTGTCGGCGATCATGCCGGCGTAGTCGTGCGCGGTGAGCAGCGTGTTGACGGGCACCGCGACCGCGCCCATGCGGATCGCGCCGAGGAACGCGGCGGGGAAGTCGATCGTGTCGAGCATCGCGAGCAGCACGCGCTGCTCCGGCTGCACGCCGAGCGCGGCGAACGCGGCGGCCGCGCGTTCGACGCGCGCCGCGAGGTCCGCGTAGGTGTACGCGCCGCGATCGTCGAGGTACGCGGTGCGCGCGCCCCAGCCGCGCTCGATCGCGCGATCGATCAGATCGGCGGCGGCGTTGTACGCGCGCGGGAACACGACCCGCGGCGGCGCGCCCTCGTCGACCTCGGACCAACCCATCGCCCGAGCCTACCGAAAAAAGAATGGGCAGCAGCCCCCGCTGCTGCCCATGCCGTCACCGGACCGCACACGCTCCACGCCGGCCCCGCACGTCCACGCCACTCGCCCGCCAATCACCTTACGCTGCGCAACCGCACGCCAACTGGCCCCCGTGCGCAGCCCAACCACCCCAACGCTGTCCTTTTCGAGCGCCTCTTCCCTCGCGGGATTCAGCCCTCGTGTAACGGCACGGAGGTCTCCTGAGCACCGTACGTGCCAAAGCGTGAGGGTCGCGAACGTCGCGGAATCTCAGACGCTACCCGGCAAATCCCGTCGAGCGTCACCGGGAGCGTCACGCGTTCACGAGTGACGGCGTCACCTTCGCGTGTGACGCCCGGGGTGCTCGCCTAGCGCCGGAAGCTCTCCAGCTCGATCCCGAACCGGCGCGCCCAGCGATGGATCTGCATGCGGCCCTTGCCCATCGCGCGCGCGACCGCGGCGACGTTGCCGTCGTGGGCGGTGAGCAGCTCGACCAGCTTCTCCTTCAGCTGCAGCTCCTCCGGATCGATGATCAGCGGCGCGCTGCCGAGCCCGCGCAAGGACGGCATGCCCGGCGGCGTCACCGGCACGGGGCCGACCGCGGGCGTCGGCGGCGGCATCTGCGCGGGCGCAGCGAGCCGGCGGCGCACGGACGGCGGCAGATGATCGAGCTCGATCGGCTTCGCGTCGGCGAGCGCGATCGCGGCGACCAGGCACTTCTCGAGCTCGCGCACGTTGAGCGGCCAGTCGTGGCGCAGCATCGCGCGCAAGGCGGCGGGCGTGAGCGTCACGCGATCGCCGCCGGGGATCCGGCGCAGGAGCGCCGCGAGCAGGATGCCGAAATCGGCGCGGCGATGGCGCAGCGCGGGCAGCTCGAGCACGAAGCCGAAGATGCGCGCGTAGAGATCGCGACGGAACGCGCCGTCCTCGACCATCGCGTCGAGATCGCGGTGGGTCGCCGCGCACAGGCGCGCGTCGACCTTGACCGGCCGCGTGTCACCGACGGGGATGACCTCGTGCTCCTGCAAGACGCGCAGGAACGCGACCTGCGACGCGGCCGGCAGCTCGCCGACCTCGTCGAGGAAGAGGGTGCCGGTGTCGGCGGCGCGCACGAAGCCCTGGCGATCGGCGACGGCGCCCGAGAACGCGCCCTTCTTGTGCCCGAACAGCTCGCTCTCGAGCAGCGTCTCCGCGATCGCGCCGCAGTTGACGGCGACGAACTGCCCCGGCCGCTTCGACAGCTCGTGCAGCGCGCGCGCGACGATCTCCTTGCCGGAGCCGGTCTCGCCGAGCAAAACGACCGCGACGTTGGTGTCGGCGATGCGCGCGAGCGCGCCGAACTGGCGCTCGAGCCCGGCGACGAAGGTCGCGAGCGTCGCCGCAGGCGCGGGCAGATCCGACGCCTGCATGTCGGGCGCGGCGTCGGGCGGCGCGGGCGCGTCGAGGTACAAGAAGAACGTGTGCCCGAGCTCGAAGACGTCGCCGGGCGACAGCATCGCGCGCGGCGTCAGCTGCCCGTTCACGATGCACCCGTTCTTCGAGCCGCGATCCTCGAGCAGCCAGCCGGCGCCGCGCCGCACGAGCCGCGCGTGCTCGCCCGACATGCGGCGATCGGGCGCGCGCAGCTCGAGCGCGCGCTCCGTCACCTGCCGGCGGCACGAGCGGGGGCCGCGCCCGATGTTGACGACGTCGAGCTCGTCGAGCAGGTGGCGCGACGACGGCGCGAGCGGCTCGTCGCACTCGGTCAGCCAGATCAGGTGCGGCCGCGGACGAGTCGGGTCATCGATCGTGCCGCGGCCGAGGCTGATGCTGCTGAGGGTGTCGGTGCTCACCTCGCGGCGAGGATCGCCCCTTAGAGCCCCGAGGGCAATCCCGGAAGGGCGTCCTTGCCGGCCATGAACTTGATCGTCGAGCCCGCGAAGTCGTCCTTGGACAGCGGCTGGTACTTGCCGCCCAGGTGCGCCGACAGGAACGCCTCGGCGACCGCGAAGAACGCGAGGTTGTTCTCGGGCCGGTGGAAGCCGTGGCCCTCGTCGGGGAACAAGACGTAGCTCACCGGGATGTGCTTCGCCTGCATCGCCTTCACGATCTGATCCGACTCGGCGACGTTCACGCGCGGGTCGTTCGCGCCTTGCCCGATGAGCAGCGGCACCTTGATCGCGTCGACGTGGTTGATGGGCGACTTGTCCTTGAGCATCTTCGCCTGATCCGGATCGTCCCAGTCGCCGAGGCGCTGCTTGAACAGCGCGATCGCCGGCGCCCAGTACGGCGGGATCGTCTTGATGAACGTCAGGAGATTCGACGGACCGACCAGATCGACGCCGCACTTGAAGACGTCCGGCGTCATCGTGACGCCGACGAGCGTCGCGTAGCCGCCGTAGCTGCCGCCCGCGATGCAGATCTGATCCTTCGGCGTGATCTTCTGCGCGACCGCCCAGTCGACCGCGTCGAGCAGGTCGTCGTGCATCTTGCCGCCCCACTCGCGGTTGGCGGCGTTGGTGAACTTCTTGCCGAAGCCGGTCGAGCCGCGATAGTTCACCTGCAGCACCGCGTAGCCGCGGCTCGCGAAGAACTGCGCGAACGGATCGAAGCCCCACTCGTCGCGCGCCCACGGGCCGCCGTGCACCCACAGCACCATCGGCACCGGGCCGTCGGTGCCGGGCGGCAGCGTCAAGTAGCTCACCATGTCGAGGCCGTCGCGCGACTTGATGATCTTCGGCTCCATCTTCGCGAGCGTGTACTTCGCGAGATCGCTGCGCGCGTCGAACATGAAGGTCGCCTTCTTGGCCTTGCGATCCCAGCGGTAGTACGAGGCCGGGCGCGTGTCGCTGTGGAAGACGACCAGCCAGGTCTTGTCGTCGAGCGTGCGCGAGACGACGTCGAAGTTGCCGTCGGCGACCTTGGCGAGCGCGTCGAAGTCGGGCTGGATCTTCTTGTCGAGGATCTTCCAGGTCGGCTTGTCGTAGTCGATCTGCACCGCCTCGAGCGTGAGCGCGGTCGGGTTCACCATGACGGCGCCGAGATCGGCGCGCGGATCCTCGGCGACCAGCTTCTCCTTGCCGCTGCGGACGTCGACGGTGAACAGCGCGCCGGTGTCGCGGTTGCGGCTGTCGGTGAGGTAGAGCGTCTTGCCGCTCTTGTCGAGCCCGATCACGTTGGTGGTCAGCGCGTCGTCGCTGCCGATCGTCAGCGTGTACGGCTTGGCGCCCTTCGGCGGCGCGAGCTCGTCCAGGCGCGAGCCGCCGTCGGGGGTGATCGTCGCGCCGAAGCGCACGTTCAGATCGAGGTCGACCACGAAGCCCGCGTACGAGTCGTTCTTCAAGACGAGCGTGCGCTTGCCGCTCGCGAGATCGACCGAGTACGCGTCGTGGTACTGCGGGTTGCGATCGTTCAGGCCGATCAGGATCGTGCCGGGCTTCTTCGGCGAGACGCCGAACACCTCGGTGCGCGTCTTGTCGACGTCGGTGAGCGCGACCGCGTCGCCCGGCGTCGTCACGTCCACTTCATAGAGGTGGAAGTTCTCGTCGCCGGCCTTGTCCTGCAGGTAGAGCAGGTGCTTCTTGTCGAAGGTCCAGAAGTACTGCGTCACCGGACGCGTCGTGTCCGAGGTGACGGCGCGCGCCTGATCCATGTGATCGACGGGCGCGACCCAGACGTTGAGCACGCCGTCCTTCGGCGCGACCCACGCGAGGTACTTCCCGTCGGGGCTGATCTGGGGGTGCACCTTCTCGGGGTTGCCGAAGAACGCGGTGCGCGGGATCAGATCGTTCGACGGATGACCGGTGGGCGGCGTTGCGGGTGGCGCTGCGGTCGTCGTCGGATCGGGCGCGGGCGCCACAGGCGTGGCAGGCGTGGGCACCGGCGCAGGGGTGTTGTGCGCGCTTCCGCCGCAGGCGGCGAGCGCGAACGTCGCGAGGATCGTCCTCTTCATCGATGTCTCCTTCGAGCTGTGCTCGAACCCGCGGTCGCGATACCACGACGGCGCCGCGAGCGCGAGCGCTCGGTGGCGCGCGGCTCACTCGCGGCCAAAGTTTTCCATGCGGACCTTTCGCGGAGCGACCCGGGCCTTCGTCGGGCTCTTCGTGCTCGCGATGGTCGCGCTGGTGCTCGGCGCGTTCTACGCGTTCTTCCTCGGCTGGCGCTACAAGGACGCGGCGCTGTTCACGCACGCGGAGGATCTGATCGCGGCGACCGACGCGAAGGAGGCGTTCGAGCGGATGACGGCGACGTCGCGCGGCTACCTGCTCGCCGCCGACGCGGTGTCGTTGCGCGATCGCGACCGCGCCGCGCGCGACCTCGAGCGCGCGTTGGAGACGCTGCGCGACCGCGCCGAGGGCGCGCGCGATCGCGATCTGCTCGACGACGTCGAGGCCGCCGTGCGCGCGCATCGCGAGTCGCTCGATCGCCTGATCGCGCAGCGCGCGCACGCGGGCGCGACCGAGATCGCCGACGCGTGGACGCGCAACGTCTTGCCGAACGCGCGGCGCGCGCGGACCGCCCTCGCCGAGCTCGTCGAGTACAAGCGCGGGATGCACGAGGAGGCGACCGTGCGCGCGCGCGAATCGGGCGAGCGCGCGGCGCTCTTGATGCTCGTGGTCGCGGCGGGCGTGATCCTCGTCGCCGGGATCGGCGCGATCCTGCTCGGGCGCAGCGCCGGGCGCGTCTACGATCGCGAGGCGCTCGGGCGCATGCGCGCGGAGGAGGCGGTGCGCGCGGCCGATCAAGCGCGCGCCTTCTTCAGCGCGCTGCTCGACGAGCTGCCGGTCGGCATCGTCGCGCAGGGCACCGACGGTCGCGTCTTGCATGTCAGCCCGTACGCGAACGCGCTGCTCGGCTTCGAGGCGCCGGGCGCGATCGCGGCGCCGCTCGCGCGCGGCCTCGACGGCGACGTCGTCGAGCAGGAGGTCACGACGCCGGCGGGGCGCATCCTCGCCACCACCGCCGCGCCGCTGCGCGACGCCGGCGATCAGGTCGTCGCCGCGTTCGCGGCGTTCACCGACGTCACCGATCGGCGGCGCGGCGAGCGCGAGCGCGAGCTGTTCCTCGGCGCGCTCGGGCACGATCTGCGCGCGCCGCTGCAGGCGATCTCGCTCAGCGCGGGCGCGCTGGTGCGGCGGCAGGGCCTCGACGAGCCGGTCCGGCGCACGGCCGCCCGGATCGAGTCGGCGGCCGACCGCATGAGCCGCTTGATCCAGCAGCTGCTCGACTTCACGCGCAGCCAACACGGCGCGATCCCGATCTACGCGGCGCGCTGCGATCTCGTCGAGCTCGCGCGCGATCAGATCGCGGGCGCCGAGCTCGGCGCGCCGGGACGCGCGATCCGGATCGGCGGTGAGCGCAGCGTGGTCGGATCGTGGGATCCCGATCGCATCGCGCAGGTCTTGCAGAACCTGATCGGCAACGCCCTCGAGTACGGCGCGGCCGACGCGCCGGTGCGCGTGACGGTCACCTCGCGCGGCGGCGACGCGATCGTCGAGGTCGCGAACCACGGCGACCCGCTCCCCGAGGACGTGCGCAGTCGCATCTTCGAGCCGTTCCGGAGGGGCGGCCGCGGCAAGGGGCTCGGGCTCGGCCTCTTCATCGCGCGCGCGATCATCGCGGCCCACGGCGGCACGATCGACGTCGCGTCGGAGGACGGGGAGACGACGTTCCGGGTCGTGCTGCCGCGCGACCGCGACGATCGCGCGCGCGATCAGCAGCAGCCGCCGTCGGGGTTCCAGCCGCCGCCGGCGTCGGGATAGCCCGAGCCCGATCCGGATCCCGAGCCCGCGTCGTCGGGGACGCCGCCGTCGTCGGGAGGCCAGCCGCCGGCATCGGGCCAGCCCCAGCCGCTGCCGGCGTCGGGATAGACCCAGCCGGCGTCGGGCGTGTGGCACCCCGATCCGGAGCCCGAGCCGGCGTCGGGCGGGCAGCACCCGCCGTTGCCATCCGGCGTGAAGAAGCCCGCATCCGGGTCCTGCGGGGGAGTTGTATCGTGCTGCGAGTCGCCGAAGTACAGGTTGCACGCGGCGAGCGCGGAGAACGCGATCGAGATGGTGACGAGGCGCGTACGCATGACCGGCTCCGACGGCCGAACCCCGGCGCGCAGGAAAATTTCCTCCCGCGCGGGGCGCGCGCGACCAAGAGGGGGCGTGAGCCTGCGAGCCTTGATCGTCTTGTGCGTGTCGTCGCCCGCGTGGGCGGATCGCGCGATCGCGGTCGACGTCGACGCGCGCGCGCCGTTCGCGGCGGCGGAGCTCGAGCAGGCGCTGCGCGTGCGGGTCGCGGCGTCGGGGCCGTCGATCGACGTGCAGGTCCGGCTCTCCGACGACGGCGATCGGGTGATCGTCACCGCGCGCGGCGGATCCGAGGCGGTGCCGCTCGGCGGGCGCGCCGGCGAGGACGCGGCGCGCCTGGTCGCGCTGGTCGCGGTCGATCTGATGTTCGACGATCTCGCGGTCGCGCCGTCGCCGCCGCCGATGCCGCCGAGCGCGGTCGCGATCGCGGCGCATCCGGTTGCGTCGCGTCCGCCGGTGACGATCGGCGTGCTCGGCGCGGTCGCGCAATGGAACGGCGCGCTCGCGGGCGCGACCATCGACGTCGCGGTGCCGCGCGGCTCGTGGATCCTCGCGGCGGATCTCGGCGGCGGTCAGCTCGTCGGCGGCGGCATCGATCTGCGCGGCGCGATCGTGCGGCTCGGCGGCGGCGCGCGGGTCGGCGCGATCGATCTACGCGCGGGTCTGACGTTCGTGCCGATCGACGTCGCCGACGGCGCCGGCGATCAGACGATCCTCGCCGGCGCCGGCGCGAGCGCGCGGCTGCGCATCCCGATCGCGGCGCGCTCGAACGTGATCGTCGCCGCCGGCGTCGACGCGTTCGCGACGCACACGACCTATCGCATGGACGGCATGGACGTCACGTCGACGCCGTGGGTCGCGCCATGGATCGCGGCGGGCATGGAGGTCGCGCCGTGAACCTCTTCGCGGTCCTCGCCGTGATCGCGCCCGCGCCGTCGCGCGCATCGGATGCCGATACGTCGCGGGTCGCGCGTCACCTCGACGGCGACGCGCACGCGTTCGGCGAGATCTATCGCGCGCACGCGTCGGCGGTGTACCAGCGGTTGACGCGCATCCTCGGGCCGATCGCCGAGCGCGAGGACCTCACGCAGGAGGTCTTCCTCGCGCTGCACCGCGCGCTGCCGCGCTTCCGCGGCGACGCCGCGCTCGGCACCTTGATCCAGCGCATCGCGATCAACATCGCGTACGAGCACCTGCGGCGCGCGAAGCGCCGGCCGGCGGCGGCGCACGAGGCCGCGTTCTTCGACGAGCTGGTCGCGCCGATCGCGTCGCCGGCGGCGCGGGCGGAAGCGCGCGAAGGGCTGGTGCGCGTGTTCGACTGCCTCGCGCGCATCAAGCCGAAGAAGCGCGTCGCGCTCCTGTTGCGCGTGGTCGACGGCCTGTCGTTCGACGAGATCGCGCGCTTGGTCGACGCGACGCCCGAGACCGTCGCCAAGCGCGTGCAACACGGACAGCGCGAGCTCGACGCGCTCTTGGCGAAGCGGGGGCGCGCATGAGCACGAGCGATCTGGCGAACGCGGCGAGCGCGAAGCGGATGGCGATGGTGCGCGCGGCCATGACGATGGACGAGCGCCTCGACGACGTGACGCGCGCGCGGATCGGCGCGCGGATCGAGGCGCGCATCGCCGCGCCGGCGCGCGCGGCGGGGCGCGCGTGGTGGCCGATCGCGGCGGCGGCGATCGCGGGCGCGGCGGTGGCGGCGATCGTGATCGTGCCGCGCGGCGATCACGCGGTCGCGTCGGCGCCGGCGCTGATCGCGCCGGCGGACACGACGTTGACCGCGACGATCGGCGTGCACACGCGCGCGGCGCTGGTCGGGCCGGCGAGGTTGGAGGTGGTCGCGAGCGAAGGCGATGCGACGACCGTGCGCCTGGATCGCGGCACGCTGTACGCATCGTTCGAGGGCGGCGCGGGGCGATCGTTGCGCGTGGTCGCGCCGGGCGCGGTCGTCGATGTGGTGGGCACGCTGTTCGCCGTCGAGGCGGGTGGTCCGCGCGGCACGTGCGTGTCGGTCTCGCACGGGCGCGTGCGCGTGACGATGGGCGCGCGCGTGCGCATGGTCGACGGCGGCCAACGCGTGTGCAGCAGCGACGACGCGCCGCACACGATCGATCCGACGATCGATCGTGCGCTCGCGACGCACGAAGGCGTGACCGCGACCGCACCGCCACCGGCACCGGCACCGGCCAACACCGGTCGTCCTGATCCCCTCGTTCGTCCTG
>DATJIA010000035.1:0-15521 GCA_035493675.1 Kofleriaceae bacterium | reverse complement strand
CTCGACGCGGACGTCGTCGGGGAGCGCGGGGATCTCGCCCTCGCCGCGATAGCCCGCGGTCTCGACGTACCAGCGCCGCACGAACTCCTTGTCGAGCGAGCGCGGCTCTTCGCCGCGCGCGAGGCGCTCGTGGTAGTCGTCCGCGTACCAGTAGCGCGACGAGTCCGGCGTGTGGATCTCGTCGATCACGATCACCTCGCCGTCGGGCGTCACGCCCATCTCGTACTTGGTGTCGACCAGGATCAACCCGCGCTCGGCGGCGCGGCGCTGGCCGAAGTCGAAGAGCGTCGCCGCGATCGCGGCCGCGCGCTTCATGTGCTCGGCGGAGACCAGGCCGCGCGCGACCAGCTCGTCGGCGGACGCGACCTCGTCGTGCGCGCCGTGCTCGGCCTTGGTCGTCGGCGTGAGGATCGGATCCGGCAGCCGCTCGTTCTTCTTCATGCCGTCGGGCAGCTTGTGCCCGCAGTACAGGCGATCGCCGCGCGAGTACGCGCGCCAGATCGACGTGTCGGTCACGCCGGTGAGGTACGCGCGCATGATGAACTCGCCGCGCAGCGGCACGCACTCGCGCACGATCATCACGTTCGGATCGGGGACCGCGAGCATGTGGTTCGGCGCGAGGTGCTTGGTCTCCTCGAACCAGTACTGCGCGAGCTGGTTGAGCACCTGCCCCTTGAACGGGATCGAGGTCAGCACGCGATCGAACGCGGACAGGCGATCGGTCACGACGATCACGCGCTCGCCGCGCGCGCGATCGCTGTAGTTGTCGCGGACCTTGCCCTCGTACTTCTCGCCCAGCCAGCCGAGGTCGGTCCGATCGAGGGTTCGTTGCAGCTGAGCGCGGAGGATCTCGTCGAAGCGGCGGTCGTCCATGGGCTACCTCAGGGCGGATCGGCGAGGGCGCGGTCGAGGATCGTGCGCGCGTGGCGCAGGTGGTGCTCGAGATCGAAGGCGGCGTCGAGCTGCGGCGCGGAGAGGCGCGAGCTCACGTCGGGATCCTTGCCGAGCAGATCGCGGAAGCGTCCCTGCCCCGCGTGGGCGGCGAGCGCGCAGCGCTGCACCATCTCGTACGCCTTCTGGCGCGGCAGCCCGGTCTGCACGAGCGCGAGCAGGACCGCCTCGCTGAAGAACAAGCCGCCGGCGCGCTCGAGGTTCTCGCGCATGCGCTCGGGCTTGACGACGAGCGCGCTGACCAGCCCGGTCGTGCGCGCGAGCATGAAGTCGGCGAGGATCGTCGCGTCGGGCATCGCGACGCGCTCGACCGACGAGTGCGAGATGTCGCGCTCGTGCCAGAGCGCCACGTCTTCGAGGCCCGCGCCCGCATACGCGCGGAGCAGGCGCGCGAGACCGGTGAGGTTCTCGCTGAGGATCGGGTTCTTCTTGTGCGGCATCGCGGACGAGCCCTTCTGGCCCTTCCCGAAGCCTTCCTCCGCCTCGCCGACCTCGGTGCGCTGCCAGTGGCGCACGCCGAGCGCGATCTGCTCGATCGCGGTGCCGAGCAGCGCGAGCGCGGTCAGCACCTCGGCGTGGCGATCGCGCGCGACGATCTGGGTCGCGACGGTCTCCGCGCGCAGGCCGAGCTTGGTCAGCGCGACGTTCTCGATCGCCGGATCGAGATTTCCGTACACGCCGACCGCGCCGGCGATCTTGCCGACCGCGATCGTCTCCTTGGCGCGGACGAGGCGATCGCGCGCGCGGCCGACCTCGGCGTACCAGCGCGCGAACACGAGGCCCGCGGTGATCGGCTCGGCGTGGATGCCGTGCGAACGGCCGATCGTCGGCGTGCTCGCATGTTCTCGGGCGCGCGTCGCGAGCGCTTCGCGCAGCGCGGTCGTGCCGGCGAGGATGCGATCGAGCGCGCGCGTGGTCTGCAGCGCGAGCGACGTGTCGAGCACGTCCGACGACGTCATGCCGAGGTGCAGCCAGCGCGCGGGCTCGCCCGCGAGCTCCTCGACGTGGGTCAAGAACGCGATGATGTCGTGCCGCGTGGTCTGCTCGATCTCGAGGATGCGCGCGGGATCGAGGCGGCCGGCGGCCTTGGCGCGGACGGCGTCGGCGGTGCCGGCGGGCACGGTGCCGCGCGCCTCCATCGCGGTGCAGACGGCGAGCTCGACCTCGAGCCACAGCGCGTATCGGGACGCATCGGCCCACAGCGCGGCGAGCTCGGGGCGGCTGTAGCGGTCGATCATCGCGTCTTGCCTCGGGAGGCGCCCGCACCGTACCGAGGTGAGCGGCCCTCTGCAAGCGCCAACAGGAGCCCTCGCGGGCTCCTGTTCCATCCGATTTCGCGGCGCGCACGCGTCGCCGATCCCGGCGCTCCGACATGAGTCGGCGCGTCGGGGCTCCGCGGCACCCCGCTGGTCACCCTCGGGCGATCAGATATCCGCCAATCGCGGCGCCCAGTCCGACCACCACGACGACGAGGATCAGGATCAAGCGCTGGCGCGCCGCGCGCTTCTGCGCCTCCGCCACTTCCCTGGGCGGCGCGAGGTACCCGAGCGCGCCGGGCTTGGTCGAGAAGCTCCGTTTCTGCGCTTCGGAGATCATGCGGACCTTGGCCTTCTTGACCCGGCCCGATCCTGACTTGCCCGCGGCCTCCGCGCCTGGTGCCTGCTGCGCCTGCGGCGCCGCGGGCTTCATCGACATGACCTGGAAGCCGCCGACCGGCGCGGTGATCGCGCGCTTGAGCTTCGCGGGCGGCTCGGCCCGGGGATCGGGCGTCGGCGCGCGCGGCGGCGGCTCGGGCATCGGCGTGGGATAGCCTTCCGGACCGATCGCGACCGCGGGCCGCTGCTGCACCGGCGCGGGCGGCGCGACCTGCGGCGTCGGCAAGCCGAACGTCGTCGGTTGCGACGGCTTGGTCTGCGCCGTCGCGGTCGGCTCGTCGTGCGCCGGCTGCTTCGGATCGATCACGGTCGGATCGTCGTGCGACGCGGTCGTGATGCCGGAGCCGACCGGCGCGGTCGGCCCTTTCGATCGCGCCGGCTTCGGCTTGCCGGCAGGCGGACCGGCGGCGGCGAGCATGCCCGGCTTGAGCGCGCGCATCGGGCCGGTGCGATCGTCGGCGAGGTAGGGCATCTTCGCGCGCTCGCGCGCGTCGCGCGCGAACGCGGCGAGATCGACGGACCGCTTGTCGGGCGGCGCGGAAAGGACGCCCGCGATCAGATCGTAGAGCGGCGGGTGGCGCTTCGCGACGACGCGCATCGCGTCGTCGGCGCCGTCGCTGCCGCCGATCATGCCGGCCGCGATCGCGGCGACCGTCCACGCGTCGCTCGACGGCGTCGGCGCGGCGCCGGTGCGCAGCTCCGGCGCGACGAAGCCGAGCTGCCGCTGCCACGCGCGCAACGCCGCGGTCGGCTCGATCAAGCGGATCAGGCCGGCGCCGCTCAGCTTCAGCTCGCCGGCGACGAACACGACGTCGTCGGGCAAGAGGTGCCCGTGCACGATCCCGATCGCGTGCAGCGCGGCGAGGCCCGCGCACGTCGCGTCGATCCAGCGCGTGACGCTCGCGAGCTCGACGGCGGCGTTCTTCACCGGCAAGGGCCCGCGCCCGGTCGCGAGCTGCCACGACGCCCACGCGGTGCCGCCGGCGGCGCCCGCCGCGTGCAGCTTGCGCACGCTCGCGTGCGAGAAGCGGCGCAGCTCGACGCCGGCGCCCATCCACTGCTCCTGGCGCGCCGAATCCCCGACCAGCCCGGGCTTCATCCACCACACGGCGCACTCGACGCCGACCTCGCCGTCGACCGCGCGGTACTCGACGTACGCCGGCGTCTGCGCCACGACCTGGCGCAACTCGAAGCGCTCCGCGAAGCGCGTGCCCGGCTTCGGCTCCTGCAGCATCTATCGCCCGGTGGATCCGAACCCGCCGGCGCCGCGGGCGGTCCCGGGCAGCTCCTCGACGACTTCGACCGCTACACGCGCGACCGGTGCGATCACGAGTTGGGCGATCCGTTCCTTCGGCCGGATCACGATCGGCGCTTGTCCGAGATTGATCACCAACACCGTGACCTCACCCGAGTAGTCGGAGTCGATCGTTCCGGGGGCGTTCACCAGCGCGAGACCTTCTTCGCGCGCGCGTCCAGATCGCGCACGCACCTGCCCTTCCCATCCGTCGGGGATCGCGACCGCGAGGCCGGTGCCGACCGCCGCACGCGCGCCCGGCGCGAGCTCGATCGGCGCGTCGATCGCCGCGACGAGATCCATCCCCGCCGCGCCGTTCGACTTGTACTCCGGCACCTGCGCGTCCGCGCGCAGCTTCTTGACGAGCATGCGTGGCCTCATCACGTCCGCATTCTACTCGTCCGAAAACAGAAACGCAGCGCCGGAGCGCTGCGCTCGACATCATCTGATCGCGAGATCAGAGGACGTAGTTATTGATCTCCTCGGGCGGCGGATTGGCCTCGAGGACCTCGCGGCGCGAGAGGCGGATCTTGCCGTCGCGGTCGACCTTGATGCACTTGACGATGACCTCGTCGCCCTCGGAGAGGACGTCCTCGACGGCGCGGATGCGCTCCTTCGCGATCTCGCTGATGTGCAGGAGGCCGTCGGTGCCCGGCATGATCTCGACGAACGCGCCGATCTCGATGATGCGCTTGACGACGCCGTTGTAGTACTGGCCGACCTCGGGCTCCATCGTGAGGCCCGCGATCAGCTGCTTGGCCTGCTCGAGCGTGCGCGCGTCGGAGCTCGCGATCGACACCAGGCCCGAGTCGCTGACGTCGATCTGCGCACCGGTCTGCTCGGCGAGCGCGCGGATCGTCTTGCCGCCGGGGCCGATGATGTCGCGGATCTTGTCGGGCTTCACCTGCACCGTGACGATGCGCGGCGCGTGCGGCGAGAGCTCGTCGCGCGCCTCGGTGATCGCCTTCGCCATCTCGCCGAGGATGTGGAGACGACCGCGCTTCGCTTGGTCGAGCGCTTCCTCGAGGATCTTGCGCGTCAGCTGATCGACCTTGATGTCCATCTGCAGGGCGGCGATGCCGTGCTTGGTGCCGGTGACCTTGAAGTCCATGTCGCCGAGGTGGTCCTCGTCGCCGAGGATGTCGGACAGGACGACGTAATCATCGCCCTCCTTCATGAGGCCCATCGCGATGCCGGCGACCGGCTCCTTCGCGGGCACGCCGGCGTCCATGAGCGCGAGCGAGCCGCCGCACACCGACGCCATCGACGACGACCCGTTCGACTCCAAGATGTCGGAGACGACGCGGATCGTGTACGGGAAGTCGTCGTACTCGGGGACGATGCGCTGCACGCTGCGCTCGGCGAGGAAGCCGTGGCCGACCTCGCGGCGCGACTGGCCGCGCAGCATCTTCACTTCGCCCGTCGAGAACGGCGGGAAGTTGTAGTCCAAGTAGAAGGTCTTCTTCTTGTCGCCGAGGAGCGTGTCGAGCTTCTTCTCGTCGTACTTGGTGCCGAGCGTGACCGCGACCAGCGCCTGGGTCTCGCCGCGGGTGAACAGCGCCGAGCCGTGCGCGCGCGGCAGCACGCCGACCTCGCACTTGATCGGGCGGATCTCGTCGGGGTTGCGGCCATCGATGCGCTTGCGGGTGTCGAGCGTGTGCTTGCGCGCCCACTTCTTCTGCAGCTTGCCGAAGGCGGCGTCGACTTCCTTGTCGCGGCCCTTGTAGCTGCCGGACTCGCCGCACAGCTCGTCCATCGCGCTCTTGCGCGCGGCCGAGACGCCGCTGCTGCGCTGCTTCTTGTCCTTGATCTGCATCGCCGCGGCCAGCGCGTCCCAGCAGATGCGCTTCACTTCGGCGGCGATGCCCTCGTCGGTGACGGGCGGCGTGAACGCGCGCTTCGGCTTGCCGTTGGCGGCGCGCAGGCGCTCCTGCGCTTCGATCAGCGGCTGCGCGGCGTCGATCGCCCACAGGAGCGCGTCGATCACGACGTTCTCCTGCAGCTCGTGCATCTCGCCCTCGACCATCGTGATCGTGTCCTTCGAGACCGCGACGACGATGTCGAGATCCGACTTCTCGCGCTCTTCCCAGGTCGGGTACGCGACGAACTGGCCGTCGATGCGGCCGACGCGGATGCCCACGATCGGGCCGTTGAAGACCAGATCCGAGATGTGCAGCGCCGCCGACGCGCCCGTGATCGCGAGGACGTCGGGCGGGTTGACCTTGTCGAAGCTGACGACGTTCGCGATGACCTGCGTGTCGATGAACCAGCCCTTCGGGAAGAGCGGGCGGATCGGGCGATCCATCAGGCGGCACACGAGGACCTCCTCGTTGGTGGTGCGGCCCTCGCGACGGAAGAAGCTGCCGGGGATCTTGCCCGCGGCGTAGAACTTCTCCTGGTACTCGCAGGTGAGAGGCATGAAGTCGATCGGGCGCGGCTCGGCGGAACCCGACGCGGCGACGAGGACCATGGTCTCGCCCATCTTGATGACGACCGAGCCGCCGGCCTGCTTGGCCCACTTCCCGGTCTCTAGCGTGATCTCTTTGCCGCCGACGATGGCGGTCTCGATGACATGAGGCATTCGCTTCCCTTTCCTAGGTTGGGGTCGCGTTTGCCTCTGCCGTGCGGCCTGGTTTTTCGGTCCAATCCGTTCGCTGGAAACGGGCTCGACGGAAACACCAAACCAACCGTGACTCGGGCGCGCGCGACTTCAGTGACGACGGCAGTTGTATGTCGATCTCGCGCCGGCGAGAAGCATCTCGCCGACGCGAAGTCCGATCCCCCGCTCAGCGACGCAGGCCGAGGGTGTCGATCAGCTTCTTGTAACGCTCCAGATCCTTGCGCTTCAGGTAGTCGAGGAGGCTGCGGCGCTGGCCGACCATCTTCAGCAGCCCGCGGCGCGAGTGGTGATCCTTGTGGTTGTTCTTGAGGTGCTCGGTCAGGTGCGAGATGCGCTCCGAGAGGAGCGCGACCTGGACCTCGGGAGAGCCGGTGTCGCTCTCGTGTTGGCGGTGCTTGCTGATGGTCTCTTGCTTGCGAATCGTCGAAACAGACATGGTTCCCTTTGTCGCCTGCGGGCGCGTTGGCAGTCGCCAACCCACGTCGCGGCCGATAGCATTTTCCTACGTTCGGGCGGGCACTTTGCTGGATCGGGGGTCTTCCGTCAAGCCGTAGGTGAAGACGCGGACGAGGCGCGGCCCGGTCGTGAGCGCGAGCAGCTCGCCGGCCGGGGTGACGAGCTGGACGAGCTGCGATTCCGGCAGCTTGGCCGCGAGGTCGGGAGGGACGATGCCGTTCAAGACGCGCAGCACGTCGGGCTCGGCGACCGCGAAGCTCGGCAGCCCGAGCGCGCGCGCCGGCGACAAGACGCGCGCCACCGCCGCGCGCGGGTCGCGCTCGAGCTCCGCGAGCGGCAGCGCGTCGGCGAGCGTGAACGGGCCCGAGCGCGTGCGGCGCAGCGCGGTCATGTGCGCGCCGCAGCCGAGCGCGCGTCCGAGATCCGCGATCAACACGCGCACGTAGGTGCCCTTCGTGCAGTCGATCGCGATCGTCGCGCGCGCGCCCTCGAACGAGATCAGCTCGAGCCGATGGATCGTGATCGTGCGCGGCGCGCGATCGATCTCGGCGCCCTCGCGCGCGAGCTCGTGCAGCGAGCGGCCCTGGTGCTTGATCGCCGAGTACATCGGCGGCACCTGCTCGATCGCGCCGACGAACGCGCGCATCGCGGTCTCCAGCTGCGCCCTCGTGACGTTCACCTCGGCGCGCGCGGTGACCGCGCCGGTCGAGTCGAGCGTGTCGGTCTCGACGCCGAGCTCGAGCGTCGCCTCGTACGACTTCTCGTCGGCGAGCAGGTGACCCGCGAGCTTGGTCGCCTCGCCGAGCACGAGCGGCAGGACGCCGGTCGCGATCGGATCGAGCGTGCCGGTGTGGCCGATCTTCTTCACCCCGACGTGCTTCATCGCGCGCCGCACGCGCGCGACGATCCCCGCGGAGGTGAGCCCCGCCGGCTTGTCGACGACGATCACCCCGTGGCGCATCGGAGCGCTCGAGACCCCCACCGGCGCGGCCGGTGCAGGTCGGTGGGGGGCCGGACGCGACTGACCCGAGGACTCGGCAGCGCGCTGCGGAGATCGCGTGCCGCCGCATCGCGGCGGCAGATGATTTGTTCGAGCATCACGACGCGCGTCCTCGGGTCAGTTCGCGGGGACCTGCTGGATCCACGCCTTCAGCGCGGCCTGGCCGGTCGGATCGATGATCTCGGTCGCGAGCGGCGGCATGCGCTCGGCGCCGTTCGCGCCCGTGAAGTGGATGTAGAGCGCGGAGTGATCGGGATCGCCGGGCGCGACCACGTACGTGCCGTTCGCGACGGTGATCGACGGCGTCTGCTTGATCGTCGTGATGTACGTCTTGGTGTCGTGCACCGACGTCAGCTCCGCGACGGAGAGATGGAAGATGCGCGGGCAGACCTGGAAGACGTCGGACGGCTCGTTGTGGCACTGCCCGCAGTTCGCGTGCATGTAGCCGAGCGCGGCTTCGGCCTCGGGCGTGCGATCGGGCCAGAGCGGGAAGTACGGACCGCCGATCGATCCGTTGGAGGCCGGCGGCTTCGACAGCCAGCCCATCTTCACGATGTCGTCGAGCGCGATCTCGCTCGGCTTCGCCGGCACGTCGAGCTGCAGCGCGGAGAAGCCGAGGATGCGGCCGCCCTGCGGGTTGCGATCGTGGCACTTGCGGCAGTCGCTGCGCGCGGGCACGTCGTGCTGCGTGCCGTTCGCGTTCATCTGGCCGAGCGGCGTCGCGACCGCGTCGTCCTGCGTCGCGTTCCAGACGTACGCCATCTGGAACCAGGTGTCGTCGGTCGCGCCCTGCTTCCAGTACATGCGCGTCTCGACGCGGATGCCGTCGCGCGTGAACTCCTTCCACAGCTTGGTGCCCTGCGGGAAGTGCCACCAGTCCATGTCGCTGGTGTCGATCTGCGTGCCCGGCGGCAGGTAGATCCAGCGCTTCTTCGTCGCGCCGTCCGACCACAGCGGCCACCGCGGCGTGAAGGCGTAGATGCCGCTGTTGATCTGATCGCACGCGGCGTTCGCGCAAAGGCCGGTCTCGAGCAGCGTCTGCGGCGGGCCCGCGTCGATCGGCGTCGCGTCGGGCGTGCCCGGCGGCGCGTCGGGCAGCGGCGCGTCGGGCGCCCACGGCGGCGCGTCGGCGGGGCTCGCGTCGGGATCCGCGCCGTGATGACCGCACGCGACCAACCCGCCGATGATCGCGACACAGATCACGCGCATGGACGGATCTTACTCAGCGAACCGGAAGGGCCAAAGCCCAAAGCCACGATCCAAACCCGGCGCTGCGCGCCGGTGGCCAGAGCCCACTTCATGCCGGCGGCACGATCGTCGTCGGAGAGCTCGGCCGCGCGAGCGCGGCGTCGAGCGCGGCGATCACCTTCACGCGCGCGCCCGCGAGATCGGTATCGAGATGAACGCCGGCCGCGCCGGGGTGACCGCCGCCTCCGAGCGTCATGCAGACGCCGCCGACGTCGACGCGATCGGTGCGCGAGCGCATCGAGACGCGCACGCCGCCGCCGCGCGCGGTCGTGATCAAGACGCCGACCTGCACGCCGTCGACGCCGCGCGCCCAGTACACGAGGCCCTCGGTGTCATCCCAGGATCCTCCCGAGCCGTCGACCATCTCGCCGGTGACGGTGAGCAGCGCGACCTTGCCGCCGCACACGATCTCGAGCGTGGTCAGCGCGCTGCCGAGCAGGCGCAGCTTGCCGGCGGTCGAGCGCTCCTCGAGGCGCTGCGCGATCACGTGCGGCTGCGCGCCGCGCTCGACCAGGTGCGCGGCGAGCGCGAGCGCCTCGGCGTTGGTGTTCGCGTGGCGGAAGCCGCCGGTGTCGGAGATCAGCGAGACGTAGAGGCCGGTCGCGGCCTCGGCGTCGATCTCCCAGTCGAGGCGCTTCGCGATGCGGCCGACCAGGACCGCGCACGCGGCCGCGCTCGGATCGCAGATCGCGATGTCGCCGAACGGACGGCCCGACGCGTGATGATCGAGCGTGACCAGCGTGCCGCGCTGATCGGGCGCGGGCAGCGTGTCGCCGAGCAGCTGCGCGTCGGCGCAGTCGACGACGACGGTCAGATCGAAGCGCGCGTCGGCTTGCAGGCGCTGCACCGCCGACTTCGCGCCGGGCAGCCACTTGTAGCGGCGCGGGATGAGATCGGGCGCGAAGATCGTCGCGCGCTTGCCGCGCAGCCGGCACAAGGTCGCGAGCGCCGCCATCGAGCCGGTGCCGTCGCCGTCGGGGCGGCGGTGCGACGCGAGCAGGATGTCGTTGGCGGACGCGAGGCGATCCGCGGCGTCGGCGATCCGTTCGTCGACGTGATTCGTGCGGCTCACGATTCGTCCTCGGAGGCGAGCGCGGCGGGATGGAGATCCTTGGTCGGCTCGTCGTCGAGGACGCGGGTCGGCTCGCGCTCGGTGGTCGTGGTGTCGTCCTCTTTTTCGGAGCGACCGGCGGCCGCCGCCTTCTCGCGATCCTCGCGGAGGATGTCGGCGAGCTTCTGCGCCATCTCGGGGCCGATGTCGCGCAGGAAGCGGAGCTCGGGCGGATGCGCGAGGTGGAGCGCGCGGCCGACCGGGCCGCGCAGGAAGCCGGCGGCGCCTTGCAGCCCGACCACGGCCTTGTCGGCGACGGCGTCGGTCGCGCCGTAGATCGAGATGTACACGTTCGCGACCGAGAGATCGGGATTGCACTCGACCTTGCTCACGCTCACGAGCCCCGCGGCCTTCACGCGCGGATCCTTCACGTCGCGCGTGATCATCTCCGAGAGGATGTCGCGCAGCGCCTGCTCGACGCGCGCCTTGCGGCCGGCCGAGGCGCTCACTGCGACTCCTCGCGCCACGCGGCCGGGATCCAGCTCGTGTCGGCGTCGCGCGGCGCGGGCTCGCCGTACCAGTCCTCGCCGTAGGCGACGACCTCGTGCCGCTCGTGCGTGCGCTCGGCGAGCCCGAGCGAATCGACGAAGCCCAGGATCGAACCGACCGCGTCCTCGGCGCGATCGCGGCTCGGCGTCACGATCGAGAACGCGAGATCCGCGCGCTGCCACGTGTCGAGCACCTCCGACCCTCCGACCTCGGACATGACGACGTGGAACTGCTGCCGCACGCGATCGACGGCGCGGCGCACGACCGCCCGCTTCTCCTTGAGCGAATGGCTCCCCTCGATGCGGAGGGTGAACCGAGCGATCGCCACGAACATCGTGCGATCGTACCGCGAACGCGCGCTCCATGCGCGCTTCGCGGTACGGCCTACAGCTTCGCCGCTTCTTCGATGACTTCGTAGGCCTCGATCACGTCGCCGGCCTTGAGGTCGTTGAAGCCCGCGACCATGATGCCGCACTCGTAGCCGTTCTGGACTTCGGAGACGTCGTCCTTGAAGCGGCGGAGGCTGCCGACGCGACCCTCGTAGATCTGCACCGCGTCGCGGACGACGCGGAGCAGCGCCTTGCGGGTGATCTTGCCGCTGGTGATCATGCAGCCGGCGACCGTGCCCACCTTCGGGATGTTGAAGGTGTCGCGCACCTCGGCCGTGCCCATCGCGATCTCGCGACGGATCGGCGCGAGCAAGCCGGCCATCGCCGCCTTCACCTCGTCGAGCGCGTCGTAGATGATGTCGTAGAGCTTGATCTGCACGCCTTCTTGCTCGGCGAGCTTCGAGCTCTTGCCGGCGGGACGGACGTGGAAGCCGACGATGACCGCGCCGCCGGCCTTGGCGAGGTTGACGTCGGACTCGGTGATGCCGCCGACGCCGGCCGCGATCACCGTGACCTTCACCTTGTCGCCCGACAGCTTCACGAGCGCGGCCTTGAGCGCCTCGGCGGAGCCCTGGACGTCCGCCTTGAGGACGATCTTCAGCTCCTTCGGCTCGTTGATGCCCTCCTGGATCTTCTCCATGAGGCTCTCGAGCGAGATCTTGGCGGTCGCCGACAGCTCGCGCTTGCGCCACTGCTGGCGGCGGTGGTCGACGACTTCCTTGGCGGCACGATCGTCTTCGGCGACGTTGACCGCCTCGCCCGCCTCGGGCACGCCGTCGAGGCCGAGCACCTCGACCGGCGTCGACGGGCCGGCGTCCTTGATGGTCTCGCCGCGGTCGTCGAGGATCGCGCGGACCTTACCGGTCGTGCGGCCGGCGACGATGATGTCGCCGACGCGCAGCGTGCCTTCCTGCACGAGGATGGTCGCCATCGGACCTCGGTTGCGATCCAGGCGCGCCTCGATCACGACGCCGGAGGCGCGCTTGTCGGGGTTCGCCTTGAGCTCGAGGACCTCGGCCGTGAGCAGGATCGACTCGAGGAGCTTGTCGATGTTCTCGCCGCGGAGCGCCGAGACGTTCACGTACATCGTCTCGCCGCCCCACTCTTCGGGGATGAGACCGTGATCGGCGAGCTGCTGGCGGATGCGCTCGGGCTGCGCGTCGGGCAGATCGATCTTGTTCACCGCGACGATGATCGCGACCTTCGCGTCCTTCGCGTGGTTGAGCGCCTCGACCGTCTGCGGCATGACGCCGTCGGTCGCCGACACCACCAGCACGACGATGTCGGTCGCCTGCGCGCCGCGGGCGCGCATCTCGGTGAACGCCTCGTGGCCCGGCGTGTCGAGGAAGACGATCTCGCCGTCGCCGGCCTTCACCTTGTAGGCGGCGATGTGCTGCGTGATGCCGCCGGCCTCGCCCGCCGCCACGCGCGCCTTGCGGATCGCGTCGAGCAGCGAGGTCTTGCCGTGGTCGACGTGACCCATGACGGTCACGACCGGCGAGCGCGGCTTCATGTCGGTCGCTTCGTCGGTCTTCTCGGCGAAGATGTCCTCTTCCTTGAAGGCGACGTTCTGGACCTCGTAGCCGAACTCGCTCGCGAGGATCTGGGCGGTCTCGAAGTCGATCGAGGCGTTGATGTTCACGCCCGTCATGCCCATGCCCCAGAGCTTCTTGAGCACGTCGGTCGACTTCACGCCCATGCTGCGCGCGAGATCGGCGATCGCGATCGTGTCCTCGATGCGGATGACGCGCTTGTGCTCGGCGGGCGTGGTGAGCTGGGTCGACTTGCCCTTCTTGCCGAGCGGCAGCTTCTTGCGGCCGAAGTCGCGGTTACCACCGGGACCACCGCCGCGGCCGCCCGGGCCACCGCCCGGACCGCGCTGCTGCTGTTGCGCGAAGCGACCGCGGATCTGCGTACCGGGCGCGCCGCCGGCGCCGGGCGGCGGCGTCCGACCGCTGCTGCCCATCGGCGTGCGCTCGGTGATCTTGATGCGCGTGGGGAGCGCGATGATCGAGCCGACCGCCGGGCGCGACGGATCGCGCGGCGCCGGCGCTTCGGTCACGACCGGCGGCGGCGTGGTCTCGGGCTTCTCGCGCGGCTCGGGCGCGCGCTCGGCGACGCGAGCGCGGGCGCGCTCGAGCTCTTGCTCGAAGCGCGAGCGCGCGTTGTCGACGACGTCTTGCACGGTCGGCGGAGGCGCCGACGGCTCGTTCGTGACGACCGGCGGCACCGTCGCCGGGCGCTCCTCGCGCGGGCGAACGATCACGGTCGGCGACGGGCGCGAGCTGACCGCGGGCGAGACACCGCCGCGCGCGTCGGCCTGCGCCGGCGCGGGGGCGGGACGCGCCATCACGTTCGGCGCGTTGATGATCACGCGCGGGCGCACCGGCGGCTCCGGCGTGCGGACGACGTCGTCGCCGCGCGACGGCGGCGTCGGCGCGGGCGCGGGCGATTCGGTCGCGCGCGGCGCGGGCGCGGGCGCGGCCTCGCGCGGTGCCGGCGCGGGCGCCGGCTCGTGCGCGCGCGGCGCGGGCTCGGCCTCGTGCACGCGAGGCGCGGGCGGCGGCTCCACCGCGCGCGGCGCGGGGGCCGG
Organism: Kofleriaceae bacterium; assembly: GCA_035493675.1. GTDB lineage: Bacteria > Myxococcota_A > Polyangia > Haliangiales > Haliangiaceae > JAIOQA01. The sequence continues at coordinate 1,715 of DATJIA010000035.1, read as the reverse complement.
CGCGGCTTCGTGCGCGCGCGGCGCTTCTTCGCGCGCCTCGTCTTCGACATGCGCGGGCGCGGGCGCGGGCGCCACCGGATGGCGGCGAACGACCGGCACCGGCGCGGGCGCGTGGGCTTCGCGTGCGACCTCGGCGCGCGCGGGCGCCGGCTCGTGCGCGCGCGACGGCGCGGCGTGCTCGTCGGCGTGCTCGTGCACGGCGCGGCGGCGAACCACCGGGGCGGGCGCGGGCGGCGGCGTCGGCGCGGGCCCGGGCGCGTCGTCGGACTTCGACGAGCGGCGACGGAGGACCGTGCCGGTCCCCGTCCCCGTCGTGGTCACGCGCGTCTCCGTCGTGGCCCCCGTGCGCTCTTTCTCGATCGAGCGCTTGATGCGAGCGTAGGCGTCGGCGTCGAGGGAAGACATGTGATTGTTCACCTCGAGCCCGAGGGCGCGGATCTTCGCCAGCAGATCCTTGTTGGGGATCCCGAATTCTTTCGCTACCTCGTAGACGCGCATCTTTGCTCCGCTCGTCATTCCTGCGCCTTGCTCCGGGTTGCATTGTCTACGGCATCTCGGCGGAGGAGGCCAGAGTCGGATGCCGTAGCCCCGAGCGTGTCTCGGGCGGGATCGGTCGGAGCCGCCGCGAGTCGCGGGGCAGCGCTCGCCGGGGTCCCCGCTTGCGGGGTGGCGCCGCGGGGCAGCACCCGCGACGGCAGCGGCGGCGAATCGATCATGAGAGCTGCTCGCACCGCCGCGACGTCGCGATCGGTGACGGACATTCGCAGCGCGCGCGACAGGCCGCCGCGCGCGTTGCCGAGGCACGACGGGCTGCGGTGCAGCCACGCGCCGCGGCCCGGCAGGCGCCGGCGCACGTCGGCGACCGCGCCTTCCCCACCGCGCACGACGCGCACGAGCGCGTCCTGGCGGTCGGTGCGGCGGCAGCCGACGCACGTGCGCATCGGCGTATGGGACGAGGCTGCGCTCAACGCGCACCCTCCGCCGCCTGGGCGAGCCACGACAGCGCGCGCTGGCGCAGCTTCGCGAGATCGCCCATGTCGATGCCCGTCGCGCTCGCGACCTGCTCGATCGGGGTCTTGACGAGATCCTCGGGCGAGTGCACCTGCGCCTGGCCGAGGATCTGGACGACCTCCTCGTCGACGCCGCCGAGCTCCATCAGCTTGTCCGCGCCGCTCATGTGCGACCGGCGGTCCTGCTCGCGCTTCGCGGCGTCGTCGCCGCGGCGACGCGACGACGAGAGGAACTCCTTCGCGCCGTCGATGATCGTCTCGGCGCCGTCGGCGCCCTTGACGCCCGGCACGCCCGCCAATTCCTCGACGTGCGCGCGCGCCAGCTCGCTGACCGAGCGCCAGCCGAGCTTGAACAGCGTCTCCGCCAGCTCGTGGGACAGGCCCTCGATCGAGGCGATCTGCTCCTTCGCGCGGCGCTCGAGCTCCTGGATCTTCGACTCCGAGTGGATGTCGATGCGCCAGCCGGTGAGCTGCGAGGCGAGGCGGACGTTCTGGCCCTTCTTGCCGATCGCGAGCGAGAGCCGCTCGTCGGGGACGATCAGCTCCATGCGGTGGCCCTCGGCGTCGATGATGACGCGCGAGACCTCGGCGGGCGCGATCGCGTTGCACACGAAGCGGGCCGGATCGTCGTCGTACGGGACGATGTCGATCTTCTCGCCGCGCAGCTCCTGCACGACCGCCTGCACGCGCGAGCCCTTCATGCCG
>DATJIA010000034.1:0-18627 GCA_035493675.1 Kofleriaceae bacterium | reverse complement strand
GATCGAGATGACCGACGCCGACGTCGTCGCGCGCGCGCGCGCCGAGGCGCCGCAGCTGATCGGCCTGTCGCTGACGACGCGCCAGTGGCTGCGCGCGCGATCGATCGTCGCCGCGTTCGATCGCGAGCTGCCCGACATCCCGGTGGTCGCCGGCGGCTTGCACCCGACCTTCGCGCCCGAAGAGGTGCTCGCCGCGCCCGGCTTCGACTACGTGTGCCTCGGCGAGGGCGAGGGCCCGCTGCTCGATCTCGTCACGCGCCTCGCCGCGGGCAAGAAGGTCGGGCTGCTCACGCCGATCCCGAACATCTGGACGAAGGGCGGCACCAAGCCGAGCCTACGCGCGCCGTTCGAGCCGATCGATCAGCTGCCGTTCGTCGCGCGCGATCTGCTCGACGAGCACCCGGGCCTCGTCCACATGACGACCCAGCGCGGCTGTCCATTCCCCTGCACGTACTGCGCGGCGCGCATGTACAACGAGCTCTACGACGACGCCGGCGGCGAGTACGGCCGGCGCCGCTCGCACGACTCGGTGCTCGCCGAGCTGCGCGGCCTGCGCGACCGCGGCCTGCTCTCGTACGTGATCTTCCTCGACGACACCTTCACGATCCATCACCCGTGGGTGCGCGAGTTCTGCCGCGTCTACGGCGACGAGTACCGCACGCCGTTCTCGCTGCACGCGCGCGTCGAGACCGTCAGCGATCGCCTCTTGCCCGTGCTCGCGAAGGCGGGCGCGAGCATGGTGACGTACGGCGTCGAGTCGGGCAGCGAGCGCATCCGCCGCGAGGTCATGCAACGCCCGGTGACCAACCCGCGCTTCCGCGACGTGTTCCGCTGGACCAAGGAAGCCGGGATCCTGATCACCGCGAACTTCATGATCGGGTTGCCCGGCGAGACCCGCGACGATCTGCAGATGACGCTCGATCTCGCCGAGGAGCTCGGCACCGACTACGGCCTCTACGACTTCGGCTACTTCGTCTTCTATCCGTATCCGGGGACGCACCTGTTCAAGCTGTGCGTCGAGCGCGGCTACCTGCCGGGCGGCTACGAGGAGATGCCCGCGAACCATCGCGCGTCGATCCTGAAGCTCGACACGATCACGCCCGACGACATCGCGGAGTTCTACGATCGCTTCACGGCGCTGCGCCGGAAGCTCTACGCGCACCGCGCCGGCAAGACCGAGCACGTCGATTCGTCGGCGCTGCACGGTTGAGGTTCGACACGTCGATCGTCGATTTCGGGCTGGCAATCGCGCGGTTGCGCGGCGGTCCGGCCATTGCAAAACGATCCGGCATGCGCACGTTCTTCCTCCTGCCAGCTCTCGCCGCGTCGGCCTGCGCCGCCGACGGCACGACCTCCTCGCAGGTCACCTGCGGGGAGCCGCGCTACTTCCAGATCGACAAGGTGCACGTCGCCGCCGACACCGGCCTCGATCTGAACAAGGACGGCAACCCCGACAACGCGCTCGGCGCGCTGATCGGCGCGGTCCGCCTCGCGAACCCCGACATCGGCGATCTCGACGCGAAGGTGAACGCGCGGCTCGCGACCGACACGCCGTGGTTCTTGATCGTCAGCGACTGCGACGACGGCCAGCACGTCGAGATCGGCGACGCCGGCGGCGAGGACACCGTGCCGCTCTCGATCCTGGTCGACGAGCGCGGCGACTTCGCGCCGGTCGCGTGGGTGCGCCCGGTCCGCGTGAAGAGCGAGCTCAGCTTCGCGCCCGACGAGGCCGGCGGCAAGCTCGCGTTCATCCTGCGCTCGGCCGACGTCGCGCACGCGCTGCTCGCGCCGACCGCGATCTGGTTCTCGAAGGAGCTGGCCGCGGGGAGCTCTCCGCTCGCCGCGACGCTCGATCTCGACAAGGACGGCGTCGTCACCGTCGACGAGCTCTTGCAGAGCGACTGGATCCACACGCTCACGCGTCCGGACCTCACGCTCGACGCGAGCGGCGTCCCGATCGGCATGTCGGGCGGCGTGTACATCCACGCGACGCGGGTGTCGCTGTGAGGGCCGCGCTCGCGCTCGTCGCGCTCGGCGCGTGCATGCACGAGCCGCGACCCGACACATTCTGCGGCGATCCGACGTCCTACCGGATCGAGTCGGTCGAGCTGCCCGTGCACTCCGGCGACGGCGTTCGGCTCGGCATGGATCTCGACGGCGACGGCCACGTCGACAACGCGTACGCGTCCGCGATCCAGGCGCTGGCCGCGGCGAACCCCGAGCTCGGCTCGATCGACGCCAAGGCGAACGCGCGGCTCGCCGCCGACGTCGCGTGGTACGTCACGACCCGCTCGTGCGACGACGGCACGCGGCGTGTCGACCTGATCTCGACGGGTGCCGACGACCTGGCCCCGCTCACCGTGCTGGTCGATCAGGTCGGCAACTACACGCCGGTCACGTGGGGGCGCATCGAGATCGGCGGCGATCGCCTCGTCGTCGACGGCGATCGCATCGACGGCGTCGTCGCGTTCCGGATCCCGGTGCCCGAGAGCGCGGACGCGCTCTGCGCGCCGATCGCGAGCTACCTGACGACCGAGCTCGCGGCGGGGACCTCGCCGCAGGCGGCCAAGATGGACACCGACCACGACGGCGTGGTCACGGTGAAGGAGGTCGAGGACTCCGAGCTGGGCAGGACCTTGCTCCTCCCCGATGTCATCGGCGCGGTGTCGGCGGGCATCGCGATCCACGCGCGGCGCGCGTTCTAGTCACTTCTTCGGAGGAAGCGACGCCTCGATCGCGGCGATCACGCTCGGATCGTCGGGCGTGATCGGCGAGCGGAAGCGCGTGACATGCGTGCCGTCGGCGGAGACCACGAACTTCTCGAAGTTCCAGCCGACGTCGCCGGCCTTGCCCTCGGTGTCGGGGATCGCGGTGAGCACCTTGTAGATCGGGTGGCGCGCGTCGCCGTTGACGTCGATCTTCTCCATCATCGGGAAGGTCACGCCGTAGGTCGCGCTGCAGAAGTGCTCGATCTCGTCGGCGGTGCCGGGCTCCTGCTTGCCGAACTGGTTGCACGGGAAGCCGATCACCTCGAAGCCGCGCGACGCGTACTTCGACTGCAGCGCCTCGAGCGCCGCGTACTGCGGCGTGAACCCGCACTTCGACGCGACGTTCACGACCAGGAGCGCGTGGCCCTTGTGCGCGCCGAGCGAGGTCGGCTCGCCGCGCAGCGTGTGGATCGGCGCGTCCCAGATCGCGCTCAGGTCGACCGTCTGCGGCGCGGGCGCGGTGCCCGCGGCGGGCAGCTGGTTCGGATCCTCGGCCTTGGCGTTCTCGCCGTAGACGACCGCGGGCGCCGGCTCCTCGGTCTTCGGAGTTTCGGCCGGCTTGGGGGCCGGAGCTGTCGAGCCACCGCAGGCGCCGAGCACGCACACAGAGAGGAGGAGCCGCATGCGGTGAACCTTATCGCATCCCGCCGGGAAGTCTGGTAGCCATCGTCCTGCCGTGCGCCACGTCTACGCGGACTTCATCGACCGGGTCTCCAAGCCCGCGCGCTATTTGGGCGGCGAGTACCTGTCCGTCGAGAAGGATCCCGCGGCCCTCGACGCGCGCGTCTGCCTCGCGTTCCCGGACGTCTACGACATCGGGATGAGCCACCTCGGCACCAAGATCCTGTACGCGCTGCTCAACAAGCACCCGCGGATCTGGGCGGAGCGCGCGTTCGCGCCGTGGCTCGACATGGAGCAGGAGCTGCGGGCGCGCGGCCTGCCGCTGGTCTCGCTCGAGTCGCAGACGCCGCTCGCGCGCTTCGACGTGATCGGCATCTCGCTGCAGTACGAGATGACGTTCACGAACGTGCTCACCTTGCTCGAGCTCGGCGGGCTCGCGCTGCGGAGCTGCGATCGCGAAGAGGCCGCGCCGCTCGTCCTGGTCGGCGGGCCGGTCGCGTCGCACCCGGAGCCGATCGCGCCGTTCATCGACGCGGCGTTCATCGGCGAAGGCGAGGATGTCTTGCCGGAGCTCGTGCTCGCGTGGGCCGCGCTGCGTCGCGAGATCGCGGAGGGATCGCGCACGCGCCTCGACGCGCTCGCCGATCTCGCGGCGCGGTTCCCGCTGTATGTCCCCGCGCTCTACGACACCGAGCTCGACGACGCGACCCAGATGATCGTCGTCGGCAAGCCGAAAGATCCGCGCGCGCCGCGCCGCGTGCGCCGCGCGATGGTCGCGGATCTCGACGCGCACCCGTTCCCGACCGACACGCCGGTGCCGTACGCCGAGGCGGTCTTCGAGCGCGCGAGCGTGGAGATCGCGCGCGGCTGCACCGAGGGCTGCCGCTTCTGCCAGGCCGGCATGATCTATCGCCCGGTGCGCGAGCGATCGCCGCAGTCGATCCTCGACAGCGTGGTCGGCGGCGCGCAGAAGGCCGGCTACGACGAGACCGGGCTCACGTGCCTGTCGACCGCGGACTTCTCGTCGATCACGCCGCTGGTGAAGACGATCGCGGCCGAGCTCAAGAAGAAGCACGTCTCGATGTCGGTCGCGTCCTTGCGCGCGTACGGCCTCAACGAGGATCTGCTCGACGAGCTCGCGACCACGCGCATCTCGGGCCTCACGTTCGCGCCCGAGGCGGGCACGCAGCGCATGCGCGACGTCGTCAACAAGAACATCACCGAGGCGCACGTCGAGGAGAGCGCGCGGCGCGTGTTCGCGCGCGGATGGCACCGGCTGAAGCTCTACTTCATGATCGGCTTGCCGACCGAAGAGGACGAAGACGTCCGCGGCATCGTCGAGACCGGCCAGCGCATGCTGCGCATCGGGCGCGCGCAGGGTGGGGTGGGGCGCAAGGCCGAGGTCACGGTGTCGGTCAGCTCGCACGTGCCGAAGCCGCACACGCCGCTCCAGTGGTGCGCGCAGGATTCGGAAGACGAGATCCGCCGCAAGCAAGCGCTGCTGCGGCAGACCGCGCGCGAGCCCGGCCTGCGCGTGAAGCACCACAACAGCGGCATCAGCTTCGTCGAGGGCGTGGTGTCGCGCGGCGATCGCCGCTTGGCGGATGTCATCGAGCACGCGTGGCGCGCGGGCGCGCGCTTCGACGGCTGGGACGAGGTCTTCGACGGCGAGCTCTGGGCGCGCGCGCTCGAGGCGTGCGGGATCGATCCATCGATCTATCTCGGCACGCGGCCGGTGACCGCGCGCCTGCCGTGGGATCACATCGACGTCGGCCTCGAAGACGGCTTCTTGCTGAGCGAGTACCGCAAGGCCTTGAAGGGCCGCGCGTCGCCGCCGTGCGGGAAGGTCGCGGGGATGCTGATCCATCACACGAACCTCGCCGACGCGGAGCCGGATCGGCGCAAGCTCGTCTGCTACGACTGCGGCGTCGCGTGCGATCTGACGACCATGCGCGAGGATCGGCTGGTCGCGCTGCGGAGCTTGGGCGCGACCGAGCGGCCCGCGCCGCGCGAGGCCTTGCCCGTCCTCGATGCCGCCGCGAAGAGGGGCAGCGCCGAGGCCGAAGGCCGAGCCGAGCCCGAAGGGCGAGGACGCGGGGTAGCGCCCCGAGCGGCGGCTGAGATCGACCTGGTGGATGTTTCGGAGCGCGGCGGCGGCGCACCGGGCGAGCACAATCCGCGCGAGAGCGCGCGCAAGGAGCGCGTGCGGCTCGCCGGCTTCCATGGCGCGGGCGCGCCGTGGACGACGTATCGCCTCCGCTTCACCAAGCTCGGGCGCGCCGCGTTCCTCGGCCACCTCGATCTCATGCGCCTGCTCGCGCGCGCGTTCCGCCGCGCCGAGCTCGGGCTCGCGGTGTCGCGCGGCTTCTCGCCGAAGCCGCGCATGACGTTCTCGCCGGCGCTGTCGCTGGGCGTGCCGAGCTTGGGCGAGATCATGGACGTCGATCTCGAGCATCCCGCCGACGCGCCGATCGCCGCGGATGAAGTCCGCGAGCGCTTGGCGTCGGTGATGCCGCAGGGCATCGAGCTGACCGGCTGCGAGGTCGTCGTCGCCGGCGTGACGCCCGGGCTCGGCAAGGGCATCGTCGCGGCGGATCTGATCTTCAAGCCCGCGCCCGACGGCATCGCGCACGACGCGGCGCGGTTGGCGCGGATCGCGGAGGCCTTCCTCGCGAAGGACGCCGCGGTGATCATGCGCGAGGAACGATCGATCGACGTTCGATCCTTGGTGCACTCCGTCGACGTGATCGACGGCGCGCAGCTCGCCATCGCGCTCGATTGGCCCGAGTCGCCCGCGCTCCTGCGCGTGCGGGTCGCGCTCGGCGCGAGCGGATCGGCGAAGCCCGTCGAGATCGCGAAGGCGCTCGGCATCTACGGCGCCGACGATCCGCGTGCGCCGCACGCGCTGATCGCGCGCCTGGGGCTCGTGTTCAGCCCGCAGCCGGAGCAGGCGGCGGCGGAGGCGGCGGCGGCCACGACACGAACGACGCCAACCGCCCCGGTCGCGGCTCCGTAGCGATCACGATCGCGTCGCCGCCGCGCTCGACCAAGGCCGCGATCGCGTGCTCGTCGGGCTGTGCGACCACCAGCGCCGCGTCGTTGACCTTCGCCTCGAGCGCGGCCTCCACGATCGACGCGCCCACGCGCGCGACCGCGATCGCCCCGAGCCGCTCCGCGATCGCGCGCTCGTCGAGCGTCGTGATCACGACGCCGTGCGGCGCCTCGCGCGCCGGCGGCTCGCCGATCAACCGCACCGCGCGCGGCGGTGCGCCGTCGAGGTGGCGCGCGATCACGGGCGCGAGCGCGAGCTTGCCGCCCTCGACGACGGCCCAGCCCTGGCCGCCGAGCGCGCCGGTGCCGAGCGCCTCCGCCCAAGCATCTTCGCCGCCGCCGAGCACCGCGGCGAGCGCCGAGATGTTGATCGCCGGCGTGCCGCGCAGCCATCCGCCGTAGAGGAGCGCGAGCGTCCGCCGCGCGGTCGGCGAGATCCGATCGCCCATCACGCTGAGCGCGGCGTCGAACGGGATCTGCGGATCGTCGATCGGCTCGGGCTTGACCAGCATCTCGCTGCGCTTCTCGCGCGCGAACGCGTCCTCGCACCACTGCACGAGCGATTCGCGCCACGTGCGCGAGCCTTCGCCGCCCTTCGCGGGCTTCACGAGCTTCGCGACCGCGGGCTTGCCCGACGATCCCTGCCCGAGATCGAGCTTGAGCCCGCGCCCGCCCGACGACGAAGCCGTCGACGACGACGTCGCGATCTGCTGGCGCTCGATCGACGCGCCCTCGACGAGCGAGAGCCGCCACAGCGCGTCGGCGCCGTCGCAGCCGTACAGGATCGGCTCGTCGGCGACGACCGCCTGCGCCAGCGCGGCCGCGGTGCGCGCGCCGAGCGAGGTCGTCGTGTGCGCGAACGCGTGCACGTTCAAGAGCCCGGCGTCGGTCGCGACCGCGATGTACGGCGACGCCAAGCTCGACGCCGCCGCGATCACGGCGCCCTCGAGGCGGTGCTCGAACGCGCGCCCGTCGGACGCGCGATAGACGTACACGCTCTCCCGGCCGGCGACCGCCGACCAGAAGTTGCCCTTGGCGGCGCCGAGCAGGCGCGGCAGCGGCGGCAGCGGCAGGTTCAGGCGCAGCATCGCGCGCCGCGCGATCGCGTCCCACTGCTCGATCTTCTTCGGCTGCACGACCAGCAGCTTGTTGTCCTCGAGGCCGATCGCCGCCTCGACCAGCGGCCCCGACTCGGTCGGCTGCACGACCAGCGCGCGCGGCGCGCAGCGCACCAGCACGAGCGTGCGGTGCTCGCCGGTGATCAGCGCGAGGCGCGGGCCGGTGACGCCGGCGAGCTCGGCCTTGCCCTCGATCTCGGCGCGCGCGGCGATCTCGAGGTCGGGCGGGTTGTAGAGGAGGACCTGGGTCGCGCCCGGCGCGCGCGCGACGACCACCAGCTGATCGGGCGGGCCCGCGAACGTGATGTCGACGTCGTCGGTGGCGAGCTCGATCGCGAGCGCTTCGCCGAGGCGCGCGGCGGCGTGGAGGGTCAGCTGCGCGCCGGTGCGGCGCGCGACCCACGCGCCGGTCGGGCTCGCGGCGAGCGAGACAGGAGAAGCCACGCCGCGATCATACAGCCGGAGCCGCGGCGACGTTGCGCTTGCGCAGGGCGATCAGCTCGCTCGTCGACGGCACCCGCGCCCGCGGCCCGGTCGGCCGCACGTCGCGCGCGGCGAACGCCTTCTTGTACGCCGCGAAGCTGCCGCCCGCGTGGTGCGCGTCCATGATCGCGAGCCCCGCCGACTGCTCGCCCTGCGCGATCATGTACTCGACCCACGCCCAGCGCGCCGACGTCGCGCGCAGCTCGGCCTTGCCCGCGTACTGCGCGAGCCCGGCGCGGAGGCGCGCGAGCCGCGCCTCGACGACGTCCATGCCCGCGAAGTCGGTGCCGTCGAGCGGCGTGTGCCGCTTCGCGACGAACGGCGCGCAGCCGTACGCGACCTTGCTGTGGATCTTGACGAGCTCGCCGGTGAAGCGCACCAGCTCGTCGATGTCGTCGTCGGTCTCGGTCGGCACGCCGACCATCGTGTAGATCTTGAGCGTGTCGAGCCGGTGCGCGCGCGCGAGCCGCGCGCTCTCGAGCAGGTGGTGCTCCTTCGTGGAGCGCTCGACGACGCGGCGCATGCGCTCGCTGACGCCGTCGGCGGCGACGGTCAACGTGCGATAGCCGCCGCGCGCGAGCAACCCGACCAGCTCGTCGTCGAGCTTGTCGGCGCGCAGGCTCGAGATGCCGACCTGGCGGCCCTTGTCGACGACGCCGCGCACGACCGCGCGGATGTCGGGATGATCGGTCACCGCGGCGCCGACCAGCCCCACGCGCGTCGCGCCGTCGGGGATGCCGGCCAAGATCAGCTCGCGCGGGATCACGCGCATGCCGCCGTTGGTCGAGCGCCGCATCACGCAGTACGTGCAGCCGCGCGAGCACCCGCGCGCCGCCTCGGTCAGGAACATGTCGGCGAGCTCGGTGTTGGGCGTGAGGATCTGCGAGCGCGCGGGCAGCTTGTCGTCGTCGACGATGCCGACGTGCGGCACGGTCTCGCCGTCGCGATCGGGCACGTACACGCCGGGCCGCCCGTGCATCGCGTCGATCACGCGCTCGCGCGCGAAGCCGAGATCATCGGCCGCGCGCACCAGCTCGACGATCATCTCCTCGCCCTCGCCGAGCACGATCACGTCGCAGAACGGCCCGAGCGGCGCCGGGTTCGAGAAGGTCAGCGGCCCGCCGCCGACGACGATCGGGTGGTGGTGATCGCGATCGCGCGCGAGCGGCGGGATGCCGGCGGCCTCGAGGCACGCGATCAGCCCCGCGATCTCGAGCTCGTACGCGACCGAGAACGCGACGATCGGGTACTCGCCGATCGGCAGATCGCGCTCGAGCGTGCGCAAGCCGCTTCCCGGCGCGGGATCTTGATCCGGCAGCATCGCGCGATCCGCCGCGATCCCGTTCTCGCCGTTCAAGACGCGATAGATCGTCTGATAGCCGAGCGACGACATCGCCGCGCGATACGGCGACGGATACACGAGCGCGACGCGCGTCGGGGCGTCCTTGTGGATCGTCCCGCGCTCGGCGGCGAGGAGCCGCCTCGCGTCGGAGATTCGTGCCCGGGCCATTCGGGCCTGTCTATCACGAGAGACATGTCTCGACGAAGTCGTGCCTGAGCTTGCGCCAGTCGCCGTGGTCGAGGTTCCAGTAATCGATGCAGTATCCGGCGGCCGGGGCGTTGACCGTCATCTCGCCGGCCTTGTCGCAGGAGTAGGCGGTGACCACGAGGTCTTCGGAGCCGTCGCCGTCGCGGTCGAGGACGCTCCACACCTGCTCGCCGGGGCGCCGATCGGGCAGCTGCACGCGCGAGGTGTCGGCGACCAGGCGAGAGCGCCCGGCTTGCACCTCGATGTCGAACACGACGAAGCTCGAGCCCCACTGCGCGCGCTCGAGGCGGCCCGACTCGCGGGTGAACTTGTAGTCCCAGCGCTGCGTCTTGCCGCAGTTGTCCTGGAGCGGCATGACCTCGCTGACGCGCAGCTCGCCGAGCACGCCGGCGTCTTGATCGATCACGCTCGCGATCTCGCCGACCGCGGGCGCGCGACCCCAGCAGGTGCCGCGGCCGTCGGACTGGACCTGACAGACGCGCGGCGTGCGATGGATCCCGTGGCCGCGCTCGATGCGGATCACGCGACCGGGCGCGGCCGAGGCGGTCGCGCAGGCGAGCAACAACAGCGCCGCCGTTCGCACGGCGTCGAGTATACGCTACGGACCTCGCATGCACCGCTACCGCGTTTCCGTGCCGCGCCCCGCCGATCACCTCGTGTCCGTCGAGGTCGAGATCCCGTGCGCGGATCAAGGCGACTTCGTCGACGTGACGATGCCGGCGTGGTGCCCCGGCTCGTATCTCATCCGCGACTACGCGCGCTTCGTGCGAGAGCTCGGCGCGCGCGGCGACGACGGCGATCCGCGCCCGGTGACCAAGATCGACAAGAGCACGTGGCGGATCGCGCGCGCCGACGCGCGATCGATCACGGTGCGATACGAGGTCTACGGTCACGAGCTGACCGTGCGCACCAACCACATCGACGCGACCCACGCGTTCCTGCACGGCCCGGCGACGTTCGTGTACGCGCCGCACCTGCGCGCGGCGCCCGTCCGCGTGCAGATCGATCCGCCCGACGGTTGGCTGGTCGCGACCGCGCTGCGCGAGGGGCACGCGAACAGCATCGACGAGCTGTTCGACTCGCCGATCCACCTCGGCGGCCGCGCGCCGCGCACGTTCGAGGCCGGCGGGGCGCAGTTCGAGCTCGTCACCTGGGGCGACTTCGCGCCCGGCGGGCTCTTCTCGCTCGACACGCTCACGCAAGACCTCGCCGCGATCGCGAGCGATCAATGCGCGCGCGCCGGCGCGACGCCGTTCGATCGCTACGTGTTCGTCTTGATGATCGCGCACGACGCCTACGGCGGCCTCGAGCACCGCGCGTCGTCGATCAACCTGAACAACCCGTTCGCGCTCGCGAACCGAAAGAGCTACGAGGCGCTGCTCGAGCTCTTGTCGCACGAGCTCTTCCACGCGTGGAACGGCAAGCGCATCGCGCCGGCGGCGCTGCTCGACTTCGATTACACGAAGGAGGCGTACACGCGCTGCCTGTGGGTCATGGAGGGCGTGACCTCGCACTACGATCGCTGGGCGCTCCGCTCGTCGCGCCGGATCACCGTCAAGAGCTTCCTCGAGAAGGTGCTCGACGACTGGGCGAAGCTCATGGCGACGCCCGGGCGCAACCTGCAGTCGCTCGAGGACTCGAGCTTCGACGCGTGGATCAAGCTCTACAAGCCCGACGAGTCGAACGTCAACACGACGGTCAGCTACTACCTGAAGGGCGGGCTCGCGATGCTCGCGCTCGATCTGCACATCCGCCGCCGCACCGAGGGCGCGCGCTCGCTCGACGACGTCCTGCGCGCGCTGTGGCGGGATTTCGGCGCGAAGGGCGTCCCGTATCCGGAAGACGTCGAGGCGATCTTCGGCGAGGCGGTCGGGCTGGATCTCGCCGAGCCGTTCGCGCGCTGGATCCGCGGCACGTCGGATCCCGACTTGACCCTCGAGCTCGCCGAGGTCGGGCTCGAGCTGCGATCGATGCACGATCCCGCGCAGGTCGAAGGCGGCGCGCGCGCGGTGTGGCTCGGGCTGACCACCGCGGGCGCGCGGATCACCGGCGTCCTCGACGGCAGCCCCGCGCAGGCGGCGGGCCTCGCGCCCGGCGACGAGCTGGCGGCGATCGATTCGTTCCGCGTGCTCTCCGACGCGGACGCCCGCGCGATCCTCGCCTTGCGCGCGCCCGGCGACGAGGTCGAGCTCGCGGTGTGGCGGCGCAACCGGCTCGTCACGATCGGCGCGCGCCTCGGCCAGGCGCCGCCGACCCGCTACGAGATCGGCTCGATCGCTGCGCCGGGCGACGCAAGGGCTGCGCGCTTCACCGCGTGGATCGGCGAGGCGTACCCGGCGGCCCCCGAAACTCTTGCGTCGATCACGACAACGGCGCGTTGGATCTGACTTTGCTATCTTCCCCCGCGATGCGACGCATAGCTGTCCTATCCCTCGTGGGCGTGCTCGGTCTCGGGCTCGCGGCGTGCAGCCGCAAGAAGCCGGATGCCGATCAAGGCTTCCAGCCGGATCAAGTCGCCGCGGCGGATCCGCACGGCGGCGCCTTGCCGCCGCCGCCGGCGGTCGGTCCCGGCGCGCTGGGGGATCCACAACCCGGGATGGGGAGCATGCCGCCCGCCGAGGGCGAGATGCCGCAGGACGACGTCCACGCCGGGCTCGCCGCGCGCGGCGGCGCGAGCCCGCACGCGGGCGGTGGTGGCGCCGACGTCGGCGGGATGGGCTTCCAGTCGCCGGATCCGAATCGTCCGATCGACAAGTCGAAGTTCCTGCGCGGCACGATCCATCCGAGCGACGCGATGAAGGCGAAGATCCCGCCGAACGCGCTGATCTACATCAGCGTGAAGAAGGCGGACCCCGCGACCGGCGACGCCGTGCCCGGCATGCCGATCGCGACCGAGAAGCTCACCGCCGCGTCGTGGCCGCTCGCGTTCGAGCTGACCGAGGCGAACCTCATGGTCGCCGGCGGCGACTTCTCGGGCGACATCGTCGTCACCGCGCGCTACGCGCAGAACAGCGATCCGCTGATGAAGCAATCGGGCGACGTCACCGGCCACGTCCGCGCGACGATCCCCGCCGACAAGCTCGACGTCACGCTCGATACGGTGCTGCCCTGAGATCGACTTCCGTCGTCCGACTTCCGTCGTCCGGATCAGATCCGGAAGTCGGAAGCCGGAGGACGGAAGTCGAACGCTCAGATCCCTAGGAGATGAGCTGTGTCATTGACGGTGTGGATGCGCCAGTGCGTGCGATCGGGATCGACGCGGTGCTCGACGTGCGTGACCGACGCGTTGTCGGCGAGGACGAACACGCGCTGCGCGCCGCGCGGGCTGCCGAGCCCGCACACGTGCGCGAAGACGTGGAAGAGCGCGATGCCGTGGGTGACGACGACGACCTTGCCGCCCGCGTGCGCGGCGACGATCGCGTCGATCGCGGCGGTCACGCGCTCGAAGACCTGATCGACGGTCTCCGCGCCCTCGGGCACCGCGTCGGGATCGCGCGCGATCATCTTCGCCCACGCGTCGGGGTAGCGCGCCTCCGCTTCCGTGAAGAGCAGCCCGTCGAAGACGCCGACCGATCGCTCGCGCAGGCGCGCGTCGAGCGCGATCGGGAGCCCGGTCGCCGCGGCGATCGGCATCGCGGTCTGGTGCGCGCGCGCGAGGTCGGAGCTGATGATCGCGGTCGGGGCGCGGCCCGCGAGCTGGCGCGCGACCGCCTCGGCCTGCTTGCGCCCGCGATCGGTGAGCGGCACCGGGCTCCAGCCGCCGAAGCGGAGCGAGGCGTTCGACTCGGCCTCGCCGTGCCTGACCAAGAACAGCGTCGTACGCGCGCTTCCGGCGGTCACGGCACGCATGCTATACGTGGCGCGCCATGCCCGACTACTCGAAGCTCCACGATCTCGTCAGCCACAAGGTCTGCATCGAGTACGACACCGGCGCGCGCATCACGGGGTACCTGTCCGCCGTGCAGCCCGCCGCCGGCCGCGTCGAGTTCGCGGTCCTGTCCGCGGTGAAGATGATCGACTCGCAGGGCCGCGTCATGAAGGAGCTCGACGAGCTCACCGTGTGCCCGAACGTCCTGGTCGGCGTCCACGTCGACGAAGGCCCGCGCGGCCGCGAAGTCCGCTGACACCGCCCGGTCGACCACGACGACGTCAACGTAGGGGTTGTCGTGGTCTTGGTCGTAGTCGTCTACTTCGACGGCGACGGCGACGGCGACGTGGACCTAGACGGCGGCTGCGACTACGTTCAAGTCGCCGTCGCCGTCGCCGTCAACGCCCCACGTCCACGTCCCCGACCACGACAACGTCAACGTTGACGTAAGATCAGTCGAGGTCGCCGCCGAGGCTGCCGCCGAAGCGCTCGACGAGGAGGTCGTCGTGCTCGTCGGCGTACTTCGTGAGGCGCGTGATCAGATCCTGGACCTCGCTGCGATCGAGGTCGAGCGTCGAGCGCTCGGTGTGGAGGAGCACGGTGTCGCCGCGCATCGCGAAGGCGGCGCCGGTCAGCTCGCCGTTCTTCTCGAGCAGGTGCGTGAACAGCGCGACGCGCGGCACCGCGCTGTCGAGCCGCATGACCGCCGAGTCGACGCGCACGTGCGTGAAGTCCGGACGGTCGAGGAGCGAGATCCGCACCGTCGCCGAGCCGTGCTTGATCTTCCACGAGCGGATCGCGCCGTCGGTGTCGGCGCGACAGTCGTTGAGGAAGTGCCCCTGCTCGACGAGCACGTCCTCGATCATCGTGATCGTCGACGACAGGTTCGTCTCGCGCTGATTCTCGAAGAGCCCGGCGGCGCCCATCGCGTGCAACGGTAACGCAACCGGGTATTGTCGTGCCATGGCCGAGGGCGACGACCCGCAACCACCGGCGCGGCCGTCGTGGGGGCGATCGCTGGTCCTGGTCGCGATCGGGGCGGCGCTGGCCAGCGCGATCTTCTGGATCGCGGGCAAGCCGCGGAGGGCGCCGGGCCGCGAGGCGATCGTCACGACGTCCGCGGACGGCCCGAAAGTCCGCCGCCACCCGGATCTGCCGGCGCCGTCGAAGGGCCCGGGTGATCAGCGGCTGACCGGCGTCGTCGTCGACGGCGCGGGCGCGGCGGTCGGCGGCGTGCACGTCACCGCCGAGATCGAGAAAGGGCAGGGACCGGCCACCGCGGCGGTGGTCGTCGCGGTGGCCGACGCGCGCGGCGCGTTCACGCTCGAGGGCCTGGTCGCGGGGCGCTACAAGCTGCGCGTCGAGGGCGACGACGTCTTCACCGGCGAGCTGCGCTTCGTGCCGGTGCCGAGCGACGCCGCGCGCGTGGTCGTCGCGCGCAAGGTGAAGATCGAGGGCGTCGTCAAAGACGGCAACGCGGCGGTGCGCGCCGACGTCTTCCTCGCCGGCGACGCGGTGACCGGCACGATGCAGGTCGCGACCGACGCCAAGGGCGTGTTCGCGTTCCCCGAGCTGCCCGAGGGCAGCTATCAGGTCTGGGCGGTGTCGGGCGATCTCGCGTCGCGCGCGCAACGCGCGCTGCGGTTCGGCGCCGGGCCGTTCCCGCCGCTCGAGCTGCGCGTCGAGTCGGCCGCGATCGTCGTCGGGCGTGTCGTCGAGAAGGGCGGCACGACGCCGATCGTCGCCGAGCTCGCGATCCGCGCCGCCGATCCCGGCCTCGACGAGCCGCCGCGCTTCGCGCGCACCGACAGCGACGGGCAGTTCCGCGTCGCCGGGATCCCGCACGGACGCTGGACCGCGGAGGCGTACGCGCCCGGATGGATCGCGACCGGCTCGCTCGCGTTCGAGGCCGGGCGCGCGCCGCTCGTGCTCGAGCTCGAGCCGGGCGGCATGCTCGAGGGCACGATCACCGACGGCGCCGGGCGACCGATCGCGGGCGCCGAGGTGCAAGCGGCGCTGGGCGCGCGCGTCGTGTCGGCGCTGACCGAGGACGATCGCTTGCGCGAGCTCGCGGGGCTCGGGCACGCCGCACCGGTCGTCGCGCCCGGCGCGCCGAACAGCGATCCGCGCTTCATCCCGCGCGGCGAGCTCGGCGTCTTGCTCGGACCGATCCCGCTGGTCTCCGCGGCGGGCGGCGCGAGCGCGCAGCGGGCGCAGATCGTCGACGCGCCGGCGGTGACCGTCCCCGGGACGCAGCTCGCGGCGCTGCCGCCGCTGCCGATCGATCCGACCCGCGCGCCGATCTGGATCACCGGCCCCGACGGCAAGTACCGCATCGCGGGCCTCGACGCCGGCGCGTGGATCGTCGTCGCGAGCGCGCCCGACTACGCCGAGGGACGATCGCGCCCCGCGCAGCTCTCGCTCGGCCAGACGCTCACGGTCAACGTGCAGCTGAGCCCCGGCGTGTTCCTCGCCGGCACCGTCACCGATCAACGCGGCGACAGCGTGATCGGCGCGACCGTCTCGATCGAGACGCCGCCGATGACGACGATCACCGACGAGAGCGGCGCGTATCGGCTCGGCCCCGTGATCGGATCCGTCCGCGTGCGCGCGAGCGCGTACGGCTACGTCGACGCCGAGCGCGAGCTCGAGCTCGGCGCGCCGAAGGACGCCGCCCGCGACGAGAAGATCGATCTCGTGCTCACGTCCGCGGACGGCGCGATCGAGGGCGAGCTCGACGATCCGACCGGGCTGCCGGTCGCGAGCGCGCAGATCGCGGTGATCGCGAAGACCGGCGATCGCCGCACGGTCACCGACGGCAGCGGCCGCTTCCGCATCGGCGGGCTGGCGCCGGGCCCGGTGCGCCTGCACGTCGAGGCGACCGGCTTCCCGCCGCAAGATCTGTCATCGACCACGGAGGACGATGTTCGGCTCAAGCTCGTCTTCGGCGGCGGCATCGACGGCATGGTCTTCGATCACCACACCGGGCAGCCGATCACCGGCGCCGCGATCACCGCGACCGGCCCGGGCGCGCGCAAGCTCGACGCCGAGAGCCGCGCCGACGGACGCTTCTCCCTCGTGCCGATCGAGGCGGGCGGGTGGCGCGTGAAGGTCGCGCTCGCCGGCTACCTGCCGATCGCGCGCGCGATCGACGTGCCGATCGGCGATCGCCCGGGTGCGATCACCGCGCGCGATCAACGGTTCGAGCTCGAGCGCGGCGCGACCCTCGCCGGCGTCGTGCGCGATCGCTTCGGCAGCCGCCTCGCCGGCGCGAAGGTCACCGTGCGCCGCCGCGGCGCCGGCGATCAAGACGACGCGACCGCGACCGCGCGCACCGACGCCGACGGCACCTTCCGCATCGACGACACGCCGACCGGCGATCTCGACGTCACGGTCGATCTCGATCAGCTGCACGGCGGCACCACGCTGACGCTTCGCCCCGGCGACGAGTTCCTGTCGCTCCAGCTCGAAGCGCAGTGACATCCATGTCGCGATCCGCGGCGCCGCGGCGCTCCCTCGCGCGCGCAACCCGGCGCGATCGCACGCGCGGGCAGGGCACGGCGGTTGCGATGACGTGAGGCATGGCACGCTCGCGGCTCTATCGATCGATCGTCGTGTTCGGGACCGCGATCGGCGCCGGCGCGCCGATCGTCGCCGCGTCGCTCGCGCCGGCGTGCGAGCTGTACGAGGGGCCGCACAAGTCGCCGCCGCCCGACGCGTGGCACAACACGATCTCCGACGCGGCCAATCCGCCGGACGCCTGGCACGGCATCATCGACGCGCAGCTCCCCGACGCGTGGCCGACGATCGCGGATGCGCCGAACCCCGACGCGGGAACGAAGTCGTGATCGCGTCGCGTCGCTTGCGGCCCCGCGGTGAAGCGCCGCGCCACGCGCTGCCCGCGCACGACGAGACGATCGCGCGCCTCACCGACGGCGAGCGCGCGATCGCCGCGCAGGTCTGGCACGGCCGCGCCGAGGCCGAGGCGCGCGCGTCCGGCGCGTTCCTGCACGTCGCCGCGATCCTCGAGCGCGCCGGCGCCGCGCCCGAGCTGGTCGTGCTCGCCTGGCGCGCCGTCGACGACGAGCGCCGCCACGCGCAGATCTGCGCGCAGGTCGCGCGCGCGTGCGGCTCGACCGCGCCGGTCTTGCGCTTGCCCGTGTCGATCCCGCGCCACGACGGCGCCGATGCCGAGCTGCGCCGCGTGCTCCACGTGATCGGGATGTGCGCGCTCAACGAGACGTGCGGCAGCGCGTTCCTCGAGCTCTGCCGCGACGGCGCGACCGCGCCGCTCGCCGCCGCCGCGCTGCGCGAGCTGCTCGCCGACGAGATCGATCACGCGCGCCTCGGCTGGGCGTTCCTCGCCGCGCAGGATCGCTCCACGAAAGCCACGATCGGCGCGTGGCTGCCGCGCCTCCTCGACGGCAACCTGCGCGCGTGGCGTCATCGCCCGCGCCGCGCGATCACGCCCGCGCTGGTCGCGCAGGGCTGCCCCGACTGGGACGAGGTCGATCGCGCGATCCTGGCGGCGATCGAGGACCTGCTGCTCCCCGGCTTCGATCACGCCGGCCTCGACACCCGCGCCGCGCGCGCGTGGCTCGCGGAGGCCGCATGAGAGCCGCCGCACTCCTGATCGTGACGATCGCCGCCTGCGATCCGCTCGCGAGCGAGCCGCGCCCCTGCAACGACGGCCCCAGCCTCCACGTCGTCGTCGATCTCTCCGATCCGAGCTGCGCCGGCGTCGTGCCGTCGTACGTCGATGTCTCGCTGCCGATCGTCGCGCAGACCTACCAAGACCTCATGCCGCCGATCATCGAATACGAATACGCGTGGCCGTCCTCGCTCGCCGACGGCGCCACGATGCGCATCACCTGGTGGGGCACCGGCCCCGACTCGCGCTCCGGCTTCGGCGCGCTCGACGTCACCGCGCACCCGAGCACGTGCGAGGTCGCGGAGATCCCGGTCCGCTGCGGCATCTTCGTCCGAGACGCGCAGCTCGACTAACGCCTTCTACCCAACCGATTCGAATCGATGATCATCGTCGGCGCGTTGTGCAGCGCCTCGTCGAAGTCGTCGATCGGTCCCTGCACGCGCGGCGGCTTCGACGCGCGCGGAGGCGGCGGCGGCATGCGGCCCGCGGGCGGCTTCACGGTCGGGCGGCGCGCCTGA
>DATJIA010000033.1:0-30492 GCA_035493675.1 Kofleriaceae bacterium | reverse complement strand
TTGCCGAGCAGGCGCCGCGTCGTCTCGACCGCGTCGGCGAGCCCGTCGTGCACGAACGCGCGATCGCCCGCGCGCACGTCGATGCGCCCGTCGAGCAGGCCCGCGGTCGGGGCGTCGAGCCGGATCTCGTCGTGCTCGGCGAGCAAGGACACCGCGCGATCGATCACGTCGCCGAGGCCGCCCGCCGCGACGACGCCGAGCCCCGTCGCCGCCGCGATCGCGCCGGGCCCGAGCTCCGCGCGCATCGTCATCGCGCAGCGCGCCGCCGCGGCCGCTTGATCGACCGCGTGCGCGCGGCCCGCGACCGTCGCGACGATCGCGCCCTCCGCGAGCTGCTCGAACGCGACGTCGATCGCGGTCGCCGCGGCGCGCAGGCGCGCGAGCGCGGGCCTCGCGTCGACGACCGTCGGCAGGTTGCTGGGATCCGAGCCCGGCCCGGTCGCGCTGCGCGGCGCCGCGACGACGACCGAGACCAGGTTGCGCTCGGTGACGGCGAAGCCGGCGCCCGGCGCGCCCGCGACCGCCGCGTGGGTCGCGCTGATCGCGTCGAGGTGCTCGCGCACCGCCGCGCCGTCGCCGGGGCGCGCGCGCCGATCCTTCGCGAGCATCCGCGTGATCAGATCGCACAGCGCGGGCGGCGCCTCGGGGCACAGCGCGTCGACCGGCGCGGGATCCGCGAACAAGATCTTCGCGAGCACGCCGACCATGTGATCGCCGCGGAACGGCGACGACGCGGTCAACGCTTCGTAGAGCACGCAGCCGAGCGAGAAGACGTCGGCGCGCGCGTCGATGCCGCGCTCGCCGCGCGCCTGCTCGGGCGCCATGTACTCGGGCGTGCCGAGCAGCGTCCCCGTCCGCGTGTTGCCGTGCGTCGCACCGTCGACGAACGCGATCCCGAAATCGAGCAGCTTCACCTGCGCGGGTGCGCCGCCGACGAGGAACAGGTTCGACGGCTTGAGATCGCGGTGCACGATCCCGCGCGCGTGGCACGCGGCGAGCGCGTCGGCGACGCGGCGCGCGAGCGCGAGCACGTCGTCGACGCTCAGGCGATCGCGCGCGAGGCGATCGGCGAGCGTCTCGCCTTCGAGCCACTCGGTGACGAGGTAGTGCACGCCGGCGCGCGCGCCGTGATCGAGGTACGCGACGACCGCGGGATGCCGCAGCGCCGCCAAGGTCCGCACCTCGCGAGAGAAGCGATCGAGCGCGTCGTCGGCGGCGTGATCTAGCACCTTGATCGCGACCGGCGCGCCCGCCGCGGTGCGCGCGCGATACACCGTGCCCATCCCGCCGCGCCCCACGACGGCGTCGACCGCGTAGTCGGGCGACAGGTCGAGCAAGTCACGATTGTAATGGACGCCGGGCCGCCGGTGCGTAGACTCGCCGCGATGTCGCAGCGTGAGGCTCGTCTGTATCGGCAGATCAAGGAGACGTGCGAGCGGTACGAGCTGCTGGCGCCGGGAGATCGCATCCTGGTCGCGATGTCGGGCGGCAAGGACAGCTACACGATGTTCGAGCTCTTGACCCGGCTCGTGCCGCGGCTGCCGTTCACCGTCGAGCTGGTCGCGGTGCACCTCGATCAGCAGCAGCCCGGCTACGACGGCAGCGGCCTGCGCGCCTGGCTCGAGGCCAAGGGCTGGCCGTTCGAGATCCTCTCGGAGGACACGTACTCGGTCGTCACCACGCACCTCACCGACGCGCAGACCTACTGCTCGCTGTGCTCGCGCCTGCGCCGCGGCATCCTCTACACCGCCGCCGAGCGCCTCGGGTGCAACAAGCTCGCGCTCGGTCACCACCGCGACGACACGCTCGAGACGTTCCTCTTGAACCTGATCTACAGCGGCAAGATGCAGGCGATGCCCGCGCGCTATCGCACCGATGACGATCGCTTCGACGTGATCCGACCGCTGATCGAATGCGGCGAGAAGGACATCGCCGAGTTCGCCGCGACCCAGTCGTTCCCGATCATCCCGTGCAACCTGTGCGGCTCGCAGGACGGCCTGCGCCGCGACGCGATGACGCGGCTCTTGGACCAGCTCGAGCAGGACAACCCGCACGTCCGCAGCGTGATGGCGAACGCGCTCTCGAACGTGCGCCCGACGCATCTCTTGGATCGCGACGTCGCCGCCGCCTGGGCCGCGCGCGACGCCTCGATCCGTCCGACCAAGCCGACGACGCCGCGCCCGCAGCACAACGCCGCCGTGCCGCTCGTCTCCGGCGGCCGCCGCTTGCGCGTGATCGACTGATCCGCGCACGCGTTGCGCGCGATCGCGCCCCGCGCGTGCCGATCCGCTGGCACGTCGTAAGCAGCGACAGGTCGTATGACGACCTTCCGATCGATCGCGCTCACGTTCCTGGTCGTCGCGGGGTGTGGCTCCATCCCGCCGCGGACCGAAGTCTCGCAACCCTCCGCCCCGGTGTTCGCCGCGTCGAGCTCGATGGCGCGCGCGAGCGCGCCCGCGGTCGCCGACGTCGACAAGCCCGCGCCCGCGCCCGCGCCGATCACGCCGCCCGGCAACATGACCGGCGGCAAGGAGCACGCGATGGCGAACTGCCCGACCGCGGTCGCCGGCGCGCACACGCAGATGACCTTCACCGACGACGGCATCGAGCTCGCGATCACCGCGTCGACGCCGGCCGCGCGCGCCGAGATCCAGAAGCGCGCGCACCTGCACGCGTCGCTCGCGGCGCCCAGCGGCAAGGGCATGCACAGCGGCCGCCACGGCGGCCCCGGCCGCATCGGCTACTGCCCGATCGTCCACGACGATCGCGTGATCGTCACCGTCTCCGACACCACGCGCGGCGCGCGCATCCGCATGCGCGCCGACGGCGACAACGCGATCACCGAGCTGCAAGAGCTGGTCGCGCTGCGCGTCTCCGGCCTGCCGCCCGTGATGCCGCCGGATCTGCCGGCGACTACGCCAGCCGGTCGCTGAGCAGCTTCGACGCGGTCTGCGGATCGGCGGCGCCCTTCGACGCCTTCACGACCTGGCCGACGAAGAAGCCGAGCAGGCCGGTCTTGCCGGCCTTGTACTGCGCGACCTTGTCGGCGTGCTTCGCGATCACGTCGTCGACGATCGTCGCGAGGGCGCCGGCATCGACGGGCGCGACCGCGCGGCTCGCCGCGATCGCGAGCGGGTCGCCGCCGGTCCTCGCCATCTCGGCGAGCACGTCCTTCGCCGCCGGGCCGGTCAGCTTGCCTTCCTCGACGAGCCGCACCAGCGTGCCGAGCTGGAAGCCGTCGAACGGCAGCTGATCGTGCTCGCGATCGCCGCTCACGCGAGGGAGCTCGTTGATGATCCAGCGCGCGCTCGCGGGCGCGCTGCCCGACGACTCGATCGCCGCGCGGAAGAACTGCACCGTCGCGGGCGAGCCCGCGAGCAGATCGGCGGCGTTGGCGTCGAGGCCGAGCTCGCCGGTGATCCACGCGTACGCGCTCGCGAGCTCGGGATCGCGCGCGCGCGCCTCGGCGCGGTACTCGGCGGGCGACTTCGACTTCGGCCGCGTCTTGGCTTTTGAATTTTCCTTCTTTTCTACAACGGGCGCCGGCGCCGCCTCGGTCTTGGCCGCCGCCCACGAATCGCGCAGCGTGACGATCCGGTTCCACACCGGCGCGCCCGGCTTCGAGTCGACGATGTCGGCGACGAAGTATCCGACGCGCTCGAACTGCCAGCGCGACCCCGGCGCCGCCGAAGCGAGCGACGCCTCGACGCGCGCGCCCTTCACGATCTCGAGCGACGACGGGTTCATGTCCTCGAGGAAGTCGCCGGCCTCCTCGGGCTTCGCGCTCTTGAACAGACGATCGTAGAGCCGCACCTCGGCGGGGATCGATCGATCCGCGCTGACCCAGTGCAGGACGCCCCAGATCTTGCGCCCGTCGCTCGGCGCCTTGCCGCCGAGCGTCTCGGGGTGGTGCGTCGCGCGCAGCTTCACGATCGTTCCGTCCGAATCTCGGACGACCTCATCGCACGTGATGCAGTACGCGTAGCGCAGGCGCACCGTGCGTCCCGGCGCGAGGCGCAGGTAGTCCTTGGTCGGCGACTCCATGAAGTCGTCGCGCTCGATCAGGATGCGGCGCGTGAACGGGACGGCGCGCGAGCCGGGCTTGCCGACGTCGGGCGGGAAGTACGGCGCGTCGATCGACTCCTCGCCCTCGTACGAGACGATCTCGATCTCGAGCGGCCGCACCACGCCCATCGCGCGCGGCGCGTTCTGGTTGAGATCGTCGCGCACGCAGAACTCGAGCTTGCCGACGTCGACGACCGAGTTGTTCTTCGCGACGCCGACCATCGCGCAGAACGCGCGGATCGCCTCGGGCGAGAAGCCGCGGCGCCGCATGCCCGCGATCGTCGGCATGCGCGGATCGTCCCAACCCGCGACGTGGTCCTCCTGGACGAGGCGCAACAGCTTGCGCTTCGACATCACGGTGTAGTCGAGGTTCAGGCGCGCGAACTCGTACTGGCGCGGCGGCTTGCTGCCGCCGGCGCCGGTGTGCTCGATCACCCAGTCGTACAGCTCGCGGTTGTTCTCGAACTCGAGCGTGCAGATCGAGTGCGTGATCTGCTCGATCGCGTCCTCGAGCGGATGCGCGTAGTCGTACATCGGGTAGATGCACCACGCGTCGCCGGTGCGGTGATGCGACGCGTGCCGGATGCGATAGAGCAGCGGGTCGCGCATCTTCATGTTCGCCGACGCCATGTCGATCTTCGCGCGCAGGGTGCGCGCGCCGTCGGGGTACTCGCCCGCGCGCATGCGGCGGAACAGATCGAGGTTGGTCTCGACCGAGCGATCGCGCCACGGCGACGGCGTGCCCGGCTCGCTCAAGGTCCCGCGGTACGTGCGGATCTCCTCGTCGTTCAGATCGCAGACGTACGCCTTGCCGTCGGTGACGAGCTTCTCCGCCCACTGATACATCCGCTCGAAGTAGTCGGCGCTGAACAACACCGCGGTCGGATCGAAGCCGAGCCACCGCACGTCGTGCTCGATCGACTCGACGTACTCGACGTCTTCCTTGGTCGGGTTGGTGTCGTCGTAGCGGAGGTTGCAGGTGCCCTGGTACTCGAGCGCGAGCCCGAAGTTGAGGCAGATCGACTTCGCGTGGCCGATGTGCAGGTAGCCGTTCGGCTCGGGCGGGAAGCGCGTGCGCACGGTCTGGTGGCGGCCCGTGCGCAGGTCCTCGTCGATGATGTCGCGGATGAAGTCGGTGCGCGCTCGCTCGGTCATTCCGAGCGGAACATAGCACCTAGTAGCCGAACGCTTTCCGCGGGTGCTTCTTCGCGAGCGCGACCTCGGCGGCTTCGCGCGCCTGCTCCCATCTGTCGCCGCGCGCCCAATCGGCGTCCGCTTGCTCGACGGCGACCGCCCACGCTTGCTCGAGGAGCTCGCGGCCGTCGTCGGGGCGGCGATCGCGAATCGCCATCACCGGACGATCGGCGACGGCGATCCAGCCGCCGACCTGCGCCGCGAGCGGATGACCGAGGAGGTCGGCGCGGCGCAGCGCGCGCAGCGCGAGGTTCTTGTGGCCCTGCCAGCCGAGCGCGAGGCCGAGCGAGAACCACAGGTGCATGTTCTGATCGTTGCCGCCGAAGCGGATGAGCCCGACGATCGCGGTGACCGCGTCTTTCGGGACGGTGGGACGATCCTTCATCTCGGCCTTCGACGGCGACAGCGCCATCATGATGTCGCGATCGATCGGCAGCTTCAGGAAGTCCTCGCTCTTCACGAGGCTCGGGTCCTTGTCGACGCGCGCCATGTAGTCGAGGAGCTGGAGCTGATACTTCTCGCGGCCGAAGTGCGCGTCGGGGTTGATCGCGATCGCCTTCTCGAGATGCTCGGTCGCCTTCGCGCCGTCGCCCTTCATCGCGTAGAAGGTGCCGATGTTGGCCTCGGTCGTGTACTGGCCGGGGAACCTGGCTTCCTTGTCGGCCATCACCGCGAGCGCGCCGTCGACGTCGCCGGTCTTCGCGAGCGCGACGGCGAGATCGTCGTAGCGCTCCTGCTTCGCGGTGCCCTTGTCGATCAGCGGGCGCGTGTACGCGATCTTCGCCTCGTACCACGCGGTCGCGTGATGGCGCAGCTTGCCGGTGACGACCTCGAGCGTGTCTCGCTGCTTCAAGCTCTCCTCTTGCAGCGTGTCGGTGTCCCACAAGCACGCGAGCGAGAGCGCGGCGGCGGCGGCGATGGCGAGGCGGCGCATGGATGTGATCCTGACACGGCGCGTGCGCGCGCGTTGCGTGGCACGATGCGGCGCATGCGGTGGACGATCGTGATCGCGATCATGGCGGCGGCGTGCGGCGGCTCGACGACCGGCGGCATCGACGCGCAGAAGTACGACTCGGTCGTGACGAGCACCGACGCGAAGGCCGGCATCGACGGCGCGCCGGGCGCGCTCGCGTGCGGCACGCCGCAGGCGCCGACGACGTGCACGCTGCCGACGCAGTCGTGCTGCGACTTCGCGCCCGGCAGCGGCACGCCGTACTGCTTCGAGGTGAGCGGCGGCGTCTGCGAAGGCGGCACGCCGCTCCACTGCGACGGCCCCGAGGACTGCACGTCCGGTCAACGCTGCTGCTACAAGGCCGGCTCCGGCTCGACGTGCACCGCCGGCCCCGACTGCGCGCCCGGCGGCTCCGGCGGCGAGATCATGTGCCACGTCGGCGACGACACGCCGTGCGCGCCGAACGGCGTCTGCTGCGAGCTCCACGGCGCCGGCCCATCCGGCGGGTCGGTCTTCGGCACCTGCCACGTCGGCGCCTGCCCGGTCTGAACGATGTGGATCGTCGATCCCGACCCGGTGCGATCCTCCGCGGATTCGATCCACCAGTTGGTCGGAGTACCGCTCCTCGCGCACCTGCTGTGGACGGCTTTCGGGATCGCTGGATTGCTCGCGCTCGTCCTCGCGACCCGGGGATCCCGTCCTGAGCCGCGCGAGAGCGCGCGACGGACGGCCCGTCTCGCGGCGATGTGCCTCGTCCTGGGCATCGCGGTGGCCGCCGCGACAGGTGCGCTCACGACGCGCGTGAGCTTCTTCGAGGGCCGATCGATCGCGCAGACGATCGATCGCGGCGGCTGGCCGATCCCGTTCGCACTGGCGATGCGAGGTCCCGACACTGACGTCGAGCGAATGGAGCGAAGCCTCGCGACGTTCGCCATCGACGCAGCGTGCTGGGCTGCGATGATCGCGTTCGCGCTCGCGCGTCGCGAGCTGGCTCGACCCCGCTACGTCAGCGGCCCTGCGGCCGCGATCCGGGCGGCCAGATCGTGAAGCGCGCGCGGACGATCGAGTCGCCGGTGTCGACGCGCGACCAGCCGTTGACCTGGACGCCGCCGCGGGTGAGCGCGGCGTTCAACTCGCCTTGGAACGACGCGAGCGCGGTGCCGGAGCCGGACAGCTCGACTTCGATCCAGCCGGCGCCGCGCAGGCGATCGAACGGCAGCACGCGCGGATCGATCGAGACCTGCATGCCGTAGAAGGCGGCGCCGAGCTGCACGTCGACCACGATCGGTTGTGGGGCGGGCACCGCGACGTTCACGTCGACGTTTCCGCTGACGCTGACGTCGGGGACGTGCACGTCGGGCACGTGCACGTCCGCGGTCGAGACCGTGTACGTCTCGGTCGCGACCGTCGGTGACGGCGGCGGCGGGACGTACGGCATCGCGAGCATCGGCGCGCCGCGGCCGACGCACGGCGCGTCGTCGTCGCCGGCCGCGCCGGCGCCGCTGCCGAACACCAGGCGCATCATCAAGCCGGCGGCGTTCACGTCGACGCCGTCTTGCACGTCGGCGCGCAGCCACGCGCCGAGATCGACACCGCTCGCGCAGCCGGCGAGCACGCGGAAGCCGATCTCGCCGGTCGCGATCGGGCGCAGCTCGCCGCCCGACGCGCCCGACACCCACGCGGCGCCGCCCTGCGCTTGCACGTAGAGCGGCATGACCTCGGGGAAGGGCAGCGTGACGCGCGGCCCGGTGACGAGCGACCACGACGCGGTGTCGAACCCGTGCTCCTTGGCGTCGCTGGTGAAGCCGAACAGGTAGTCGGCGTTGGTCTCTAGCGAGAGCGCGCGGCTCGCGCGCAGGCCGAGCCCCATGCCCAGCCCGAGGAACGGCCCCGCGATTACATCATATGACGTTGTATGACGAAAATGCGTCGGCTCGGGCTCGCCGAGGTTCGACGGCTCGCGGATCTGCGTCTCGAAGCCGAGCCGGAAGCTGGCGAGGATCGACTGCACGCGCGCGTCGCCGAGCGACTGCTCGTAGGCGAGCTCGAGCGCGGCGTCGAGCGCGGTCGAGTCGTCGACGTACATGCCGATCTCGCGCGCCAGCGACGCGCGCACGATCGACGTCGTGCCGCCGAGCTCGTCGCCGCGGATCGCGAGGCCGCCGCCGGCGCCGATCGTCCACGCGCTGCGCCCGGTCTCGTCGTCCCAGAGCCGGTACTTGACGAGGCCCATCAGATGATTCGACATCGCCGCGCCGCGATCGTCCGGCAGGCCCACGCCCATCAGCTCCCAGCGCCCGGCGACCTCGAACGAGCTCGACAGCGCGAAGTCGGTCTCGACGCCGAGCGCGTGCGCGGCGCCCTCGGTCGGGAGGTCGCCGTACACCGCGCCGCTGGTCCAGTCGATCCCGAGGCTCCACTGCACGGGGCCCGGCAGCACCGCCGGGCGACACGTCACCGGCGCGCCGGGCGTGTGCGAGAGCCCGCCGGGGCCGCACTCGGGCAGCGCGCGCAGATCCTCGAGCGAGAGGCCGCGCGGCCAGCCGTCGGGCGAGAGCGGATCGAAGCTCGCGGTGAGGTCCGCCGGCTGCGCCGACGCGAGGCGCGCCGAAGCGCAGACGAAGAGCACACCCACGGCGCGCGCGTTTCGCACGATCCCCAACTCAGCAACCAACATGCCACGGATGTGCCGTCTCTTGACGCACCCTTACGCGCGCGCGTCACGCCCGCCGTTGCGAACGCGCAACGGCCGCTCTCACTGTGTGACCGCGCGGTCACGCGACGCGACGTCCATCTCCGGCGGCACGTCGGGCTGCTCGTCCTGCGCGAAGTGGCGCACGATCCCGAACGTCAGCTGCTGCGCGTCGAAGCCGCCGTCGAGGATCGGCAGCATCGTCCGCGGCGCCGTGTAGTCGCCGCGATCGAAGATCGCGTACTCCGCGTACACGTCCCACTTCTTGACCAGCGACACGACCGCGCCGAACCGCACGTCGCTGCGCACCTGCGGATCGAGCCCGCCGATCTGCGGCAGCGATCCCTTGTGCGCGAGCGGGAACGCGAAGCCGAAGCCGGCCCACGCCGCCGCCATGCCCTCGGGCGCGCGGAACACGATCGAGCCCGTCGTCGTCAGCTCCGCGACCCACGCGCGCTCGCCTTGATCGAAGCGCAAGGGCGTCCACGCGGCGGCGACCTCGCCCTGGTACGCGAGGATCTCGTGCTCGACGCGCCGCCCGACCAAGCCGATCCGGGCGCCGCCGTACAAGCCCTGCTTCTCCATCATCGCGCCCTCGTCGATGCGCGCGTCGAGCGCGAGGCTGTGCGGCAAGCGCACGAGCACGCCCGCGTGCGCGCCCTGGAACACGAGCTCGTCGGTGAAGCTCGGCTGCTTCGGCAGCAGATCGATGCCGCCGTAGAATTCGGCGCGCCCCTTCACGACCGCGCGCGCGGTCAAGCGCAGGAACACGACGTCGGTGAACGCGAGCCCGTGCTCGCCGATCCCGCCGCGTGAGGTCTCGTACGAGAGCGCCGACCCGAGCGTCCATCCGCGCGGCGGGATGATCCAGTCGTTCGCCATCGAGCGCGCGCTCGCGCCGCCGGCGACCGAGATCGTCTCGCCCTCGTCGAGGCTCCGCTCCGGCTCCGCGCGCGCAGCGACCGACGACGACAACACGATGCACAGACCAAGGGCGATCTTCCTCATCGCGCCCACTACGCGTCGGCGGGGCAAAAGTTCTCGGTGTCGTCTCGCAGCACCTAACGCCGGTTGATGCCCTCGATTCGCGAAACGTGTTGGCACGCCCCTCGTAGCCAAATGCCACGCCGAACCGATGCCTTGGCGCTTCGGTCGGTTCTCACCGAACCCGCGTTCGCTGACGCGACCGCGAGAAGCTCCTGAGATTGCGTGCAACGGATCTGATCAGCACTGACAGGCAGGTGGTGGCACGCATTGTGATTGAGGACACCCCGGAAGGGAGTCTGTCCATGCGTCTGAGCTTCGCCGCGGGTCTGTTCGCAACCATCGCCTCCTTGCTCGGGGCGAGCGTGAGCTACGCGAGGCCGTGGACCGGCTACAAGCAGATTCCCGCCGGTCGCGAGCCGACGCCGGAGGCGATCCCCGCCGGTACGACGCAGATCATCTACCTCAACCACAAAGGCATCACGCTCACGCCCGGCAACGACAACTCGTCGTCCAACACGTCGTCGATCATCAACAGCACGTCGCAGATCGCCGCGTGGAACATCAGCTCCGCGAACTGGGCGAGCGTGCTCTCGTGCGTGCAGGACGAGTTCTCGCGCTTCAACGTCACCGTCACCGACGTCGATCCCGGCTCGGCCGCGCACATCGAAGCGGTGTTCGGCGGCAGCCCCGGCGACATCGGCATGCAGCAGGGCGTCGGCGGCGTGTCGCCGTGGACCAACGACTGCTCGGTGATCCCGCGCTCGATCGTCTTCATCTTCACCGACGTCTTCTCGAACGACTACCAAGAGATCTGCGAGGTCGCCGCGCAGGAGATCAGCCACTCGTACGGCCTCGATCACGAGTACCTCGCGGCCGACCCGATGACGTACCTCAGCTACAACGGCCACAAGACGTTCCAGGACTCGAGCGTCAGCTGCGGCGAGTACAGCGCGCGCGCCTGCCAGTGCAGCTCGAAGCAGAACAGCGTGCAGATGCTCCTCGATCGCATCGGCGCGAAGGGCACTACGACCGACAACCCGCCGACCGTGTCGATCACCGGCCCCGGCGACGGCGCGACCGTCACGCCCGGCTTCACCGTCACCGCGTCGGCGTCGGACGACAACGCGGTCACCAAGGTCGAGCTCCGCATCGACGGCGCGCTGGTCGGCACCGACAGCTCGGCGCCGTACAGCTTCACCACCGCGACGAACCTCGGCGACGGCGCGCACGCGGTCGAGGCGCGCGCGTACGACAGCGCGAACCAGACCGCGACCGCGTCGATCAACGTGACGATCAACAGCGGCAACGGATCGGGCAGCGGATCCGGCAGCGGCAGCGGCAGCGGCAGCGGCTCCGGCAGCGGCAGTGGCAGCGGATCCGGCAGCGGCAGCGGCAGCGGCTCGGGCTCGAACCCGGGCGACGGCAGCGGCTCGGGCTCGAACCCGGGTGACGGCGGCGACGACACCGGTTGGGCGGCGGGCTGCGCCGCGGGCGGTGGCTCGGGCAGCGCGTCGCTCGTGATCGGTCTCGGCCTCGCGATCGCGATCCGCCGGCGCCGCCGCGCGGTGTGAGGGGTTCGCTCCCAGCGAGAGCCCCACGCAGCATCTGACTCGACGCGGCTTCGGTTGCGCGCCCTAGGCGGCGCGCGCACATCTGCGCTGACAGCTCGTGGCACGCATCCTGGATGGAGCGAGAACATGAAGCGGTTCGTCGCGATCTTCGTCGTCCTCACCGCGTGCGCGGTCGATCCCGAACCGCCGACCGGCTCGGAGCAAGCCGAGCTCGATCGCGCCGCCGACGAGGCCGCGCTCGGCGATCTCCCGAGCGAGGTCGGCCTCGACGTCTGCAACGGCGGCCGCTGGCGCTGTCGCGCGAAGGTTCGCGTCGAGCACGACGGGCGCTTCCATCCGTACGCCGGCGGCGGCCTCGGCGCGGCCGATCTGCAGTCCGCGTACAAGCTCGACGTGTCGGTCGATCCGGGCGCGACGATCGCGATCATCGACGCGTTCCACTATCCGAACGTCGAGAGCGATCTCGCGCAGTATCGATCGCAGATGGGCCTGCCGCCGTGCACGAAGGCGAACGGCTGCCTCACCGTCGTCAACCAGAACGGCCAGGCGTCGCCGCTGCCGGGCACCGCGCCGTCGGGCGACGACTGGACGGTCGAGAGCGCGCTCGATCTCGACATGGCGAGCGCCGCGTGCCCGAAGTGCAAGCTGCTCTTCATCGAGGCCAACGACGATCAAGGCGACGGCCTGTTCGCGGGCAACGACGCCGCCGCGGCGCTCGGCGCGGTGGTCGCGTCGGACTCGTGGGGCGGGCCCGACGACGGCACCTCCGCGCAGTACGAGACGCACTTCAATCACGCGTCGACCGGCTACTTCGTCGCGACCGGCGACAACGGCTACAACGCGCAGTCCGATTATCCGTCGACGTCGGCGTACGTCACCGGCGTCGGCGGCACCTCGCTCGTGAAGTCGTCGAGCTCGCGCGGCTGGGCGGAGACCGCGTGGAACGCGGGCGGCAGCTCGTGCTCGACGACGATCGCGAAGCCGAGCTATCAGAGCGGCGCCGGTTGCGCGAACGGACGCGCGGCGTCGGACGTCGCCGCCGTCGGCGATCCGAACACCGGCGTGATCGTCTACAACGCGGGGAGCGGCGGCTTCATCGTGATCGGCGGCACCAGCGCGTCGTCGCCGCTGGTCGCCGGCATCTACGCGCTCACCCATCACGGCAAGGAAGGGCCGTCGTTCTCGTACGCGAACAAGACGCAGTTCTTCGACGTCACGTCGGGATCGAACGGCAGCTGCGGCGCGCCGCTGTGTCGCGCGGGCGCGGGCTGGGACGGCCCGACGGGCAACGGGACGCCGAACGGCGCGATGCTCGCCGCGAGCACGGACGCGCCGCCGACGATCTCGATCGTCGCGCCGTCGGACGGCTCGACGGTGTCGGCGGGCTTCACGGTGACGGTCGAGGCCGGCGACGATCACGCGGTCGCGAAGGTCGAGCTGCGCGTCGACGGCACGCTCGCGGGCACGCTGACCGCCGCGCCGTATTCGTTCCCGACCGACGGGAACCTCGCCGCCGGTGCGCACACGATCGAAGCGAAGGCGTACGACGACGGGGGGCAGACCGCGGTCGCGAGCACGAACGTGAATGTGGAAGAGGGCGGCGGCAGCGGCAGCGGCAGCGGATCCGGCAGCGGCAGTGGATCCGGCAGCGGCTCCGGATCCGGATCGAACGGCGAGGACGGGTGGATCTCCGGCGGCTGCGCGGCGGGCGGTGGTGGTGGCGCGGGCGGCGTGGTGATCGTGCTCGGCGTCGCGATCGCGATCCGCCGGCGCCGTCGTTAGTCGCTGACGAAGTTCTTCCAGCGCCGCATGTAGCCGACGAACACCGGCGACAGCGCGCGCTCCATCAATTCCGCCGCGCTCAGCGGTGGGCGTCGCGGCTCCCAGCTCGGATCGATCGCGCGACGCGGCCAATCGGGGTTCGCGATCGCCGCGCGCGCGAGCGCGATCGCGTCGGCGCCGCGCGCGAGCATCGCGTCGGCGTCGGCGCGCGTCCACAGCGCGCCCGCGACCGCGATCTTCACCGACGCCGGCAGCGCCGCGCGGAAGATCTCGACCGCGTGGCGCTGCGGATCCTTCTTCGTCATCTCGTGCGCGCGCCACAGCGAGAGATGGATGAAGTCGGCGCCGTCCTCGACGAGCCAGCGCGCGACCTGCACGCTCTCGTCGAGATCGAGCCCCTTCGCCTGGCCGAAGTCTTCGGGCGACAGGCGCACGCCGACGACGAACGGCGCGGGCGCCGCCGCGCGCACCGCGCGCATGACCTCGCGGATCAGGCGCGCGCGCCGCTCGATCGCCGCGCCGCCCCATTCGTCGTCGCGCGTGTTCATCGTGCGCGACAGGAACTGGCACAGGAGATAGCCGTGCGCGCCGTGCAGCTCGACGCCGCGCCAGCCCGCGCGCGCGCATCGCCGCGCCGCCGCCGCGAACTGATCGATCACGCGCGCGATGTCAGCAGCAGAAGCCGCGCGCGGCACCTCGAACCCCGGCGCGTCCTCGACGAACGAGGTCGCGCTCCACGGCTGCGATCCGCTGATCCACGACGGCGCGCGCACGCCGCCGTGGAAGAGCTGCACCATCCCGAGCGCGCCGCCGTCTTGCACGCGCTCCGCGAGCCGCGCCAACCCGGGCACGCAACCATCGTCGTGCACGCCGAGCTCGCCGGCCCACGACTTCCCGTCCTGCGCGACGTGCGCCGCGCACGTCGCGATCACGCCGAAGCCACCGTCGGCGCGACGCGCGAGCCAACGCAGCTCGTCGTCGCCGAGCCGCCCGTCGGGGAGGCTCTGGCCGTTGGTCATCGCCGCCAAGAAGACGCGGTTCGGCGCGACCGCACCCCCGCGAAACACCAAGGGCTCGAACAAGGACATCGCATGGAACCTTAACGCTTCGACATATGCCTTGGCGGCTCGCACGTGGAACGATACGTTCCGCGCCCATGTCCGATCGTCCCCTGGCACCGGAGATCCACGACCGCGGCTTCTTCGGTCACCCGCGCGGGCTCTCCACGCTCTTCTTCACGGAGATGTGGGAGCGCTTCTCCTGGTACGGGATGCGCGCGTTCCTGTTCCTCTACCTGATCGCGCCGACGGACGCGGGCGGGATGGGGATGGACAAGATCACCGCCGGCGTCTTGTTCGGCATCTACACCTCGCTCGTCTACTTGATGAGCTTGCCGGGCGGCTGGATCGCGGATCGCTTCCTCGGCCAGCGCAAGTCGGTCATGTACGGCGGCATCGGGATCATGATGGGGCACATCTGCCTCGCGATCCCGACGACGAACGCGTTCTACCTCGGCCTCTACTTCATCATCCTCGGCACCGGCCTCTTGAAGCCGAACGTCTCGGCGATGGTCGGCCAGCTCTACTCGCAAGAGGACAAGCGGCGCAGCGCCGGCTTCGCGATCTTCTACATGGGCATCAACGTCGGCGCGCTGATCGCGCCGATCGTCGCCGGCGGCCTCGCGCAGA
Organism: Kofleriaceae bacterium; assembly: GCA_035493675.1. Lineage (GTDB taxonomy): Bacteria > Myxococcota_A > Polyangia > Haliangiales > Haliangiaceae > JAIOQA01. The sequence goes on along the minus strand of DATJIA010000033.1, from coordinate 15,561 downwards.
GCGACTGGTGGAAGGGCGTGCTCGAGGGATGGGGCATGGATCCCAACCTGTCGTGGCACTTCGGCTTCGGCACCGCCGCGGTGTGCATGTTCCTCGGCCTCGTCCAGTACGTGATCGGGTGGCACAAGCTCGGCGACGTCGGCATGAAGCCGACGGTGCCGTCGGATCCGAAGATCGCGGCGCGCGACGTGACGACGCTCAAGGCGGTCGTCGCCGGCTGCGTGCTCGGGCCGCTGCTCGGCGCGCTGATCGTCTCCAGGGGCTGGGTCGAGATCAACTACATGGGCGACGGCCTCTCGATCTCGCTCATGTGCGCGGCGATCGCGATGTTCTACGTGATGCACAACAAGATGGCGCGCGACGAGGACGAGCAGAAGCGCATCATCGCGATGGTCGTCTTGTTCGTCGGCTGCCTCGCGTTCTTCGCGCTGTTCGAGCAGGCCGCGACCACGATGGACGCGTTCGCCGACGAGCACACCGACAACTCGTATTTCGGGTGGGGCTTCCCGTCGAGCTGGTGGCAGTTCGTCAACCCGGTGTGGATCCTGATCCTGTCGCCGTTCTTCTCGCTCGCGTGGCTGCGGCTGTCGGCCAAGGACAAGGAGCCGTCGTCGCCGCTCAAGTTCGCGCTCGGCATGGTCGCGTGCGGCGTGTCGTTCGCGATCTTGCTCCCCGCGCTCGGCCCGATCGATCACGGCGGCAAGGTCAGCGCGAACTACCTCATGGCGTTCTACTTCTTCCAGACCGTCGCCGAGCTCTTCATCTCGCCGGTCGGGTTGTCGTCGATGTCGAAGCTCGCGCCGCAGCGCATGACCGGCATGGTGATGGGCGTGTGGTTCTTCGCGATCTCGATCGGCGAGTACCTCGCGGGCCGCGCGTCGACGGTGTCGGTCAAGCTCGGGCAGACCGGCTTCTTCTCGTTCATGACGATCGGATCGCTCGTGATCGCGGCGGGCCTCTTCCTCTCGGTCGGCCCCGTGCGCCGCATGCTCGGCCGCTCAGAGTAGCGACGGCTGCGTGCCGCGATCGTAGACGAGGTGATCGCCGTCGAGGCGCGCCTCGAGGCTGAGCGCGTGATCGATCGCGCGCGTCAGATCGAGCACGTGGATCACGCGGTGACCCTGCGCGACCAGCCAGTCGGACAGGATGCGGCGGTGACACTCGGCCGGCTTGGCCTCGGCGCACATGATCGCGGTCGGCGTCTCTCCGGCGAGCGCTTGCAGCCGCGCGATCCCACGCTCGAACTCGTCCGTGCGCAGGTGCTCGGCGTAGCCGGCGAACGGCGCCTCGAGCGCCGTATGGATCGTCGCGCTCGAAGGCTCGCGGCGGCCGCCGAGCTCCTCGATCCATTCGTACGCGATCTCGTGCTCCGCGAGCGCGGGGCCGAGCTGGCCGCGGCGGAAGTGCGGGTTGTAGCGGGACTGCGGCACCCGCCGGACGTCGGCGATCGCGCGCACGCCGGCGCGCTCGAGGATCGCGACCAGCTGATCGATCGTGCGGTTCGAGTGCCCGACCGTGAAGATCTCCACGCCTCACCGTAGCAAGGCGTAGAGCACGACGCCTGCGAGCGAGACGAACGACGCGCGCCATCCGTCGATCGACGAGACGCCCGACGAGCCGAGCGGCACGGTTGTCTCCTTGCCGGGATCGATCCAGATCTTCATCGCCTTCTCCTCGGCGCCGACCGCGACGATCACGTCGTTGGATCCCGACGGCATGTTGTCGACGTGGATCCGGCCCGTGTGCACGTCGTCGACGAGCAGCGTGCCGTTGACCGCGAGGCTCACGTCGGCGGCGGGTGACGTGAAGGCGAAGGTCAGCGAGCCCGGCGCGGAGTCGTCGCCGGGATAGCGGACGCGATAGTCCTGCGCGCAGCCCGCCGCGATCAGGAGCAGCACGATGAGGCGCATGCGAGTTCGTCTCGCGCGCGCATCCGATCGTTGCCCCGGGGCCAGGAGAGATGCTCGACGAGGCGCGCCGGTTGACACGAGGATCTCGGGAATTCTCGCGCGGCGCGGTAGGGTTGCGCGCACGATGAGGAAGGGCAGAGTCGCCGTCGTCGCCGGGATGCTCGCTGTGGTCGCGGTGCTGATCTGGTGGATCGGGCACAAGGGCGGAGGCGGCGTGCACGCGACCGAGGCGCCGGGCGCGCGCGACTCCAAGCAACCCGCGAAGGCCGACACTCCGGTCGCGCCCGCGCACGCGTCGATCGGCGGCAAGGTCACCGACGACAAGGGCAAACCGATCGAAGGTGCGATCGTGCGCATCGCGCCGCACGAAGGCGACGAGACCGCGGCGCGCACGGCGAAGGACGGCACCTACGGCTTCGACGACGTCGCGCCGGGCAAGCTCACCGCGAGCGCGTCCGCGGTCGGCTTCCTCGCGAAGGACGGCGGCGCGATCGCGCTCGCGCCCGGCGAGCAGCGCACGCTCGACTTCACGCTCGCGCCCGGCGGGCATTCGCTCGCCGGCTCCGTCACCGACGCGACCGGCGGATCGATCGCGGGCGTCTTGATCGAGGCGTCGCGCGAGCGCGGCGTGCTCGCCGGCACCACCCCCGACATCGCGGCGGCCTACACCGACGATCAAGGCCATTACACGATGACCGTCGCCGACGGCGCGTATCGCGTCAGCGCGAGCCACGCGGAGTACGTCGGCGCGACCAAGCGCACCGACGTCACGCCGTCGGGCGCGACCGTCGACTTCGCGCTCGTCCCCGGCGGCGTCATCGAGGGCACCGTCGAGGACGCGACGACCGGGCAGGGCGTCGCCGGCGCGCACGTCGACGTCGAGCGCGAGGTCATGAGCGGCGGACCGGGCGGCGAAGGCGCGCGCGGGCGCGGCCTCGCGAGCACGATCACCGACGGCACCGGCCACTTTCGCGTCAGCGGCCTCGAGCCCGGCGCGATCGCGATCCGCGCGCGCGCGCCCGGTCGCGTCTCGCTCGAGCCGACGGTGGTGCCGCTCGGCGTCGCCGAGAGCGTGACCGGCGTGATCGTCGTCGTGCAGCGCGCGCCGTCGATCAGCGGCACGATCGTCGACGAGGACGGCAAGCCCGCGCCCGAGGCGACCGCGTACCTGATGGGCGAGATGTCGATCGAGAACGCCGAGGCGGACGCGAACGGCGCGTTCGTGTTCGAGGGCGTGAAGCCGGGCTCGTATCAGCTCGCCGCCGGCGGGCACGACTACCTCGACTCCAAGGCGCTCGTCCCCGTCACCGTCGAGAAGACGCCGGTGACGGGCGTGAAGCTCGTCGTCGAGCGCGGCGCGATGATCCGCGGCCGCGTCGATCCGGCGCAGGTCGCCGACGTCGAGATCCCGCGCGATCCGACCGAGGCCGCCGGCGGCGGGCTCGATCTGCGCGCGCTCACGCAGGATCGCGTCGCGACCGAGGCGGGGCCGGACGGGACGTTCGTGCTCGGTCCGGTCGATCCGGGCACGACCGAGGTCGCCGCGCGCGCCGCCGACGGACGGCGCGGCAAGGTGTCGGTCGACGTCACGCCGAAAGGCGCCGACGGCGTCGTGATCCATCTCGCCGACGGCGCGACGCTCATGGGCCGCGTCACCGACGGCAAGGGCCCGGTCGCGGGCGCGATCGTCAGCGTGCGCCGCGTGAAGGCGCACGCGCGCACCGAGGTGATCGTCAACGGCATCGAGCTCACCGCGGAGCGCGCGCCCACGGGCGCCGATGGGCGGTACCAGATCATGGGGCTCGACGCCGGCGACTACGAGCTGCAGGTGATCGACGAGCGCGGCGCGCCGTACGCGTGGCGCGCGCCCGCCGACAAGACGCGGCCCGCGGCGCCGGTGAAGGTCACGCTCGCCGCCGCCGATCGCAAGACGCAGGATCTGGAGATCGAGCGGCCGCACGGCGTGATCAAGGGCGTCGTGATGGGACCCGACGGCAAGCCGCTCGCGGATGCGTGGGTGTCGGCGAGCCGCGGCTTCGAGGACATGATGGGCCGCCACGACTCGCCCGACGACGAGGACGTCTCGCGCATGATGGTCGTGCGCAGCGACGGCGGCGACGACGACCTGGGCATCTTCGGCGGCGTGCCGCCCGTGCTCACCGGCCCCGACGGCCGCTTCGAGCTCGCGCACCTGCGGCGCGGCACGTACGAGGTGACCGCCGAGGGCGTGAAGGGCATGGCGCGCGGATCGAAGAGCGGCGTCGAGCCCGACGCGGACATCACGATCACGCTCGCGTCGCTCACCGAGCTCAGCGGATCCGTCGTCGCGAACGGTGCGCCGGTCGGAGATTTCACCGTCGAGCTCAGCGGCACGGCGCGGCGCGAGCAGCGCTTCCTCGCGGCCGACGGCCACTTCACGATGCAGCGGATCGATCCGGGCACGTACGACGTCGAGGTCAGCGCCAAGGAAGGCACCGGCCACGCGTCGGTCACGGTCGTCGCGGGGCAGAAGGCGGACGTGCAGGTCACGCTGGTCGGGCACGGGCGGATCACCGGCAAGGTCGTCGACGAAGCGGGCAAGCCGATCGCGGGCGCGCCCGTGGTCAGCGTGCCCAACCAGGGCAACGGCATGGTCTCGGTCTCGATCAGCGGCCCACCGAAGACGACCGGCGACGACGGCTCGTTCGCGATCGACTCCGAGCCGGGCGCGCGCTACCTCGTCGTGCTCGGTGGCAGCGGCCCGGTCGTGATGAAGGCGCTCGACGTGAAGAGCGGCGACACGATCGATCTCGGCACGCTCACCGCCGAAAAACATCCGCACCGACCGCACTGATCCGGAAGTCGGAAGCCGAAAACAACAACGCGGCGGGTTTCCCCACCGCGTTCAACAACTCATCCAGCTGCTGTCAGTTACCAGCGGCCGCCGCGGTCACCACGACCGCCGCGGTCACGGCCACCACGACCACCACGGCCACCGCCGCGATCGTCGCCGAAGCCGCCGCCGCCACCGCCGCCGAAGCCGCCGCGGTCACCACCGCGATCGCCGCCGAAGCCGCGACCACCACCGCCGCCGCCGAAGCCGCCGCCGCCACCGGGCGGACCGCTGCGACGCGGGCGCTCCTCGGCGAGGTTCACGCGCAACGGACGGCCGTCGAGCTGCTGGCCGTTCATCTCCGCGATCGCCTTCTGCGCCTCTTCGGCCGTGGCCATGGTCACGAACGCGAAGCCGCGGCTGCGGCCGGTCTCGCGGTCGGTGACCAGGTGCACGTCCTCGACGCCGCCGAACTCGGCGAACACTTCGCGAACTGCATCAGCGTTGGTCTGGAAAGAAAGATTGCCCACGAACAGTCGGTTATCCATCGTCTCGTCTCACTCTCGTCTTCTCGTAATTACCGGCCTCGTCTCACTGTGTTCCCGCACGTCCCTCGTCCTATCGGGCCGTCCCTAGGACGCTGTAGAAGCTTTCATTTCATTCGGTGCGACCAAGTCGTTCGGGACAAGCGCGCGAGATGCCGAGAGTGGTTTCGACGATTCGACGTTACCGACCGATGCGACCGTGGCAGCACCCACGCTACCGCAGGCGCCCGAGATCGCAAAGGGTAATTCGCAACCTCCGCTGCGGTGTACAGTGGACGGATGATCGCCGTACGGCGTTCCAGGGAGCGGGGGACCACCAGCCTGGGCTGGCTATACAGCCGCCACAGCTTCTCTTTCGGTGATTACCGCGACCCGGCCCACATGGGGTTTCGGACCCTCCGCGTCATCAACGAGGACCGGGTCGTCCCGGGTGCCGGGTTCGGGGCCCACGGGCACCAGAACATGGAGATCGTCTCGTACGTGCTCGAAGGCGCCCTCGAGCACAAGGACTCGACCGGCATCGGCTCGGTCGTCCGCGCGGGCGACGTCCAGCGGATGACCGCCGGGCGCGGCGTGATGCACAGCGAGGTCAACGCGTCGCCGACCGCGCCCGTGCACTTCCTCCAGATCTGGATCGTGCCCGATCGCGCGAACCTGTCGCCGAGCTACGAGCAGGTCCACGTGCCCGACGAGGAGAAGCGCGGCGGGTTCCGCCTGGTCGCGTCGCGCGACGGCGGGGCGGGCATCGTGTGCGTGCACCAGGACGTCGCGATCTATGCCGCGATGCTCGACGTCGGGCAGACGGCCGAGATCGCGATCGCGCCCGAGCGCCACGCGTGGGTGCAGATCGCGCGCGGCGCGGTCGAGCTCGCCGGCGAGCTGCGCAAGGCCGGCGACGGCGTCGCGTTCTCGGGAGAGCCGCTCGTGCGGGTCACCGCGACCAAGCCGGCCGAGGTCCTCGTTTTCGACCTCGCGTGAGGCCTCGTGTATCGTGGGCGCATGCGAGCGCTCTTCCTGATCGCGATCGCCGGTGCCGCGTGCGGCGGCGCGCAGACGAAGGCGGCGACCGGCCCGATCGAGGACGCGCCGGCCGACGCGAGCGCGGACGTGCGCGGCGTCGTGCAGGAGGCGTACGGCTCGCTCGGGCACGGCAACCGCGAGGGCGTCCTGCCGCTGCTCGCGGATCGCGTGTACGTGATCGGGCCCGGCGCGAAGGACATCGTCGAGCAGCGCAGCGACGTCGTCGTCGCGCTGACGGCGATGTTCCCCGCGGAGAAGAAGCATCGGATCGCATCGCACGCGCTGCGGGCGGTCGTCTCGCCGGGCGGCGCGTCGGCGTACGTGTCGGATCAGCTCGACGTCGACGGCGTGCCGTACGCGGCGAGCGCGGTGATGGAGCAGCAGGGCGGCGTCTGGGTCGCGACCGCGATCTGCGTCGCGCGCGTGATCCCGACGGCGAGGCAGGCGAAGGATCCGCTGCCGGCGATCGACGCGTCGGTCGACGCGGGCGCGCGCGCGGCGGTCGATGCGTTCCAGAAGGCGGCGGCGGCGCCCGAGCGCTTCGTCGATCAGCTCGCCGACGGTCCCGAGGTCGTCGTGATCGGGCCCGGCCCGCGCGACGTCACGCGCGGCGGCGCGGCGATCCACAAGGCGTGGAAGAAGGCGCTCAAGAAGCATCCTTCCCTGTCGGTGGACGGCGGCGTGCGCGCGGGCGTCACGCCCGACGGCCAGCTCGTGTGGATCCACGCGAACGTCACGCGCGCGTCCGACAAGACCGATCCGTCGCCGCTGCGCGCGTTCTACGTCTACGCGCACGACGGCGCCGGCTGGCGCCTCACGGCGGCGCACGAGTCGTCGGCGATCAAGTGAACAGGACGTAGGCCGCGATCGCCGCGGCGATCACGATCGCCATCGCGATCACTGCGGTGCGCGTGCTCGCGTCGTGGCGGACGAAGCGTCCGGTGACGGCGGTCTCGAAGCGCAGGTCTTTCACGAGCGACAGCTCCTCTGGTTCGGGCAGCGGCGTCGGCGGGGGAGGGAGCGGCGTCGCCTCGCGATGCTCGGCGTCGAGCTCGAGGCGCGGCGCGATCACGTGGAAGCGCGCGTTCGGCCAGCTCGTCACGTGCGCGAGCGCGTCGTCGATGTAGAAGCCGTTGAGCTCGACGCGCGCGATCGCGCCGGCGCGCACCTCGATCCGCGCGCGATCGAGGCCGGCGGTGACGACCAGCGAGCAGGTCAGCGCGCGCTCTTCGCACTGCCGCAGCACCGCGGCGATCGGCACGTCGCCCGGATCGCCCTCGTCGTCGACCGCGTCGGGGAGGCGCTGCACGATCTCGAACGTGCCGTCGCGCAGGCCGCGCAGCGTCGACAACACGCCCGGGCCGGTCCAGCCGCCGATCTCCGCGCGCGCGACCGACCCCGCGCGCAGCGTCACCTGACCGGCCTTCCCGCCGCCTTCGATCCGCACGTGCCCCGTCATCTGCGATCGCCGGCAGGCCGCGAGCACGCGATCGAGCGGCGTCGTCACGAGCGAACCTTCGATATGGCTGCGCGCGGTCGTGATCGGAGCGCTCTGAGCACGGCTGTTCATGCGCTCGTGTTCAGCACGGCTCGTGCCACGACCTGCCGGCTCGCGCGCGCCGCGTTGCGCGCGCGACCGTGTGGAAATCGGAGACGTGCTGGCGACTCGCGTCGCCGCCGATCGATCGTTCGCGGCCGCGATCGTTTCATCGCGACCGTCGCGCGCTCACGGCGCCGCGGCGGCGCGAACGTTGGTCGCGCGCGGCTTCCACTGGTCGAGCCACCTCGCCGCGCTCGCGCGGACCTCGGCGGCCGGCGCGCCGACGTCGACGTCGACCGGCCCGCCCGTGATCGTCTCGAGCGCGCGCTTCGCGAACAGCCGCACGAGCGGATACTCGTGCGAGAGGATCGGGACGATCAGCGGCACGAGCTCCTTCGCGCGCGCGACGCTGTCGGTCGCGGCGCCGAGCGTCGCGACCGCGGCGGCCTGCTCGTGCGGCTTGCCGCGCGCGATCGTCGCGGCGAGCACGTTCACGCCGAGATCGTCGCCGTAGAGCCCCCGGAGCGCCGCGCGATCGTAGCGCTTGCCCCACCAGCGCTCCATCGTGCCGGCGAGCTCCTCGACCGACTTGTCCGTGTGGCAGAGCGCGCACTCGAGCGGGCGATCGCGCTCGACGCGCAAGCGATCGGTCGGCGAGCCGATCCGGTGGTACCGCTCGAGCTCGTAGTCGAGCCCCATGTTCTTCTTCGGCATGTGGCACGCGACGCAGCTCGCGCCGGCGCCGCTCGCCTTGTGGTGGCTGTGCGCCTCGACGGCGATGACATTGTCATATTTTATATGACAAGATATGCACTTCGTATTACCAGAAACCGTCGCCATCGCGTCGAGCGCCGCGCGATCGTCGGCGGCGTGCGGATCGTGGCAGTGCGTGCAGCTCATCTGCGACGCGCAGCCGCCGAGCTGGAAGTCGCGACCCTCGCCGCTGTTCGTGGTCGAGCCGCCGGGCACCGCCGAGCTGCGCGGCGCGCCCTCCCAGGTCCACGGGTACCGCGTGAACAGGACCGTGTGGCACTTCGCGCACGCGCGATCGATCCATCGCGCGGGAGATGCCGTCCCTTTCCCGGGCACGACCGCGAGCAGGTCGCTCCGCGGCTCGAAGCTCGGCAAGACGTGCGGATCGCGCGCGTGCTCCGCGGCACCGCCGTGGCACGCCTCGCACCCGATGCCGACCTCGACGAGCGACTTCTCGTCGAGGTGCTTGCGCAACGCCGCGGCGCCCGCGCGCAGGACCGCGTCGAGCGGGACGTCGTCGCCCGGGCGATCGCCGCCGACCAGCGCGATCTCGTCGCCGATCGCGTGCGCGAGCTCGCCGTCGTCGAGCGAGTGCGCGACCCAGTCGCGCGACGGCGGCATCAGGTGATCGGAGACCTTGCCCTGATAGCTGGGCAGCTTCGGTCCGTAGAGATCGTCGAAGAGGTAGTCGACGGTCGGCAGCGTGTTGTGACAGCCGATGCAGGTCTGCGCCCAGCGCGCGCGCGTCGACGTCGACGGTCGCTCGGGCACCATCACCGAGTAGCCCTTGTATCGCCACGAGCGCGACGCGAAGACCCAGGTCGCAGGCAGGATGCGCTCGCCGCCGTAACCCGAGTCGGTCGCGGGGTGCGGCTCGTCGGTGACGTCGATGCCCGCGAAGTCCTCGCGCACGCGCCCGCCGATCACCTTCGTCACGCGGAAGAGCTGGTGGCGCGCGGCGTGATCGACGCGCACGAAGCGCGCGCCGTCCTGCTCGAACATCGTGACGACGTCGTCGCGCACGCGCAGGCTCGCGCCGTCGAACGGCGCCTGCACGCGCGCGCCGTCGATCAAGCGCGTCATGTCGTGCATCGGCGAGTCGAGCCACGCCGCGTACTCCTTCGGGTGGCAATCCTTGCACGCGGCGCTGCCGGCGTAGTCCTTGCGCAGCACGTTGCTCGAGACTCGCCTCGGCGCGTGCGCGTCGTGCGCGGTGCTCGATGACCCGCCGCCGTGTCCGCACGCCGCGGCCGCGATCGCGAGCGCGAGCACGACGACGGCCACGGTCGCCCCGCAGCCGACCCGCGCCGGCCTCGCTCGCATCGCCCCGGTCGCGAGGCTCGATCTCATCGCACCGGGGTGTACCACCGCGGTCGATTCCGCTCGAATTTCGCCACCTCCCGCGGCGCACGTCGACCACCTCGAGTGTCGACTTGACTGAGCGCCGTCCCGCCCCCAGTATTGGACTGGCCGGCCAGTCCAAAGCGAGGTGGGCGGAAGGACAAGCGTAACGGCCGAGCGCCCGCGGACGACCCCCGATGCAGCAAGCGAACCTCAGAACCTCGGTGGGCTACAAGCCCGTCAACCTCGAGAACGAATCGGTGCAGCGGATCCTGCGCGCGGCGATGCGCGTGTGGACGCGCGACGGCTACTACGGCGCGTCGCTGAAAGACGTCGCGAGCGAAGCCGGCGTCGCGAAGTCGCTGCTCCACTATCACTTCCAATCGAAGGAGCACCTGCTGATCGAGCTGCAGGCGCAGTGGTGCCGCATGGTCGCGCGCGCCGTGCGCAGCCGGATCGAGGAGGGGCCACCGTCGGTCGCGGCCGCGCTCGACGCGCTCGATCAAGTCTGGAACGCGATGGTCGCGACGCGCGCGCAGCTGCCGTTCGCGTTCGATCTGTGGCGCGAGTCCGAGACCAACCTCGCGATCCGCGAGCGCTTGGTCGCGTTCGATCACGAGCTGCGTGCGCTGATCGCCGACGGCATCCGCCGCACGCTCGGGCACACGAAGCTCGCGCTCCCCGTCGAGCGCGCCGCCGCGCTCGTCCACACCGTCCTCGACGGCTTCTCGCTCCGCCTGTGGCTCGACGAGGATCTCGCGAAGACGCGCCGGATCTTCGACGACTTCAAGACCCTGTTCCTCGCCGCGCTCGTTCCTTCGGGAGGTGACCGATGATCGTCCAGCTGGCTCAGTCGCTCGGCAAGAAGTCCAAGATCCCGTTCGACATGTTCGCGCTCGAGAAGAGCGCGGACGACGCGCGCCGCCACGACAAGCTGCGCCACATCTATCACCGCGGACAAGATCTGGCCTGGGACGGCCGCGAGGTCTTGAACGAGCTGATCGCGAAGCACGGCGGCATCCACGTGCCGCCCGCGAAGGCGAAGGCGCTGCGGAAGGTGTTCGAGATCATCCTGTGGGGCGAGCTCGCCGCGTGGAAGGTGTCCGCCGAGCTCGCCGACGAGATCACGGCGCTCGAGCCGAAGATGGCGGCGACGGCGCAGGCGCACGACGAGGCCCGCCACTTCTACGTGATGTACGACTACTTGAAGCTGCTGGGCTACACGCCGACGCGGATCGATCCGTTCTCGCAGCGCGTGCTCGACGTGACGCTCGGGGCGAAGCGGCTCGCGCACAAGCTGCTCGGCATGCAGCTGATGCTCGAGACGATCGCGCTGACGATCTTCGCCGAGGTCCGCGAGAGCCGGGTCGAACCTGTACTATCTGATCTTCTTTTGTATTACGAGAAAGACGAGGCGAGGCACGTCGGGCTGGGCACCCAGTTCTTGCCGACGCTCCTGCGCCGGCAGAAGGGCTGGGACGCGGCGGAGACGATGCTGTTCCAGTTCCGCCTGTTGTTCTGGTCGATCGCGTCGCTCAAGACGATGGAGCGCGACCTGCACGAGCTCGGCATCTCGGCGCCGCACCTGATCGAGCGAGGCAAGGAGATCCAGATCAAGGCGTTCGACGAGCTGTGGAAGCAGACCGGCGCGGAGCCGGTCGGCAACGAGCAGATCAACCGCGTGCTGAACGGGCTCGACGCCGCGATCTTCCCGGGCGTCGACGTCGAGGTCGACTTCTTCGGGCGCGTGAAGCGCTTCATGAAGGCGGCGAGTCGGCCGTCGCGCGAAGGCATGAACCCCGCGCACGCGGGCGTCTAGCGACCGCGGCGCGGCGTCTTGATCCCGCGCTTGGCGAGCAGGCGATACATGGTGACCGCGTCGACGCCGGCGGCGGACGCGGCGCGGCGGACGTGGCCTCCGTGCGCGGCGAGCAGGTCGCGCAGGTACGCGGTCTCGAGCGGCGCGAGCCACTCGTCGCGCAGCTGGCGGAGCGTGCGGCGGCGCGGGCGCGGCGCCGGCGCGCGCCGCGGCGACGAGATCGGCTCCGGTAGATCATCGGCGGTGAGCTCGTCGGTCGCGGCGAGGATCACCGCGTGCTCGATCGCGTTCTTGAGCTCGCGCACGTTGCCGGGGAAGTCGTACGCGGCCAGCGCGGCGATCGCCGACGGCGCGAGCCGCGTGACGCGCCGATCGTGGCGCGCGGCGGCGTCGCGCAGGAAGACGTGCGCGAGCAGCTCGAGGTTGTCCTTGTACGAGCGGAGCGGCGGCAGCTCGAGGCGCATGACGCCGACGCGATAGTAGAGGTCGTCGCGGAAGCGGCGCTCGCGGACCATCGCGGGGAGATCGCGATGGGTCGCGCACAAGAGGCGGACGTCGACGCGCGACGGCGCGCGATCGCTGCCGACCGGTTGGATCTCGCCGTACTCGACGGCGCGCAGCACCTTGGCCTGGAGCGCGAGCGGCAGCTCGCCGAGCTCGTCGAGGAAGAGCGTGCCGCCGTCGGCCTTCGCGAGCTCGCCGAGCTTGTCCGAGGTCGCGCCGGTGAACGCGCCCTTGACGTGACCGAAGAGCGCCGACTCGAGGAGCGTCTCGGGGATCGCGGCGCAGTTGACGATGATCATCGGCGCGGCCGCGCGCCGGCTGTTGAAGTGGATCGCGTTGGCGACCAGCTCCTTGCCGGTGCCGCTCTCGCCGTGGATCAGGACCGGCGCGTCGGTCGGCGCGACCTGCTCGATGCGGCGCTCGACCTCGAGCCACGCGGGGGAGAGGCCCTTGATCAAGAACGGGCGGCCGCGCGCGGCCGCGGCGCGGTGGGCCTGCGCGCGGCGGAGGAAGGTCGCGGCGGAGGCGGCGAGCGCCTCCAGCTCGAGGACGTGCGCGGGGTCGAAGGCCTCGGCGTCGCGCGACGAGACGCTGAGCACGCCGATCGGCTTGCGCTGATAGAGGATCGGCACCGCCGCGATCGACGCGACCGGGAGGAAATACGGCGCGTAGTGCGGATCGCGCGAGGTGTCGTTCACGAGGTACGGCGCGCCGGTGTCCATCACGTGCATCGCGATGCCGGCGGGCTCGCCCGCGCGCGGCGGCGCGATCAGCGCGTCGGGGATGTCGATCACCGCGCCCTCGACGACGTGGAAGCCGAGCGCGAGGCCGCGGCGCTTGGCGTCCCAGAGGAAGAGGGCGCCGTGGCGGGCGCCGGTGCGCTCGAGCGCGAGCTCCATGATCCGGCGTTCGAGGTGCTCGACGTCGGCGGCGTGGAGCTCGGCGTCGGCGGTGTCGCGGGAGGCGGCGTCGCGGGCGCCGTTCTGCGTCTTTCGCAACAAGAACTGCGAGGATTCAACAAAAGTTGCGCTCATGCAACAACGATCGTGGGCGGGGCGCCTGCCGTCGTGGGGTTGGACGGGAGCGCGAGGAGGCACGGTCGTTGCTGAAGGGCAGCCGCGATGCGAGTGACCGTCTATCTGCGACGACGACCCGAGGCGGGGCTGGTGCAGGCGTATTGCCCCGATGTCCCGGGGTGCTCGAGCTGCGGCAAGACCGAGGACGAGGCGCTCGCGACCTTGCGCCGGCGGATCGCGTCGCAGCTGGGGTCGGACAAGGCGCCGCCGCCGGGCGTGCGCGTCGTGGCGTTGGAGATCTGAGATGAAGCGAGGATTCGCGTGGCTTGCGTGGTGGAGATGGACGTCCGCGATGCGACGGGCGTCGGTGTGGTGCGACGGAGCGAAGCGATGACGCGCGCGATCGCGATCGCGATGTGCGCGTTGACCGCGTGTGCGCTGGACGCGGGCGACGACGAAGGCGAGTCGCAGGTCGCGATCAGCATGCCCGCGGCCCAAGCGCAGCGCGTGCTCGACCTCGTGAACTATCCGGGCACTGATCTCGCGACCCTCGACACGACGGTCGCGCTCGACGCGGTCTCCTACGTCGGCGACAGCGCGCTCACGAAGCTCGCCGCGTACGCCGACGCGCACCCGGCCCCCGCGGCGCAGGTCGTCGAGGGCGTCGTGTTCCAAGGTTGGGAAGCGGAGGCGGTCGTGTGGGGCGTGAACCGCGCGAGCGTCGGCGAGCTCGACGTCGACGCGAAGCTCGACGCCCGCGCCGCGACCAACCTGGTCGCGAAGGCCCCGTTCGCGACCGTCGCCGCAATGGGCCCGGTCGCGCAGGTCGGCACGCAGGCGCTGACCGCCTTGCGCGCGCGAGCCAGCGTCTGGTGGCAGCGCATGCACGCGACCACGCCGCCCGCGTGTGACCTCGCGTTCACCGTGATCGACGACGCGACCGCCGACGATCTGAACGAGCTGCTCGAGGCCGCGACGTCGTCGGACTATCCGGCCGCCGCCGAGATCGTCACGCTCCAGATCCCGCCGTGCGCGCTCACCGACGCGACCCAACGCGCGCGCATCGCGCCGAGCCTGCCGTACCTCGGCAACGACGTCATCCACTGGGCGATCGACGTGACCGTGCAGCGTCCGACCGCGGGCGAGCTCTCGACCGGCGCCCCGAGCTACGTCAGCGACGTGCGCGAGATCGCCACGCTCATCAGCGATCGCGGCTGGCAGCCGAGCACGCCGCGCGAGCAGGATCTCTTCGCGCGCATGCCGCAGCTGATCGGCGCGCTCACCGACGCGCCGGCCGCGAGCCCGAACGGCTACGTGCAGTCGCTCATGCGCACCGACGCCGACGAGTGCAGCGAGAGCGCGGCCGTGATGATCAACGCGTCGAACGGGCGCGTGTCGCTCATCCACTTCTTCCCGCGCTGCTAGCGGATCGAATCTACCGTTCCCGCCGCCGTCAGCGTCGACAAGCTGGGGGACCGGCGGCGGGGACGGGCCTACTTCTTCTTCGACGTCCGCAGGCGCGCGAAGTACTCGCGCGCGACCTCGGACTTGGGATCGTCGACGACCTGCGCCGGCGTGCCGTCCTCGGCGATCGTGCCCTTGTCGATCACCCACACGCGCGTCGCGACGTCGTGCGCGAAGTGCATCTCGTGGGTGACGACCAGCATCGTCATGCCGTCCTTCGCGAGGCCTTGCATGACCTCCATGACGTCGTCGCGCATCTCGGGCTCGAGCGCCGAGGTCGGCTCGTCGAAGAGCATGACCTCCGGCTTCTGCGCGAGCGCGCGCGCGATCGCGACGCGCTGCTGCTGTCCGCCCGACAGCTCGTGCGGATACGAGCCCGCGCGATCGGCGAGGCCGACCTTCGCGAGCAGCTCGCGCGCGTGCTTCGCGGTGTCGTCGAAAGAGCGCCCGACGACGATGCGCGGCGCGAGCGTGACGTTCTCCAGCACGGTCAGGTGTGGGAACAGGTTGAACTGCTGGAACACCATCCCGACCTTGGTGCGCAGCGCGCGCAGGACCTCCCGCTCGGCGGAGCTCCGCCCCATGTTGGCCGCGAGCGTGAAGCCCGCGATCTCGACCGAGCCGCTCTCGAACGTCTCGAGGTAGTTCAAGCAGCGCAGCAAGGTCGACTTGCCGCCGCCCGACGGGCCGACGATCGCGATCGTCTCGCCCTTGCCGACCTCGGCGCTCACGCCTTCGAGCACGCGCCGCGTGCCGTGCTGCTTAGAGAGCGAGCGGACGCTGATCATGCGCCAACCTCCTCTCGAGCCGCCGCGCCAGCTCGGCGAGCGGGAAGCT
>DATJIA010000032.1:0-12012 GCA_035493675.1 Kofleriaceae bacterium | reverse complement strand
TCAGCGGGCGAGCCGGAAACCGACGCCGCGCACGGTCACGATCCGCGCCGGTCCGAGGATGCGGCGCAGGTTGAGGATCACGTTGTCGACCGCGCGCTCGCCGACGCCGACCTTGCGCGCGCCCCAGGCGGCGTCGAGGAGCGCGGCGCGCGTCATGGCGGCGCCGCCGGCGGCGATCAGCGCGCGCAGGAGCGCGAACTCGCCGCGCGAGAGCGTGCGCGGCGCGCCGTCGATCCACACGACCTCCTCGCCCAGCGCGAGCACGAACGGCCCGAACCGCACGTGCTCCGGGATGCGCTCGGCGCGACGGACGCGGCGGGCGACCGCGCGCACGCGCGCGACCAGCTCGCGCGCGCTGATCGCCGCGGGGATCGCGTCGTCGAGGCCGGCCGCGAGCGCGGTCTCGACGTCGAGCGAGTCCGCCTGATCGATGCACGCGATCAGGCCCGGGCGCGTCGCGCGGCGATCCGCCCAGGCGAGGACGCGCGTGAAGATCGTCGCGTCGGCGGGCGCGACCATCGCGATCACCGCGATCGCGTCGAGCGGCGCGAGGCGATCGAGCTCGGCGAGCGTGGCACGGCCGACGCGCAGCTCGGCGAGCGCGCGCTCGAGCTCGCCGGCGTCGCCGCCGGCCTCGACGAGCAGGACCGCGGGCGTCACGGCGTGACGTTCACGTCGAAGGCGCGGACGTCGGAGCCGCCGCGGCTGTCGCGCAGGACGACCCAGCCGTGCACGAGGCCCGGCGACGCCGGCGCGGTCCAGAGGTTCTGCGTCTCCGTCGAGGTGTCGTCCTCGGCGGCGCCGGTGTGATCGTGCGCGAATTCGCCCGCGGTCGCGAACCACGACACGCGCAGCGCCTCGCGGTGATCGACCAGCGTGCGCGACACGCGATCGAAGACCGGATACGTCTCGGCGGCGGCGGCCGGCCACACGACGACGAACGTGACCTCGCGCCCCGCCGGAACGTCGGCGGGCAGATCGATCGAGGTCGCGCCGTCGATCGAGACGAGCACGCGCGCGATCGTCGGGTTCGTGTTGGCGTGATAGCGCTCGCGGAACGCGATCGCGATGTCGCTCGGCGCGTCCGGCAGGTTGCAGGTGATCCGCGGCAGGCCGAACGCCGCGATGTAGTGGGCCGGCTCGTCCTCGAGCAGCGCGCGCACCGGCTGGTAGTACCCGCCGGTCGCGTCGGGATCGATCGGACGGAGCGGCGGCTGGCCCGGCAGCGACTGCGGCGGGTCCGGACCGAACAGCGAGCACGCGTCCATCGGGATCGTCGCCTGCACGGTCAGCGTGTGATCGGGCAGCCCGACCTGGCTCTCGAAGACGCAGTCGTCGGAGACGACGTTGTTGACCGAGACCGCCTTGGGCGTGGTGCAGATCGCCCAGCTCGCCGGGGCGTCGTCGGCGACCTGGCCCTCGGGCCGCGCGACCACCGCGTGCAAGGTCACCGTCGCGCCCGGCACGACCTCGGCGGGCTCGCTCGAGATCGCGAGGAAGCGCGGCGCGTCGACCAGCGACGCGGGCTCGCCGAGATCCGGCTTGCACGCGGCGACGAGGATCAAGAGCGACCATCCGCGCATCTAGAGCTCCAGCCGGGCGCCGAGCACCGCGAGGGTCGGCAGCCCCGTGATGTAGCCGCGCCGCGAGAAGTCGTCGTTGTAGATGATCTCCTCCGGGTTGGCTCGGTTGGTGACGTTCTGCACGTCGAGGAACACGTTCAGGCGCCAGCTCGGCCGCGTGATCGTGCGCTCGACGCGGAGGTCGAGCTGGTAGAACGACGGCACGCGGATCGAGTTCTGCGCGCCGAAGATCGGATCGTACTGATCGGCGTTGCCGTCGTAGTACGCGTCGACCACCGGGGTGCGCGGCACGCCGCTCGTGTAGCGGAAGCGGCCGCCGACCTCGAAGCCGTGCCCGATCTGGTAGCTCGCGAGCACGCCGAGCACGTGCGTCTGGTCGTAGTCGAACAACCGCCAGTCGCGATCGGGGTGATCGCGCCGCTCGCTGCGGATCAGCGAGTACGTGATCCAGCCGAAGAAGCCCTTCACCAGCTCCTGGCGGAGCAGGACCTGCCCACCGTAGCTGCGACCGACGCCGTCTTGATCGAGCGCCTGCGCGAGCGCGGGCGTCGGCAGCTCGCTGCGCGCCGGCAGATCCCACAGGTACTTGCCGAACCCGGTGAGCTCGAGGGTCAAGGTCGGGCGCAGCTTGTACGCGCCGCCGAGCACGGCGTGCGCCGCCGACGACGGCGTCAGCATCGGGTTGCCGAACACCGCCGACAGGTCCTCGGGATCCGCCGGTTGATGGTACAGGCCGGCGCCGGCCCGCAGCGACAGCCGCTTGCCGAGCGCATAGGTCGCGGCGATGCGTGGATCGAATTCCCAGTCGACGCGACGGAAGCCGCGCTCCGGCGCGCGGCCCACCAGCGGCAGCGCGCGCGTGCCGTCGACCACCATCGGCTCGAGGCGCACGCCCGGCACCAGCTCGAGGTCGCCGGTCTTGATCTGCGCGACCGCGTACGGCGCGACGCCCAGCTCGTTGATCGTCCACTCGTCGGCGTTGACCTGCGCGCCCGGCGGCTGGCCGAACACGGTGATGTCGCCCTCGCGCGCGGGCAGCGTGATCGAGCCGGCGCGGCGGACGCGCGTGTGCGTGACCAGGCCGTCGAGGCCGAGGGTGAGCGTCGTGGTCGCGTGCACCTTGCGCCGATACGCGCCGCGCATCGCGTACCGATCGCTGGTCGTGTGGATCTCGGTCGGCACCGCGCCGAACGACGACACGATCTCCGACGTATCGACGCCGACCGACGGCGTCACCGTGAAGCTCGCGCCGTCGGGGAAGAGCTGCTTGTACTCGGCGAGCGCGCGCCAGAACTTCGTGTGCGTCTTCTCCTTGCGCACCGCCGACGGATCGTCCGACGGGATCGTGCGATCGAGCTGGTCGTCGGACACCAGGCCGAGCAGCGTCACGCCCTCGTCCTTGGCGAGATCGACCTGCGCGATGCCCTGCGCGTCGTAGTAGCGGGGGATCGGCACGAAGTCGCCGACGTCCTGCGAGGTGACCGCCTGCAGCGTGCGATCGAGGTAGCTGTAGCGGCCGGCGGCGCCGAGCTTCACGCGCGACGACGGCGTGGTCGAGATCATCGCGGTCGCGTCGATCACGTCGGCGGCCGCGACCACGTGCGTGCCCTTCGCGAGGTTGCGCGTCTCGACCTTGACGAGGCCGCCGAGCCCGCGCCCGTAGTCGGCGCCGTACGCGCCCGGCGACAGATCGATCGACTTCACCAGATCGCTCGACATCGTCGAGCGCAGGCCGCCGCCGTGATAGAGCGCGGGGATCTCGACGCCGTCGACGTAGACGCGCGTGTCCTTGGGCGCCGAGCCCCACACGATCAGCGCGCCCGACCCGAACGCGCTGCGCCCGACGCCGGGCAGGTTCTGCACGACCTTGAGCGTGTCGCCCTGCGTGCCCGGCACCTTGCGGGCTTCCTCGGTGCGGATCACCGTCTCGACCGACTCCTTCTTGATCCGCGGCGCGCGCACGACCTCTTCCTCGTCGACGCCCTGCTCCTTCTCCTCGACGAAGTACGTGACCGTCTTCTTCTTGCCCTTGACGATCTCTTCCTCGGTCGAGACCGTGATGAGCGTGGGCGCAGACAGCTCGATCTTGTGCGCGCCCGGGGGCACGTCCTGGAACGCGAAGCCGCCGTCGTCGTCGGTCTCGGCGTCGACATCGAGATCGACGATGCGGACCTTCACGCCCTTCATCGGATCCTTCTTGAAGCGCTCGCGGACCGTGCCCTCGAAGTTGATCTGCGGGCCGAGCGAGACCATCTCCTCGGTGATCTGGAACGCGTACTTGTACGTGATCTTCACCGGCGCGGGCTTGCCGTCGATCTCCGCCGGCGAGAACACGAACTTCTTCGCGGCGGCGATCGCGGCGGCGTCGAAGTCGGCGCCCGCCGAGGTCACGACCGCGACGTCGGTGACCGCGCCGTGCTCGTCGATCGAGATCTCCAGCACGGCGGTCGCCTCGACGCCCTTCTCTTTCTCGGCGGGCGGATAGACCGCCTGCTCGAAGTGCGTGAGCGCGGGCGCCTTGGTGATCACCGGCGCGGCTTCGTCGTCATCACCGAACGCGGGGCTGGCGATCGCGAGCAGGATGCACGCGCAGATCGAAACGGATCGGATCAAGATCAGTCTCCGAGCTCGAAGCGGCGCGCGAGCGTGTACGTGCCGGCGACCGGCTTGCCGCACCTGGTGCTCGGCTTGAAGCGCCACTGCTTGACCGCGGCGATCGCGGCGGCGTCCAGCGACGGATCGACCGACGACGACACCTGGACGTCGGTGACCGCGCCGTTCTCGTCGATGGACACCTTGAGGACGAGGCGGCCTTCGACGCCGCTGGCGCGGGCCTCCTCGGTGTATTCGATCTCCGTCTTCTGGATCGCTTCCGGCTTGGTCGCCTCTTCGGTGCACGGCGCCGGGCCTTCACCGACGTCGTGCGCCTCCGCCGGCTCGTCGGGCTTCTTGACCGCGGTCGGCTTCTTCACCGCGGTCGGCTTGTCTTCCTCGCCGGCGTGCGCCTTCGGATCCTTCACCGTCGGTCCGCCGACGTCGATGCCCGGCCCGGTGTTCGACATCTCCAGCCCGGTCGACACCGGCGCGCGCGGCGCTTCGTGCACCGGCTCCGGCGGCGGCGCGGCCTTCGGCGTCTCCACCGGCGCGGGCTTCGGCGTCGCGCGAACCTTGGGCGGAGGCGGCGGCGGAGGCGGCGGCGTCTCCTTCTTCTTCTCCTCGACCTTCTTCTTCTCCTGCTGGACGACGGCGACCATCTTGCGGCGCTTGCCCGGCGGATCGCCCTTGAACTGCATCGCGGTCTCGGCCACCACGATGTGGGCGATGATCGACACGACGATCGCGATGTAGACGGGCCACCGGTTCATGGATCAGCCGCCGCCCTGCACGTTCAGCGCGATCTTGGTGAGGTGCGCGCCCGACGCGAGATCGAGCATGTGCGCGACCTTGTCGTAGATCGCGTCCTTGTCGGCGCTGATCACGAGGCTGGTATCGGGGTCCTTCGCGTACGCCTTGTCGAAGACGATCTTGATCTCGTCTTCCTTCGCGACGTGATCCTCGAGCGCATCGGGCCCGTCCTTCAGGTGCATCGTGCCGTCCTTCATCACGACGACGGTGAGCGGCTTGTCGGCCGGCCCCTCCGCGTTGTGCGCCTTCGGCAGCTGCACCTTGAGCGTCTTCGCGACGATCGCGGTCGCCGCGACCATCATGATGATCACGAGCACCAAGCACACGTCGACGAGCGGGGTGATGTTGATCTCCGCGATCGCCGCGCCCTTCTTGCCGTGGAACTTCATCGTGCCGGCCATGTCACGCCTCCGCGTGGACGCCGTTGCCGCCGTCGCCGTGCTCGAGCACCGATAAGAGCGGCTCGTCGCTGGTGCTCTTGAGGCGCGCGAGCACGACGTTCTCGAGCGAGCCGACGTTCTCCTCGATCTGCGAGGCCTTCTTCGAGAACATGTTGTAGAAGACGACCGCGGGGATCGCGACGAGGATGCCGACCGCCGTCGAGATCAGCGCCTCGGCGATGCCGTTCATCACGTTGTCCATGTTGCCGCCGCCGGCCGCGCCGGGCTGCGCGGCGCCGAGCTCGCGGAACGAGTGCACGATGCCGAGCACGGTCCCGAACAGGCCGATGAACGGCGCGTTGTTGCCGAGCGTGCCGAGGAACAGGAGGCCGCCCTCCATCTCGCCGCGACGATCGCGCACGAACTTCTCGACCATCTCGCTGAAGGTGTCGGCGCCCTCGTCGTAGTACTCGAGCGCGTCGAGGATCACGTGCGCCTCGACCGCGCGCGAGCCGCGGAGGATGTTGATCACGCCCGCGCGGTCGCCCTTCCTGAGGAGGCGCGCCACCGAGTCCGACAGCCGCTTGATGTCGCTCTTGCGCCGGCTGTAGTACCACCAGCGCTCGACGATGATCCCGATCGAGATCACCGACAGGCCGATCAACAAATACAGCACCGCGGTCGCTCCGACCTTGGCGATCTCCTGAAGATTCTCTCCGAGCATTGGTCTTCCTTTCCCGACGTCGCTACGGGACGTCGAACTCCAGCGCGAGGACTCCGGCGTTCGCCTGCTTCGTGAACCGGGTGTCGCTGTCGACGGCCTCGCCGTGCGCCTGGCCGAGCAGGGTGTCGCCGAGCGTGGCCGCCACGTGCCAGCGCGCGGCGGTCTGCCCGCACAGGCCCCACGTGTCGACGCGGACGACGTAGTGGCCGCTCGGCGGAGGCGCGGTCCAGTACACGTTCTCCTCGTCGCGGCCGTCGATCGCGCAGCTCGCGTTCGAGTCGACGTCGAGGACGCCGCCGGTGCTCGGGTCGCCGGGCGGTTGACCCGGCGGCGGAGCCACGTACGAGTTGATGTTGCCGGACCAGACCGTGACGCCGCCGGGCAAGGTGACGTGGAGATCGACGTCGGCGTCGGTGTCCCACGTGAGCCGGACGTCGAGCGTGCTCTGCGCGATCGTCAGCGGCTTGACGTGGAGCTCGAGATCGCTCGGCGGACCGAACGTGCCGCTCGCGTCGGTCGCCTGCACGTGCAGCGTGCGCGGGCCGTCGTCGATCGTGGGCGCGAAGTCGACCTTGGCGGCGAAGTCGAGGAGCGCGGGGTTGGTCGGGTCCTCGAGGCCGGTCGGGATCATCCAGTAGCCGACGTCGCCGTCGAGGTAGTACGCGATCTCGCGGCTGGTCGCGTCGGCGGTACCGCCGATGCTCTTCGCGGTCTGGCCGGGATACGCGTCGGTGGTCAGCGTCTCCAGGCCGGTGACCGCGGGGCCGCCCTGATCGCCGGGCGGCGCGCCCCGGTAGAACTGCGCGCCCGCGATCAGCAGGTCGGCGTCGCGGCCCGGATCGGCCGGCACGCCGGTGCACGCGACGAGCACGCACGCGACGAGCGCGGCGCGCATCAGAACTTCACCTCGGCGCGGACGAGGAGCGCGTTGTCCTTCAGGTTCGTCGGCGTGCCGTCGGCGGCGCGGCCGAGGTGGTTGCGATTGACGTCGTACTCGAGCACGAGCCGCGCGTTCTCGAAGCGCAGCGCCGCCGCGAGCGCGAGCGTCGCGAACGTCGAGGTCGACGGCACGATCTGACCCGACTGCGTGTCGGTGACGTCGGCGTCGGGATCGTAATGGTCGTAGCGCACGCCGATCTGGACGCGCTCCGACAGCTCTTGCAGGACCTGCGCGTAGTAGCCGAGCTCGCGCAGATCATGGGCGGACGCGACCGGGTCGGCCGGCACCAGGCCGCGATCGAGGTTGTTCGCGAGATAGATCTCGCCGCGCAGCTCGAACGCACCCAGCGACGGCACCGGCACGACCAGGCGCGCGTCGGCGCCGACCGCGAAGCGCGAGAAGCTCGACGACGGCGTCGCGGCGTGGCCCGGGATGTTCTGGATCTCGTTGAGCTCGACGACGCCGTCTTCGTTGAGATCGCGCCACACGATCGAGTCCTTGGTCGCGGGCGCGCCCTTGTGGAAGCCGGTGCCGGAGAGCGCGGAGACGCCGGCGAGCACGCGGGACGATCCGACCGGCGCGTCGATGCCGACGCGACCGACGACGTCCTTCGCGCCGTTCGGATCCTGGAGCGGGAAGCTCTTCTCGCCGATCGGCTCGCCGTTGGTCGCGGCGACCGAGTAGTTGAACGATCGCCACGTGCCGGCGAGGCGTGCGCCGGCGTCGTACTCGCCCGGGAACAGCGCGCGCTCGCTCGTGGAGCGCTCGAGGAAGAGGCGGTCGGGATCGGACTCGCCGATCTCCTCGCCGAACGGGATCTTGAAGACGCCGGCGGTGACGACCGCGGGCGACGTGCCGCCGCGCGCGCGATCGACCAGCGAGTACGAGGCCTCGACGTTCATCGGGCGCACCTGCGCACCGCTGACCGTGTTGCCGTCGAGCTCGATCGCGCCCATCACGCGCCCGTAGTCGGCGGTGAGCTTGACGCGCGCGCGCTTGACGAAGATGCGGTCCTGGTTGAGCGGTGCGCCGGTCGCGTCGACCAGCTGATCGCTCGACGACTGCCGGTCGTGGTAGTCGACCTCGGCGAACCCCTGCAGCGCGACGCCGTCCCAGCGCGAGCCGACCATCGGCGACAGCGTGGCGGTCTTGACGAAGCCGGCGGCGGCCGCCTCGCTGCGCGCCTTCTCGGCGGCGATCTGCGCCGCGAGGTCGTCGATCGCTTGCTTCTGCGCGGCGATCGCGTCGGCGTTGGCCTTGGCCGCCGCCTGCGCCTCGGCGAGCGCCTGCTCGGCGGCGGCGAGGCGCGCCTCGGCCTCCTTGCGCGCCGCCTCCTCGGCGGCGAGGCGCGCCTCGAGGGAGTTGGCCGCGGCATCACCTCCCATCGGCTGGGCGTGCGCGGCGCCGGCGCCGAAGAGCGCGATCGCGACGACGCCCCGACGAACGAACGACAAACGCGCCACAAATCGGTACGCGGACCGATCCCGTGGCGCGGAGATGCGTGACTTGATCATGGCGGACAGCGCGGGGCGCGAATCAGGGCAGCGGCGGCAGCCCACCGTCGGTGAGCACCAGCGGCAGCGTCGGCGACTTGGCAACCTTCACCGCGTCGGTGCAGGCGTTCATGAGCTCGTTGCTGGTCGTTGGATTCTCGATGCAGTTCGCGTCGGCGGGCGGCGTCGCCGCGTCGACCATCGCGTCGGGCGGGTTCGTGATGACGCGGGCGTCGGCCGGGTTGTTGTTGCTGCTGCCGCACGCGGCGAGCGGCGCGATCGAGAGCGCGAGGACCGCGCCGAGAGCGAGTCGGAGATTCATGGCTCGTTCTTTCCTGGGAGAGGGGGCGCGAGGTTCACTTCGCTTCACAGAAGCCGCGGCGGCACACGCCGCCGCCGCCGCACGCGGTGCCGTCGGCCGACGTGCACGTCGAGCACGTCGTCGTGCCGGTCGCGATCTGCTCGAAGTAGCAGTCGCACGGCTCGGGATCGTCGTACTTCGAGATCGGACCGACCTCGAGCGACCGCTGCACGTGCATCGCGCACTGCGGAATGACGTGGGCCTGGATCATGACCTTCGTGATCAGCGGCGGGTTCGTGCCGGGCAGCGGGGTCTTGCCCGAGAGGAAGTCGAGGAACACCTGCGAGCTCGGGCGCGCGGTCGCGTTGCCGTTCATCCACGTGAAGATGTGGAGCGGGCCCCAGATCCAGTAGTGACCGTCCCGAACGTTGCGCTTGTCGAACGACGTCGGGGTCGAGTCGGGGTAGTACGCGAACCACTGGCCGACGGTCTTGAACGCGAGCTCGCGGAACGCGTCGCGGTGGAGATCGTAGTCCGCCGCGCCGAGGATGCCGATCGCCGACGGGTCGGTGTCCGCGGACAGCTTCGAGATCACGCCCGAGGTGCCACCCTCGTTGGTGCCCTTCATCTTGCCCTGGTTGATGTAGTCGCCGGGGAGCAGCGCGGCGCGCCCCGTCATCTGCTGCGTGCCCGAGCCCTGGTTGCGGATGTGCTGGTGGGTGAGCGTCGCGGTCGAGTCGAGCCACGGCGACGCCATGCCCGAAGCGCCGCCGAAGCCGAACACGAAGTAGGCCTCCTCGGCGGTGATCGCCTGCTGGAAGCTCGGCAGCGAGCGCGGGATCACGAACACCATCGGCTGGATCGGCCCGAAGTTGTCCTTGATGTCGGCGGGCAGCGCCGAGACGCCGGCGCAGCTCGTGCCGAAGACGTCGGACAGCGCGGCGTCGAGGTGCGTGTTGTCGGGGATGTCGCACGCGGCCGGCGCCGGCGAGATGATGCCGGCCGGGTCGATCGTGCCGGAGCCGATGCCGCTGACGCATCCGCCCGCGGCGCAGGTGCCGGTCGGCGCGGTGTCGGCGAAGTAGATCAGCGTGCCGGTGCACGAGCCCTTCTGGGTCGAGCCGTTCGCATAGACGATCAGCGTGCTCGGCGTGCCGCCGGCGGCCTGCGTGATGAAGGCTTGGTTGATCGTGCTGATGATCGGCGCGGCCGCGGTCGACCCGCCGACGTAGATGACATTGGTCGCCAGCGAGTCACAGGTGGCGGCGTGTGCACGAGGCGCCGCGGCGGTCACCGCCGCGGCCATCGCACCGCCGAGAACGAGTTTCTTCGTCGAGATCATCGAGCTCCTCCGCACTTCGCGTTAGGTTCTGAGAGTCGGCGGGCTCACCATGCGTTTTTCGTTAGACGTTCGTGGCGGCCATACGTGACTTCTCGGTGACGCACGATGCGCACCGATTCAGTCTTCGAGGTCGCTGACGTCGAGGTGCCGGAACCCGACGAGCGAGCTCCACGGCGCGATCACGAAGCGTTGCGGCGTGATGGTCGTGTGCGCCAGCACGCGGCCGTTCCACGTGCCGCGCTCGATCACGGCCGGTAGATCGAGATCCGATCTCCACGCGACGCGGACGAACTCGCGCGCGTTGGTCGCGCCGAGCCATCGCGCGTGCGTGACGGCGGGTCCGCTCGTCGGTGACAGCCCGGTGACGTCGACCAGCGCGCACGCGGTCGCGTACGTCTCGTCGGGGTGATCGACGTCGATGATCGTCTTGTCCGGAACGCTGACGAGCTGCTCGCCGTCGCGCGTGTACCAGCGCGCGGCGATGCGCAGATCGATCTCGTGCACGCTCGCGGCGGGGCGCGTCGACGCGCCGACGCGCTCGATCCAACACTGATCGCCGTCGCGCGTGAGGCGCTCCTGCCAGTGGGTCGTGTGGGTCACGCCTTCGGCGTCGTGCTCGACGACGTCGTGCGTGATCAGCGCGACCACGGCTCCTGCGAAGGCCAGCACTAGAACCCGTACGCTTGCTTGACGAGCGCGAAGACGCGCGTGTTGACCATCGTGCCGTGGAAGCGATCGGCGCCGGCGCCGGTCGCCATCAGCATCACGTCGCCGCCGCCGTGCGTCTCGTTGCCCGGCGTCATCAGCACGCCGGCCTCCGGGTGATACATCTCCGCCGACGTGATCTCGTCGGTCAGCGCGGCCACGCTCGCGCGCGCGCCCGCGACGCGGTTCTCGCCGTTGCCGAAGCCCAAGATCGAGTACGGCATCCCCTCGACGTCGAGCGACAAGGCACCGCTGACCGCGTCGTGGACCAGGCCGAGGATGCCGGGGTTCTGCGCGGTGGTCGCGCCGACCCGCTTCGCGTAGCCGTTGATCACCATCGTGTGATCGTGATCGGCGGTGACGACGATCAGCGTGTTCGACAGATCGACCTTGCCGAGCGCCGCGGCGATCGCGTCGTCGAACGCGACCGTGTCCTGGAGCGCGCGCCTGGGCGTCGTCTCGTGCAGCGCGTGATCGATGCGCCCGCCCTCGACCATCAGGTAGTACCCGTTCGGGTTCTTCGACAGGATGTCGATCGCCTTGGTCGTCATCTCGGCGAGGCTCGGCTCCTTCGACGGATCGCGATCGAGGTCGTACGTCATGTGCGAGAACGTGAAGAGCCCTTGGTCTCGGCGCTCATCGCGATCACGTCGTTGTCCATCTTCACGCCGGTCATGTACGCGGACATCGACGGCGCGCTGTCGGTGACGAGCGCGTTCTTCACGCGCGTGGGCGGCGCGGCTTGCACGGGCGCGTCGGGCGCCGGCGGCTGGACGTGCGCATCGGGCGGGCCCTCCGCGGGCGGCTTCGGGTTGTCGCCGCACGCCGCGACGAACGCGAGCGCGGCGCACACGATCGAGACGGATCGATTCATGCGACGTGGATTACGCGCGCGTCGATCGCCATCGCGGCGCGTGAATGCAACGACTCGGTGCCGCGTGTGTGGCCGCTTCGTCGCGAGATCTGAAACCGATCCTTTGCCGAGCCGTTGCGATCGCGACGCACGACCTACGCGATCGCGACACGGGAGCGGATCAAGTTGGCGTGCGAGGGAGGTCGAAGATGGCGCGATACCAGGTCCGCAGTCTCAGGTCCGCCGACTTCGCGACGCTCGAGGCGCTCGAGCGCGAGGTGTTCGG
>DATJIA010000031.1:0-9739 GCA_035493675.1 Kofleriaceae bacterium | reverse complement strand
CCAGCACGCCGCCGCGATCGTCGCCGATCACGGCGGCGCCCTCGATCACGGCGTCGCGCTCGCCCGCGAGCTCGGCATCCCCTACGTCATCGCTCGCGACGCGACCCGCACGTTCAGCGACGGCGACACGGTGTTGGTCGATGGGGACGCCGGCAGTGTCATGACCATCTAGGGATCGTCGTCCGTCGTCCGTCGTCCGTCGTCCGTTTCAGACGCAACTCGCGAGCGGTGCGATCGATACGAGCCACATGACTCGCGATCCACACGAGCTCCGAGGTTCGCTACCTCATCACCGTCACTGCCCGTCTCGGCTACCTCGATGACGAGGTCGCGCGACAGCTAGGCGACGCATACGATCGCGTGGTCCAGATGCTTCAACGACTCGTCGCGTACTTTCGCCGGGCCGCGTCTACGGACGACGGACGACCGACGACGGACGACGGACGCTAGGCGACCGCGTCGTCGTCGTCTTCGTCGATCAAGTCGTCGTCGGGCCCCGTGTCGTCGTCGCCGTCGCGATCTTCCGGGATGGGCTGGCCGACCTGCGCGTTGACGCGCTCGCGGAGATCCTTACCGACCTTGAAGAACGGCAGGCGCTTGGGCGCGACGTGGACCGGTTCGCCGGTTCGCGGGTTGCGGCCCTCGTAGCTCTTGTAGTCACGGACCGTGAAGCTGCCGAACCCGCGGATCTCGATGCCTTCGCCGCGCTCGAGGGCCTTCACCATCGAGTCGAAGACGCAGTTCACGATCGCTTCTGCCTTGCCCGCCGGGAGCTTGAGGCTTTCCGCGATCCGCTCGATCAACTCCGACTTGGTCACCAGGCGCAACTCCGCGTAACTGATGACGAGAATACCAGGGCCTGCGCGCCGGGCTCAAGCCTAACGCCGCGGATTTGCTCAGCCGCCCCTCGAGACCGCCGGCAACGGCTTCTCGCCGTCCTTCGTAAATGCGCGGTAGTCCTCGGGAAAGCTGTACGAGTCGCAGCGATGGCGCGCATAGAAGTCGACGAGATCCCGCCACCCGAAGGTGTCGTTCTCGAGCCCCGCACGAATGGTTTGGGACATCGCGACGTTGCAGACCGACACGCCGCCGGGCAGCGAAGGCTTGTGGCCCTGCGCGAGCCGCAGCTCGAGCCCGACCGCCTGCGGCGGCACGCGGCTCACGTAGTAGCTCTCGAGCGGGTTCAGCTCGAGCGTCTCGACCTTCTCGATCCCGAGCACCATCCCCGATCGATAGATGCACTCGCTCCGCGACTCCTCCGAGTGGTGCGCGACCACCATCGCGTTGAACGAGCGCACCGTTCGCTGCGTGCACGCGCCGGTGCCGTAGCTCGGCTTCGTCACGATGTCGTACGCGAGGTCGACCTCGCCCGGGTTCGCGATCACGAGCACGAGATCGTCGCCGCGATCGCCGCGCTGCACGACCGCGCTCAAGCGGAGGCCCGCGACCTCGCGCGGCCGATCGCCGGGCGCGAGCGCGAAGTGCGACTCGTCGCTGCGAGGCACGAGCTTCTTGCCCATCGCCTCCACCGACGGCACCGGCACGCCGGCCGTCTGCGCGTCGCTCTCGATGTAGCCCTTGTACGCGAGCGCGGTCGCGTCGGCGTTCGCGAGCACGTCGCCGGCCGCCGCGGTGTCGACGCGCGGAGGCGGCGGCTTCGGCGGCATCGGCACGCCGCCGCAGAAGCGCACGAAGAACAAGATCGCGGCGAGCACCGCGGCGCCGCCGATGCTCGCGTACTGGAACGTGCGATCGTCAGTTGACGTCGTTGCCACGCTTCTCCTGATCGGCGCTGCCGTCGCGGAGGATCGGCGACGCGTGGTGCTGCACCATGCGCCACGCGCCGTCGTCGTCGCGCTCGAAGACGTTGGTCGCGATCATCAGCGTGTCGAAGTCGCCGTTCGAGAGCCGCTCGATGCACGCGACCCACGCGACGTCGCCCGACGCGCGGACCTGGACCGCGTCGATCGCGATCTCGAGCTCGCCGTCAGGCCCGCTCAGAATGCGCGCCCAGCTCTCGCGCACTCGCTCCCACCCGTCGAGGACGGTCCAACCGGGATGCACGCAGCGGACGTGTGCGCCGTGAGACCACACCGCTTCCATCGCGGCGAAGTCTCCGTCGGCAAACGCACGATAGAACGAGCGGTTCGCGGCCTCGACTTCGGCGGCGATCGCCGCTTCGTCTTCCCCCACGTCTCCACCATACACGGTCGATGCCATGTCGTGGCACTTCGAGGCGCTCCCGGTGATCGAGAGTGAGGCGGAGAGTTCCGACGAAGGAATTGACGGGTCGATCGGCGGATGCCTAAATCGTTGTGTGCCGGGCCGCCGCTGGATTTCACGCTTCGCGGTGGCGTTGGCGCTGTGCGCAGGGGCGCCCCGATTCCAGCGCGTCGCGCGCGCCGACGGGGTCGCGCAGCTCGCCGACACGCTGTCGTCGAGCTCGAGCGAGAAGGAGCGCATCGGCGCGGTGACCGCGCTCGCGCGCCTCGGCGACAAGCGCGCGCTCAAGCCGCTGGTCGCCGCGCTCCACGATCCGAGCTCGATGGTCCGCGCGATCGCGGCCGCGGGGCTCGGCAAGCTCGGCCATCGCGCGGCGCTGCCCGCGCTGCGCGAGGCGGAGAACGATCCCGATCCGTTGGTGCAGAAGCGCGCGCACACCGCGGTGATACAGGTATCGCAGGCGAACAACATCGCGGTCGATCCCGAGCCCGCGACCGCGTCTTCGGGCGGCGACGGCGACAAGGGACGTCCGGGTTTCGGACACAACGCGCACGCGGTGACGCCGCGCCCCGACGTCTACGTCGTGATCAAGTCGACCAGCGACGACTCGCCGGGCAAGAGCGACGAGAAGACCCGCAAGGCGAACGCGTCGATCCTGCGCGACACCCTGCTCGGCTCGCTGAAGGGCGAGGCGAAGGTGACCGCGGCCGCCGACGACGCGTCGAAGTACGGCCTCGATCCCTGTCAGGTCGATCTCAGCATCACCAAGCTCGAGCAGCGCACCAGCGGCGACTACGTCGAAGTGCAGGCCGAGCTGCGGCTCGCGATCAGCGACGCGCACGGCAGCATGAAGTCGTTCCTCTCGAACGGCGCGAAGGTGCAGGTGCCGAAGCGCACCTACGACGCGCGCTACCTGCCGCAGCTCAAGCGCGAGGCGCTCGAGAACGCGGCGCGCGGGCTGGTCGACGATCTACTCGTGCACCTGCGACGCACTGCCGGAACCTGAGCGCTGCACTTCGTAGCCGGAAGGGCTCGCGATCGCGGCGACCGCGGCGCCGAGCGCGAGGATCAGCGCGAGCATCGCCGCGGCCGCGATCGTCGCCTGGTTGCGGCGCGGGCTCGGCGTCGGCGCGGCCTGCTCGATCGCGTGCGCGGTCGCTTCCGCGATCGCGCGCGCGGCGACCTGATCGCCATCGCACCGCGGGCACCGCCTCCCCTCGGGGAACACAGCGGCACACTTGCGGCAGATCGAGTACGCGCGCGTCTGCACGGTCAGTCCAACGCACGTGAGACAACGATCGATTCCCGCGGTTTCCGAAAAGCCCAAAGCCCAAAGCCCAAAGCCCAAAGCCCAATCACTGCAGATTGATCGGCGACACGTTCGTACCGCCCGGATATCCGTAGCTCACGAACGAGTCCCAGCCCCACACGACCAGCCCGAAGTGCTCGCCGCCGGCCGCCTCGAGGTAGTGCACGCCGTCGTCCTGCAGGCCCGGGCCGGTGGTCGTCGGATGCGACAACATGCAGCGGATCGCGACGTACTGCAGATCGGTGCCGTCGGGACCGACCGGGAGCGTGCCCGCCGGGTTGTACTCGCAGTCGAGCGCGTCCTCGAGCGCGAAGCCGTCGTAGCGCAGGCGCGCGGTCGACGGCGCCGCGATCAAGAGCGAGTCGAACGCGTACTTGTCGGGCACGAGGAACAGGTAGCTATCGCGCCACTGCTCGATCGGCGGGATCATGATCGACGACGGATCGCCGCCCGGCGGGCGCCCGCCGTCGGGCAGCGTCGACGGGATGCCGGTCGCCTGCTGGCTGACCGGGAACTGCGCGAACGAGATCGGCTTGGTCGACTGCACCGTGAAGTCGCCGGGCGATTGCAGGATGAGATCCTCGCCGCGGTTCATCGTGAACAGATCCTGCGGCACCGGCAGGTTGGTGTGGACGACGGTGCCGTCGTGGCTCGCGACGATGCGCCAGTACTCCGGCTCCGACTGCGCGACCGCGACCTGCCAGCCGGCGGCGGCGACGACCTTCGAGCGCAGCGGCGTCTTCACCGCGACGAAGCTCTGCCCGAACGAGCTCTCCGGGAAGAGCTGCTCCTCGAGGTGATCCGCGCAGCAGCGGCGCTCGGCGACCGAGTCGAACCGCGGCACGTCGGAGGCCTCGCTGCCGGTGAAGACCGCGACCTTCTGATCGGCGACCACCGACGAGCCGGTGAAGTCCGCGTTGAACGATCCGGTCTCCAGATTGAGCACCTGATAGCGATCGAGCACGACGTGCACGACGTCGCCCTTCTTCAGCGCGCCGATGCCGCCGCCGCCGATGATGTCGGTCGACAGCGTGACGTCGACGGTCGTCTGATCCGCGATCGCGACGACCGACAGGAACGCGCGCAGGTGGATCCCCATGTTCGTCTGCGAGTCCTGCGTCAGCGCGATCGTCTGCGGCCACGACAGCACGAGGTAGCGCTTGTCGAGCGACTCGGTCGGCAGGAGCAGCGACGCGTCGTTCGAGAAGACGCCGACGTTGTCGAGCGGGTTGAACTGATACGCGATCAGCGGCGCGGTCGACGTGATGTGGTACGCGTGCGACGAGACGAACGTGCCGGGGCCGTCGTTCAAGCTCGGGTTCGAGGTGCCGTCGAGCTCGCGCGCGTCGAGGTCGATGATGCGGAGATCGCCGGGCGCGACGTGGAACGCGGGCACGACCGTGTAGGTCTGGCCGACCTCGCACTTGTACGCGGGGTTCGCGGCGTCGGCGGCGTCGCACAGGATGTCGACCGAGACGGTCGCGTCGAGCGCGCTCGGGTTCGACAAGACGAGCGCGTACTGCTGCGCCGCCGCCGCGCCTTGATCCGCGACGACCGCGTTGTCGAGATCGACCGCCCAGTACTCGCAGCCTTCGTAGCTGTGTTGCATCGCGGCGAGGTCGCACGCGTTGACGCAATCGCCCGACGCGCAGACCTGGCCGGCGGCGCCGTCGCAGGTCGCGAGCGTGTCGAGCCCGCTGCCGTCGGGGCGACAGCGCACGACCGCTTGCCCGTCGCACGACAGCGCGCCCGGCGTGCACGCCGTGCAGCCGCGCGTCGCGTCGCAGACCAGGCCGCGGCCCATGCAGTCGTCTTGATCGATCCAGGCCTGGCCGTCGTCGGAGCAGAGCTGCAGGACCTGGTTCGCGCAGCGGGTCTCGCCGGGGCCGCACAGCGAATCGAGCGGGCGCGGCTTACTGCACGCGGCCAACGCCACGAAGATCAAGACGCGCTTCATTGCGACGGCCACTTCACCCACGCGTAGTCGTTCGCGTACGCCCGCCAGTACGACGAGCTGTTCCATCGATACGTGTACTGGTTGAAGTCGTCGGTCTGCGACGCGATCGACCACACCGACCAGAACAGGCGCGTATCCGGCGGCGGCCACACGCGCCCGATCGTCGACAGATCGGGCAACGTCACGTCGGTCTCGGCGCCGCACGAGACGCCGCGCCACACCGGCTGCCCTTGATCGTCGGAGACGTAGTGCAGGTGGAAGGTCGGCGCGAGCGTCTCGTGCTCGGGCGTGAAGACGGCGTGCCGCCGCGAGGCGGTGCCCTCGGGCGCCGGATCGGTCGGTCGCGGGATCCCGACGAAGCCGCTGATCTCGATCGGCTGCGACGTGTCCTTCACGCCGCGCCAGATGCGCCCGCTCATCGGCGCGCCGCCGTAGGTCGAGATCAGCGCGAGGAAGCTGTACGAGCCGTCGCCGATCGCGCGGATCAGCGAGGGCGCGTTCTCGAGCGTGATGCTCGTCTGATCGGGCGCGAGCGTGAACGTCCCGGGCCAATCGCCGCCGGGTTGCGGGCCGAGCCCGTGCGCGCCGAATTCGATCGTGCCCTCGCCGCCCATGTCGACGACGGCTTGGATCTGGCGCTGCATCGGCCCGGTCGGATCGACGTTGATGTCCGGCGGATCGACGAGGTCGACCTTCATCGCGGCGTCGAGCGGGATGTTCACGACGACGTCGACGCCCTGCACGGTCTCCATCGGACCGACCAGCACGCCGCGCGCGACGCCGATCGCGAACGGTTGGAAGCCGGGCGCGCCGAGCCCCTGCGGATCCTTCGCGCTGTCGTAGAGGCCCGCGACCGCGATCACCGCGCGCGCGCCCGGGCTCGCCTTGATCTCGAACGGCCACGCGAGCTGGTTCGGATCGTAGTGATAATCGATCGGCGGCCCCGCGGAGCGCGGACCGCCGAACACCGACGACGCCGCGGTCGTGACGTAGACGCGCTTCACCTCGGTCGCGGTGCGCGGCTGCGGCACGATGCTCCAGAACGGCGAGCCGAGCCCGGTGTCGTCGCCGAAGACGATCGAGCCGCGGATCGTGCCGTCGTCGGTGCCGATGCCGGGCGGACCGGTCGGCGTCGGCGAGATGATCGGGCGCACCGCGATCGTCAGGTTGGTCGCGTCGAAGCAGTCGAAGGTGCCGACCTCGTAGTTGTCGGGCGCGACGACGACGTCGACCGGCCCGTGCAGGCCCGGCGCGCTGAACGTGATCTGCCCGAGCAGATCGGTGTAGCCCTTGTACGGCGTGGTCGCGGGATCGCCGATCGCGACGAACGCGTTCGGCACGCCGTCGTCGGTGTACGCGTCGATCACGACCACGTTGAGCGTGCCGTTGATCGGCCCGCCGCTGAGGCCGCCCGCGAACGGATCGCCGGTCGCGTAGTACGCGTAGCCGCGATCCGCGCGATAGACGTTCGCGCTCGTCACGACGACGACGTTGGCGTCGCCGGCGGTCCCCGGCGGCGTGAAGCACGTGATCCGCTCGGCGTTCTCGACGACGATGCCGGTCGCGGGCACGCCGTCGAAGGTGACGAGCGTGGTCGCGTCGAACGCGGTGCCGAAGCCGGTGATCGCGACGTAGGTGCCGCCGGCGACCGAGCCCGACGGCGGCGAGATCGCGATCGCTTCGTACGTGAAGCCGTCGGCGCGCATCGCGGTCGTGCCGTCCTTGTGGCGGACCTCGATCGGCTGGGCGCCCGGATCGCCGGGCGGCGACACGACCTCGAGGTGCTTCGGATCGAGCCGCTTCACATTCGTGGCGAGGCGGCCGCCGATGCGGACCTCGTCGTCGGCGGCGAAGCCGACGCCGCGGATCGTCGTCTTGGTGCCGCCGGCGAACGGCCCGTGATCGGGATCGGTGTACTGCACCGCGAACGAATTGTTCGCATCGGGCGGCGCGGCGTCGGCGAACCCGCGCGCGTCGTCGCGGGTCGAAGCGTCGTGCCCGGTCTGCGCCTGCGTGCCACAGCCGATGACGTACGTCACCAGCAAGGCGGCAGGCCACGCGCGCATGGGCAACAGTGTACCCTACGAGCCGTGCGCGGTTGGTTGTCCTTCGCCCTCGTGGCGCTCGTGATCACCGTCGCATCGGTGGCTCACGCACAGGCGCAGCCGCGCCAGCCGGTGATGACCAAGGCGCCGGTCTTGCTGCAGGCGGTCGCGCCCGAGTATCCGAAGGATGCGCTCGCCGCGAACAAGACCGCGGATGTGAAGGTGCGGATCCACATCGACGCGACCGGCGTCGTCACGCAGGTCGACGTTCCGGAGCCGGTCGGCGACGGCTTCGACGAGGCGGCCAAGGCCGCCGCGCTGCAGTACGTCTTCGATCCGGCCGAATTCGACGGCAAGCCGGGGCCGATCGTCGTGGAGACCGTGATTCACTTCGTGATCGACAAGCAGACCCAGCAGGTCCCGGTCGACAACACGCCGCCTCCTGCAGAGGAGAAGACGCTCCCCGGTCACGCCGGCGATCTGAAGCAGCCGATCACGATCCGCGGCCAGGTCCTCGAGCTCGGCACGCGACGCAAGCTCCCGGGCACGATCGTCAGCGTCAAGGAGCTCGGCCTCGACGTCGTCACCGACGACAGCGGCCAGTTCGCGTTCCACGGGGTCGCGCCCGGCTCGTACACGCTGCTCGCGTCCGCGCCCAGATACGATCTGCTCGAGCGCCCGATCTTCCTCGCCGCCGGCGAGGCCAACGACGTCACGCTGCGCCTGCGGCCCGAGAACGCGAACCCGTACTCGACCGTCGTCGAGGGCGATCGCGAGGTGATCGAGGTGACGCGCCGCCGGCTCACGCGCGATCAGCTCGTCACCGTGCCGGGCACGTTCGGCGATCCGATCCGCGCGATCCAGGCCTTGCCCGGTGTCGCGCGCTCGCCGTTCGGCGTCGGCGTGCTGGTCGTGCGCGGCTCGAACCCGAACGCGACCGGCATCTACATCGACGGCCACCGCGTGCCCGGCATCTTCCACTTCCTCGGCGGTCCGTCGATCTTGAACCCCGAGTTCCTCGAGTCGATCGAGCTCTACCCGGGCGGCTTCCCCGCGCGGTTCGGCCGCATCTACGGCGGCGCGGTCGCGATCGAGACGCGGCCGTCGAAGTCCGACGGCGTGCACGGGTCGGCGTCGGTCGACATCTTGAACGCGTCGGCGTACGTGCGCGCGCCGATCACCAAGGACATCTCGTTCGCCGCCGCCGCGCGCCGCAGCTACCTCGACTTCGTGCTCGGCGTCGCCTTGCCCGAGCCGACCGACGGCTCGACGCGCATCGTCGTACCTTATTATTACGACGCGCAGGCGCGCCTCGACTGGGACCTCCACGAGGAAGGCCGCGCGTCGGTGCTCGCGCTGCTGTCGAGCGATCAGCTGCGCGTCGTCAACACGCCCGCCGATCAACAGCAGTCGCTGCAGCTCAACAGCTCGATCGACTTCTTCCGCGTGATCGGCAACTACACGCGCCCGCTGATGGGCGATCTGAAGCTCACGATCTCGCCGTCGGTGGGACGCGACGCGGTCGTCTTCAGCGGCGCGCAGGCGCAGGCGATGGGCCCGTACACCGAGTTCAAGGTCACCGAGAGCACGCTCGGCTATCGCGCGCGCGTCACCGGTCGCCTGTCGAAGAAGGTCTACCTCGACACCGGCATCGACTACGAATCGCGCGTCACCGACTACAACGTGCTCGCCGCGATCGCGACCAACGTCCGCGACGCGGTCGGCGTCAACGCGCCGCAGGCGCAGATCAACCGCGGCATCACGCAGGTCGCGCTCGGCCTCTACGCGGATCTCGCGATCGATCTCGGCAAGCTGCGCCTCGTCCCCGGCCTCCGCTCCGACAGCTTCGTGCTGTCCGGCGAGACGCGGCAGTCGTTCGATCCGCGCCTGGTCGCGCGCTACGCGGTGGACGCGCAGTGGACGACCAAGGCGTACCTCGGCGTCTTCCACCAGCCGCCGCAGCCCGAGGCGTTCGACACGCACTACGGCAACCCGAAGATCGGGATCGAGCGCGGCATCCACCTCGGCGTCGGCTTCGAGTTCAAGCCCGATCACCTGTGGACCTTCGACGGCGAGGTCTACGGCATCCGCCGCACCGACCTCACGCAGTTCAGCAACAAGGCGACGATCTATCCCGACGGTTCGGTGCAGCTGCAGTACTGGGACAACATCGGCGACGGCTACACGTACGGCTTCGAGGCGATG